>NZ_JBGOOM010000001.1:0-527255 GCF_041439575.1 Vibrio sp. 5S239 | reverse complement strand
GCACGCTGGGTTCTTAGGGAGACGGCACTTGGTAACAAGTGTCGTCCACCCGACAATAACTGTCAGACAGATTGTCTCTGGCAGGTATCTGGACAAAAACGTATCAGTGGCTTTGCTAATTTAGCGGTTCATGAATGACTTTAGGTATTGAAAAGTCGCTGTCTAGTTTTGGTGGTGAAATCCAAGAATAGGCGAAAATCGCCTAGGAGAGCAGTGGCAGTCTAGATAAAGGCTTACTGACTCGGTGGCTATTCAGTCATTCCTTTAGCATACAGGCTTAAGCCCTTACTTCGGTTTTAGTCTCTAGGTTAGGCAGGTTACAATGACGAAGCATTTTTCTTAGCCTTTGCTTTTTCCTCATCTTTTTTAGCTTGAGTATTTAACTCCTTATTAATTTCTCTTGCTTTTTTAAACCATCTAGTTGAATTATAGGTTAGCTTTATATTTGGGTAGTTATGCCAACGTTGCACTGTAATATGCTGTGAATTATTTAACCAAAAATGATTAAAATTATGCCCTATATCGGTGCCATAACCAATTGAGTCAGTAGCAATAGCAAATTTATTTTCTATTGATTTGTCTTTCAAATACTTAGTTTTTAACCCATCAATTAAGCCATCGTAGATTTTGGCTGACGTAAAATTATTTTTATCTGATAATTTGTTAGACTCTGGTTCCCACCAAAATTCAATACTGTAAAGTCTATCATCTATAAACTGCATTTTATGAGTTTTAACTCTTACTCCATTAATCACAGGCGCTCTTGGATCATCATAAACGTATAAAACAGGTCTCTTCGAAGAACCTATAAACCATCTTTTCTCAAACCTTATATTAGATTGCTTTAGATTCTCTATTACGTCCAGGTAACTATCGACACCTACGTCATACCCAAAAAAGCTATGTAATGGTTGCACTTCTCTTCTAAATACTTTGAAATCTTCTTCCGTTGCTGGTTTACATCCGTCCTGGCTGTGTAAAACGTAATTACCCAACACATCTATTATAGATATAGCTTGATCATTTTTCTTAATTGTATAAACCAACTTACCAACATGACCTTTCGCTACATGATAAAACTCATTAGTTCTTGAATTAAGTTCTCCCCTTATTTCCTTGGGAACGTCTTTTTTACCATCATTTATTGTATAGTATTTATTTGAGTAAGCCTCCCCCGTATCTGTAATTTCAACATAATTTTCGGCATGGACTGTGCTAACCAAACAGAGAGTCAACACCAGTTTTACGATCTTCACAATAAACACCTAGTCTCCTAATATTTAAGCATAAATTTTCATAAATCTTGGCAGTTAGTTAAGGAGGAGAAAGGGATTGTGAATTACCTCAGTTTCAATCCGTTCTGTTAACCTTCGGCTTAAACTCAACAAACTCGTCAACGATATCTAAACACAGCTTACTTTTTCAGATTACTTTTGATGTGGAAAAGTTTTGGTAGCAGAATCTTAAAGGTAAAAGCACTAACTTAAAAAGGAGCATAAATAAGTCAGCTTTAGCCTCGTTAACTGGAAGAACTACTAGATGAAGAAAGTATCGCTCGTGATGGTTTAACGAACATATAAAACAAAAAAGCGAACCACTTGGGCTCGCTTTTCATTATCTGATTTTCTTAGATTCTATTACAGAAGTTCTACCGACTGTTGAGCAATCACAAACTCTTCATTCGTAGGGATAACCATTGCTACTGCACCTAACATTTCTGACTTAGCAATGATGCCGTCAGAACCGAAGCGAGCAGCTTCATTACCCACAACGTCTTCAATAAAACCAAGAACCTTAAGGTTATTTAGGATCTCGCGACGAATTGGTAGAGAGTTCTCTCCGATGCCGCCCGTGAAGATGATGCCGTCTAGAGAATCTAGCGCTGCAAGGTAAGATGCAACGTACTTCGCTACGCGGTAGGTAAATACTTCAAATGCAAGCTTGGCACCCTCGTGCCCCTCCTCCATGGCTTCTATAATGCCACGAGCATCGCTCGTTAGGCCAGACACGCCAAGGAAGCCAGATTCCTTGTTTAGAGAGTTGAATACTTGTTCTTGTGACCAACCTTTCTTAAGTAGATATTCGATAATACCTGGATCTAGGTCACCACAACGTGTACCCATCATTAGCCCAGAAAGTGGTGTGAAGCCCATTGAAGTATCAACACTGCTACCGTCTTTGATTGCACATACAGATGCGCCGTTACCTAAGTGAACAGAGATGAAACTAGATTCTTCCACTGGCTTATTCAGCATTTTTGCAGCTTCACGGCTAACGAAGTAGTGGCTAGTACCATGGAAACCGTAACGACGCACACCGAAATCTGTGTACAGTTCTTTTGCTATTGCACCAGTAAATGCGCGTTGTGGCATTGTTTGGTGGAAAGCCGTATCAAATACTGCAAATTGAGGTAGAGAAGGAAAAGCTTCAATCGCAGCACGGATGCCAATAGCACCAGCAGGATTATGAAGTGGTGCTAGGTCTGATAGACTTTCAATTTCATTTGTTACTTCTTCAGTAATACGAACAGTCTGAGTGAACTTCTCACCACCGTGAACGATACGGTGACCAATCGCCACGATATCAGCAGTGAAACCCAACTCTTCCATTAGACCAACCAATTTACCAATGGCAATTTTGTGGTGGTTATCTTCACCTTGAATGGCAATCTCAGTTTTCTCGCCTTGATATTTCCAGCTCATACGAGCATCTTCAAGACCAAAACACTCCCCTAGACCACTTAATACTGCTTCACCAGAAACAGAATCGATTACAGCAAATTTTAGGGATGAACTACCCGAGTTAATAACCAGAACAAACGAATTAGACATTGGATATGGATCCTGTTTCAGTACGAATTGGATGAAGTGTTTACTTCAATTTTAGTTAAGTCCATTATTCAATATTTTTTGAATCTTTCAACTTTTGTTTTGAAAAAATCACCAAATGAACACAATTAAGTTGACCTTAGTCATAAAACTATTTATTTCGAGAGGGAAATTAAAAAATAGTTGAATAATAAAATTAATGAACAGGTGACGAAAACAAGTGATCACGTTATTTTTAACTTGATTCCGTTAATTAGAGCAACTCGAACAAATACAGGCAACCCGCCTAGAAAACACCGCCCTTCCCTTCCGTCTGCTTATCATTACTGATAGTTTGTTGCTCGATTTCTCAATTGCTCAGTGTTTACATCAAAAAGCTCACAGGAGTTCAGAATAGTGATCCGATCTTCTTTTGATTGCCTTCGAGCACAACTCTACTAATAGATGCACTATAACGTCGCTTAGATAGCCTTTACTCTTTGTTTTAGTATCTTGTAGCACATTCTTTCAGTATAGGCTTAGAACGCGATACAGCTAAGTTTAAGCGATAACATAAGTTATAGGCGCGAAGTTTAGTTGAAGTAAGCTGGCTGCATATATCGAACCAACCAAAGCTTAAGTTCAAATAGCAGGCACAAAAAAGCCGAGCATTACGCTCGGCTTTTAAATTCAGGGTCTAGACTAACGCGTCTAGGAGACAGGTTAATTAACCTTCGCTGCGCTCTGGACGACGACCACGGTTACCACCGCCATTGCCGTTGCCATGGCCACGTTCGCCACGGAAGTTACCACGGTGATCGCCACCACGGTTACGGTCGAAACGACGTTCGCCATCACGTCCACCAGCAGAGTTACCATCGCGTGCACCGTCACGATTACCACGGTAGCCGCCACGACCGCCGTTTCCACCTTCACGGTTACCACCTTCGCGATTGCCGCCTTCACGGTTACCACGGTAGCCGCCACCATCACGACCACCACGACCGCCACCACGGTTTCCATCACGACCGCCGCCGCCACGACGAGGCTCACGGAAGTCGTTGAAATCAACAACTACAGCGCCAGCTTCTTTTTGGCGAATACGAAGCTTGCTTAGCTTACCAGCCGTTTCTGAGTTCATTGCTTTAGGCAGTTGAACGTAAGTAGAACCTTGGTCTAGCTTGATAGCACCGATAGAACCTTTAGTTAGGCCAAGTTCGTTTGCTAGTGCGCCAACGATGTCTTTAACCTGAACGCCTTGCTCACGGCCAACTTGTAGTTGGTAAGTATCCCAATCTTGAGTATTGAAGTTGCGACCACCACCGTCACGGCCGTTGTCACGATCTTCACGACGCTCTTTGCGACGGTTCTTATCACGCTCAATAGCAGCGATCATTGGGTCTTCGCCAACGTAGAATAGTGGGCTCTTACCTTGCTGACGCTTAAGAAGCATTGCAGCTAGAGTAGCAGCATCAACTTCTAGAGACTCTTGAAGCGTAGAGATAAGACCTGCAAAGTTTTCTATTGCTTTGCTTTCTTTCTCAGTTTCTAGTTCAGCACCAAGCTTAGCAACACGAGCTGCGGCTACTTGATCACGTAGCGGAAGTTGGATCTCTTCCATAGATGACTTAGTTACGCGCTCGATAGTGCGAAGCATGCGAATTTGGTTAGTGCGAACGAGTAAGATCGCTTTACCTTTACGTCCAGCACGGCCAGTACGACCAATACGGTGGATGTAAGATTCAACATCAAATGGGATGTCGTAGTTGAATACGTGAGTGATACGTGGAACATCAAGGCCACGTGCTACAACGTCAGTTGCAACTAGGATGTCGATAACACCTTGTTTGATGTGATCAACAGTGCGCTCACGTAGAGACTGAGGAATATCACCGTGCAGTGCAGCAGCTTTGAAACCACGTGCAGATAGCCAATCAGCTAGACGCTCAGTGTCTTGACGAGTACGTACGAATACGATTGACGCGTCAGTTTCTTCAGTTTCAAGAAGACGAGACATTGCTTCGTCTTTTTCTACGCCTTTAACAACCCAGTAATTCTGCGCTACTTTATCAACGGTATGATTAGTACCTGCAACATCAACTCGTGCAGGATTACGTAGGTAACGGTCAACAATAGTCTTAACCATTGGAGGCATAGTTGCAGAGAAAAGTACACGTTGTGCAGTTTCTGGAGCCTGCTCAAGAATCCAAGTTACGTCATCTACAAAGCCCATTTTCAGCATTTCATCTGCTTCATCAAGAACGAATGTATGCGCTTCATCTAGGTGTAGACGGTCACGAGTTAGTAAGTCTTTAACACGACCTGGAGTACCAACAACAATATGAGCACCGCGGCTTAAAGCGCGCATTTGGTCAACAATTGAAGCACCACCGTAGATTTCAAGAACTTTAAGGCCTTTAACATCGCGGCCAAGGTTTTTGATTTCCGCAGCAACTTGAATCGCTAGCTCACGAGTAGGAGCCATAATGATTGCTTGCGGTTTGTGTTGATTTAGGTTGATTTTGTTAAGTAAAGGCAGAGAGAATGCAGCTGTTTTACCAGTACCTGTCTGTGCTTTACCTAGTGCGTCACGGCCTTCGAGAAGAAGAGGAATAGCTGCTGCTTGGATTGGAGTTGGAGAAACGAAACCCATACTATCAAGAGCTGAAAGAATGTTATCGTTTAGGGCTAATTCATTAAATTGAATTACAGATTCGGACATTGGGATCCCACTATATATAAGTAAACAAAAGGTCCCGGGAGCTCTACCAATTCCAATACTGATCCAATCAGATACTGATTCCATTCAGAGTTACGAAGCAGTAATAAAACACTTCAAGCCATTAGGGACGTCTAAGGGAGGCGGATTATTCCCTAAATGCATAAAAAAATCCAGAAAAAATTGAAATACATCACATATTTTTCGGTTTTATACCATTATTGGCTACCATATCGTCAAAACTTGATGAACATCTCGCCACTGCTTGCTTCAATCGTCAAATTGATAGACTTAAATGAGTGCGCAATTAATTCACTCCCACTTCGGCTTTAAGTAGTAATCGAGCCTCGCAATCATTATAGTATGCTCAAGTATCCTCGTTAGATAAAAGTAAGATGTTTCAAGATAATCCTCTGCTCGCTCAGCTAAAACAGCAAATCCAAGAAACCCTCCCTAAAAAGGAAGGTACGATCAAAGCCACTGAGAAAGGGTTTGGTTTTCTCGAAGTCGATAGCAAAACAAGCTACTTCATCCCGCCTCCGTACATGAAAAAATGTGTGCATGGCGACAAAGTCATTGCCATCATTCGTACAGAGAAAGAACGCGAAGTAGCCGAGCCAGAGGAACTGGTTGAACAAGGTCTTACTCGCTTCATCGCACGAGTTAAGCTTTTTAAAGGCCGACTGAACGTTGTTCCTGATCACCCGCAACTGAAAAAGCTGCAACTTAAAGCGAAAGCAATGAAGGGATTAAACCCTGAAACGCTAAAAGAAGGTGACTGGGTTGTTGCTCACATCGTTCAGCACCCATTAAAAGGTGACAACGGCTTTCTGGCTCAGATCTCCGAAAAAATCACAGACGCTGATGATAAGATCGCTCCTTGGTGGGTTACGCTGGCACAAAACGATCTACCAAACAGTGAGCCTGCAGGCATCGACAACTGGCAGATCAATGATGACGCCGATCTTGAACGTGTAGATATGACTCACGTACCTTTTGTGACTATCGATGGCGAAAGCACAAAAGATATGGACGATGCACTTTACGCGAAAAAGAAAGAGAACGGCGATTTTGAACTGACTATCGCGATTGCTGATCCTACGGCTTACATCTCTCCAGATGACGCAATGGATAAAGTAGCTCGTGAGCGTGGTTTCACGATTTACCTTCCAGGTCGTAACATCCCAATGTTGCCTCGAGATCTCGCAGACAACCTATGTTCTCTTATCGAGAATGAAATTCGCCCTGCTCTATGTTGCACAGTAACAGTATCTAAAGATGGCGTTATTGGCGACGACATCAACTTCTTCGCTGCAAACATCAAGTCTCACGCTCGTCTTGCCTACGACAACGTATCAGACTGGCTAGAAACCGGCGCATCAGAGAGGTGGCAACCATCAGAAGAAATCGCTGCGATTGTTTCTGACTTACACCAATTCGCTCAAGCACGTTCAGCCTGGCGCTCAGCAAACGCAGTTGTGTTCCCTGACCGTCCCGATTACCGCTTTGAACTTAGCGAAGATAATGATGTTGTTGCTATTCATGCAGACATGCGTCGTAGCGCGAACAAGTTAGTTGAAGAGTCTATGATCAGCGCAAACATCTGTGCAGGTCGAGTATTAAAAGAAAGCTTCAACCAAGGTGTGTTTAACTGCCATTCTGGTTTCAAGGCTGAGAAAGTCGCTGACGTGCTTGAGCTAGTAAACCCGCAAACGGAAACACCATTCACTGAAGAGCAAATCGTTTCTCTAGAAGGTTTTGCTACTCTACGTCGTTGGTTGGGTTCTTTGGACAACAGCTACTACGACAACCGTATTCGTAAATTCCAAGCGTACAGCGAAATCAGCGATGAGCCTGCGCCGCACTACGCGATGGGTTTAGACATTTACGCAACTTGGACTTCTCCAATCCGTAAATACGGTGACATGATTAACCACCGTATGCTTAAAGCGCACATTTTAGGTAAAGCGCCAATTCAAACACCGGATGAAACCATCGGTGATGAGCTTGCCTTACACCGCCGTCACCACGGTATGGCAGAGCGCAATGTAGGCGATTGGTTATATGCTCGTACTCTAGCGAATGCTCCAGCAGATGAAACTCGCTTCCAAGCAGAGATCTTCGACATTAACCGTGCAGGTATGCGTGTGCGCCTGCTCGAAAATGGTGCCGCTGCATTTATCCCTGGTTCTCTTATTATTGATAATAAAGAAAGAATCGAATGCAACAGTGATATGGGCACTGTATCTGTCGATAAAGAAATGGTATACAAACTGGGAGATATTTTAGAAGTAGTTCTCTCTGAAGTTAATCAGGAAAACCGTAACTTAGTAGCAAAACCTACTCAAGTTTTTGCAGACTTACCTAACGAACCTGAAACGACCAATGGAACAGAAGCTTAAATTCTTCTGAGTTCAACCTTCTAAAGGCGCTAATTGTTAGCGCCTTTTTTGTAAATGTCTCATGCTTAAACAATACTTAAAAAAGCAATCAATAAGCAATCAAATTACAACCTCAAAGAAGCACGCTATGCCATCAATCACTATTACTCAGTTTAGCAATTTTATCCCCAGAAAACGGGAGCGTTACCCCATTTCAAAAAACGGTATCTTCATGGTATCGAAGGGCAGTATTTCTTTCATGCTGCCTAACGGCACTGAAGCCTCGTTACAAGCTGGCGATTTCACACTTTACAATTCTGGTCAGATTAAAGACATCACAGTTAACACTGAAAATGGTGAATTCAGCGCAACCTGCTTAGATTTTGACTCGGCTATTTACCAAAATTTCATCAATCAGTTCAGCGATTTAGACTCGGCTCAACTCCCAGGCAAGTACCTTAAGTTCAATCAAACTGACACTGAGATCTTTCATTTAAAAGAGCTGATCATATCGCTTGCTGACTCGGCTTCTCAAAATGACTATGCACTTGTTCAACTGAGTTTGGCTCTATTATCCCTAATGGTAGAGAAGTACCCTGCATTACTAGTCCTCATTGCACGAGCTTCCAGTTTAACAGTGGTGCAAAAGGTTATACATTACATCGAGCAGAACATTGAAAACAACATTTCGTTAGAATCACTAGCCAGTTACATGGAGATGTCCCCTGCCACTCTGAAACGCCGCTTGTCTGCTGAAAATCTGTCGTTTTCAAATCTACTGAAGATAAAGCGAATTGCCCATGCTGCAACACAACTCAGAACATCGAATAAGTCGATTACTCAAGTAGCCTATGAGTCTGGCTTTAAAAGTGCAGCTCACTTCAGTACCGCATTTAAAACACATCACGGTCAAACACCAAAAGATTTCCGAGCAGTAATAGCGCAAGCACAACTGCAAAAAATAAAACCGTGAGTCTAAAAATGATACTGGACGTATTCGCTGGAAGTGTCTTAATTAAAAGCTTATGCAGACAATTCCACTCTGGCATTACACCATCAAAAAGCAAAAGAGTTATGACCAGAAGTACGATTTAGGATCTTTTTCTATTTCAGTTAGAATTGCATCAAGATCCTTCGATTTAGGAAGATAGGGATAAGGTCCCCAATTCACTGAATCTGTTTCCGTATCATCTTCAAGTGGCACTGTCACCCACCAACAAGATAGCGACTCATCAAAGGTAACGCGGGCGATCTCATTTATATAATAGCTATGAGATGAATCAAGCAAGTAATACGCCTGAGAAAACAGTACACCTCTCTCACACTCTTCATATAGAGACTTGCCTAGCTCTACGGGTAAGCTGCAATTTCGAGAAGTACAGATCCTTTCAGCCCCAATTAAAAGACGATTCCGCTCTATATGAATGACGGACATAACACCCCTTGTAACTTCATAGAAACTTCTAAGTAGTGAATTCCTCTACTTAGCTTAGGACTCAACAAACATTTTAGCGAACAAACGCAATAAAAATACCCGCCCTGCTCCCAGAAACGAATCTTGCTTTCGTAAACCCAGAAAGCTATCACTCATCAAGCAAACAGCTATACGTCGAGCAAATGGAATTTCACAAAAGCGTCACATAACCGACTTATCATGCTCTACATATATTATTCACTAGGAGTTGTTTATGTTACGAGTCGCGCTTGCCTCTCTTTTGTCCTTGGCCCTATCTTCTCAAGCCGCTTTTGCACAAGAAACCAATATTTCGGGGTCCACTTCGGTGTCACGAGTGATGGATGTATTAGCTGAGGAGTACAACAAGACTCACCCTAATAACTATATTGCGGTTCAGGGGATTGGTTCCACAGCTGGTATTACCATGGTTGATAAAGGTGTGTCTGACATCGGTATGAGCTCACGCTACTTAACCGAGCTTGAACAAAACGAGAAGTTGACGGTATTTCCAATTGCCTTTGACGGCCTGGCCGTGGTGACCAACCGTTCAAACTCTGTGAGTAACGTTACTCGCGATCAGTTGTTCGATATCTACAAAGGAAAAATCACTAACTGGAAAGCCGTAGGGGGAGCAGATAAACCTATCGCAGTTGTGACTCGCGAAGCGTCTTCTGGTTCACGCTACAGCTTCGAGAGCTTACTTGGTTTAACGAAAATCATTAATGACCGCCTAGTGTCTGACATCAACCCAAATAACTTGGTTGTGAACAGCAACAGCATGGTGAAAACGATTGTTAACCATAACCCACACGCCATTGGTTTTATCTCTGTTGGTTCTGTTGACCGCTCGATTAAAGCAATCACATTTGAAGGCGTAGAGCCAACATCTAAGAACATTGCCAATCACAGCTATGAATTGGCTCGCCCATTCTTGTTGCTGCACAAAACAGACTCTGTTTCTGAAGAAAGCCAAGATTTCATCAAATTCGTGACATCGAAACGCGGGCAAGATCTTATCGAAGAGTACGGCTACATACGCATTAAGTAAGCGAAATGCTTTTAGTGATGTTATTAATGATGCTGGCAAGATCGATTTGATATGGCACAAACACAAAGAGAGAGCCTTACGCTCTCTCTTTATTTAGGAATCTATAGATATCGCTTAGAAGTGAAGTTGAATCACCGAAACGATAACAGCACCTGGACGACGAATGCCTTCGATCTCTACACGAATTTCGCGTTCAATTTCTAGGCCTTTGTTAATTGGCGTCACTTTTGTTAGCGTACTTTTAGCACGAACGTTACTGCCTGACTTTACAGGGTATGGGAAACGTACTTGGTTAAGACCAATGTTTACAACCATCTTCGCTGTCGGGAATTGAGACTTATCAGGGTCAACACTGTCAGTTAGTCTAGGAAGCAGTGACAAGGTTAAAAAACCATGTGCAATAGTTGTTTTGAACGGAGAATCTGTTTCTGCTTTAGTAGGCTCAGTGTGAATCCACTGCATATCTTCTGTCACAAGCCCGAACTGGTTAATACGCTCTTGACTTACATTGATCCAGTCGCCAGTATGAATGACTTGCCCGATTTTCTGGTTAAGCTCATCAAACACAAGCTGCGCTTCTGGCTTTAACACGATCGGCTGTTCTATCGGCATCTCTGGTGTATCTTCATTTACTGCAGGTTTATGGTGATCACGAACCCACGCAAAGAAATGGCTATTTTGCGTACGATTAAGAAAGTCGTCCCAGTAATCTCTAAGAGCTGGAGACATCCATTGCATAAACTCTGAGTGTTGCGAAGACATGCTATCGCCTCGGTGTTTAAATAAATCAATGACTTTCATCAGAACCTCAATTCACAAAAAATTCAATACAATCCGTTAATTTTGAAACACTTCACATTATTGTGCAAACATTTTCGAGCATACAACCGTTAGCTCAACATTGTTTTTTAATTTTAAAACAACCACTTATAAATAAAACATCATTTTATTAGACAATCCCAATTAGAGTGTTAGTTCCGTCACATAACAAACATTTTGTTATATAAACAAGACTTGCCATTCCAAATATGAATAAAAAAGACCTAGCTCTACACTAAGTCTTAATTTTTATATATGAATAACTCGTTTATTCATCATCGAGTGGAATCAACTTGGTATTGCCACCGTGTGCTTTTTCACGCTTACGTTGCACGAATGCGTAGAAACCTGGTATTAAGAACGTACCTGCCAGTAACACACATAGCAGACCACCAATCAGTGAGATGCCTAAAGAGTTCTGGCTCACGTGCCCGGCACCCGCAGCGAAGATCAGTGGGAAAATACCTAAGATGAACGACCAAGACGTCATGTTCACAGCACGGAAACGTAGCGTACCGCCCTTCACCGCCGCATCTTCAATCGGTGCGTCTTTCTCTTCACGCTCTACTTTTGCAAATTCCACAATCAAGATTGCGTTCTTCGCGGCCAAGGCTATTAAAAGAACCAAACCAATTTGTGCATAGAGGTTCAACGGTGTACCTGTCAGGTTCAACGCTAAGAAGGAACCTAAGGTTGCAACCGGTACCACTAAGATAATCGCGATCGGGATTGTCCAACTCTCGTATTGAGCCACCATAAACAGGTAAATGAAAATCAGAGCCAGTGCGAAAGCAAAGATAGCTTGGTTACCGGCTAGTACTTCTTGGTAAGCCATGCCTGTCCATTCATACTGATAACCCTGAGGTAAGACTTCTGCGGCTACACGTTCCATTGCAGCAATCGCATCACCGCTTGAATAACCCGGCGCTGGTTGGCCTTGGATCACGGCACTGCGGTACATGTTGTAACGCCATGCGACATCTGGTTCAAAGATCTGGTCGTAAGTCACAAGCGTACTTAGCGGGATCATCTCGCCATTAGACGAACGTACATGGAATCGTTGTAGGTCATCCATGCTGCTACGGTGTTCACTGTCAGCTTGCATGGTTACGCGGAAGTTCTTACCAAACATGGTGAAATCATTCACGTACAGCGAACCAAGATTACCTTGCAGAGTTTGGAAAATTTCCGACAATGGAATACCTAACTGTTGTGCTTTCTCACGGTCGATATCGACATAGTAGTGAGGAACGTTGGCACGGAAAGTACTGAACGTATGTGAAACCTCAGGCTGTTTGTTCGCCTCAGCAATCACGTCATTCATTACCATCGCCAGGTCAGTTCGGCTACGCCCTAATGTATCTTCTAGAACAAACTCAAATCCAGACGCTGCACCCATGCCCGGCACTGCAGGAGGCCCCATGGCAAACACAATAGCTTGAGGCAGTTCAGTCGCTGCTCGGCCATTAATACGTTGTGAGATAGCCTGCGCAGAATGCTGACCATCCAATGCGTTACGCATGTCCCAATCGTGAAGCTTGATGAACATCGACGCACCATTTGAAGCAGAAGCGCCCGTCATGAATGCGTAGCCGTTCACCAGTGTCACACCATAAACTCCCGGTTCTTGCTCAACCATCTCTAGCAATTGCTCGGTGACATCTTCTGTACGAGACAGTGATGCCGCGTCAGGAAGCTGCACGTTAACCAGCAAGATGCCTTTATCTTCTTGAGGTACAAATGCCGTAGACGTGGTTTTCGCGAAGTAAGTAACAGCCGCCAAAGCAACAACGAAGAAAGTGAACAGCAGAACGCCTTTCTTGACTAAGAAACCTGCAACTTGACCGTATTTGTTAGTTACGGATTCAAGACCACGGTTAAACGCTTGATACCAACGTGCTGTGTTACCACCGCCCTGTTTAAGAACCAATGAACACAGTGCTGGTGACAACGTTAGAGCGTTAATAGAAGAGATAACAACTGCAATACAGATAGTCAGAGCGAACTGACGATACATGATGCCGGTAATACCTGGCAGCATCGCGACTGGAATGAATACCGCTAACAGTACCAAAGTAGACGTAATAATCGGACCCGTTACTTCTTTCATCGCGATAAGCGTGGCTTTACGTGGTGAAATCGTTGGATCTTTTGCCATTGTGGTATCAACGTTTTCAATAACCAAGATCGCATCATCGACTACGATACCAATCGCCAATATCAAACCAAACAGGGTTACCGTGTTAATGGTAAAACCCGTCATCTGCATAACAGCAAAAGTACCAATCAAAGATACGGGAATCGCGACCACAGGAATCAAGGTCGCACGAGCACTACCCAAGAACAGGTACGTCACCGCAATAACCAGTAAGATAGCTTCGATCAACGTTTTTACTACCCCTTTGATCGATTCAGCAACGAACAGTGTGGTGTCATAACTCGCTTCATAAGCAAAGCCTTCAGGGAAGTTCTTACTTAGATTATCTAGCATCGCCATTACCGCTTGGCCACTTTCCAGCGCATTCGCGTCTGACTGAAGTGACAGTGCTACGATTGAAGCGTCTTGACCACGGTATTTACCATTGCCATCGTAGAACTTTTTACCAAGCTCAACACGCGCCACGTCTTTTAAATAAACCGTCGAACCGTCTTGATTTGCGCGAAGCACTACATTTTCAAACTCATCAGCCGTTTCTAGTCGGCCTTTTGTTACCAAGTTGAACTGCACTTCTTGCGCGTTGTTATAAGGTGCTGCGCCAATACGGCCAGCCGCTACCTGAACGTTCTGTTCTGCCAACGCACGATTCACATCAGAGGTGGTGATATTGAGGTTAGCCATTTTTTCAGGATCTAACCAAACACGCATTGCGTATTCACCACCACCCAGTACATTCACCTCACTAATACCAGTAACACGCGCTAACTGGTCTTTAACGTTTAAGTTGATGTAGTTGATAAGAAACTGGTCGTCGTACTCACCGTTTGGCGAATAGAAATTCAATACCATCAACAGGTCAGGTGAACGCTTCTTAACCGTTACACCTACCATTCTAACTTCTTGTGGAAGCTTCGATTCGATTTGAGCCACTCGGTTTTGAACGTTGACCTGAGCCATATCTGGATCAGTACCAACATCAAAGGTCACGTTAAGGTTGAATGAACCATCGTTCGCACTTTTGGAAGACATATAGATCATATCTTCTACACCGTTAACCGACGTTTCTATGGGGTCAGCTATCGCCTGTTCCACCACTTCAGCACTGGCACCTGCGTAGAATGCCGATACACTGACCGATGGGGGGCTAATTTTTGGATATTCGGCCACTGGTAAGATAGCGAGAGAGATCGCACCCGCCAGCGTTAATATTATGGATATGACAAGGGCAAACTTAGGCCTTTGAATAAAGAAACGACTTAACATAAATAGCCCCCTTACTCAGCTTGTTCAGCAGAAGCTTGAATGCGAACAGACATACCGTTACGCACACGCTGTAAGCCTTGAGTGATGACCGCATCATCCCTCTCTAGTCCAGAGCGAACAATCACGCCACCTTCAACCTGGCGACCCATCTCGATGTTTCTACGCTCAGCAACGGGTTCAGCTTCGCCTTCAACCAATACCATCACGAAGTCACCTTCGAGGTCGGTCTGCACTGCGCGACGAGGAATGGTCACTACATCAATAGATTGTTTTTCACGTAGATCAACACGAACGTGTTGTCCTGGAAGTAGTTGTTGATTCGGGTTATCAGCAATCGCGCGCATCGCGATCGTACCAGTATTGAGGTTGATACGGTTACCCAAGAAGTCAAGCTGACCTAGGTGTTCGAACGCTTCACCATTCTCAAGCATGATCTGAACTTCCACTCGCTCACTGTCACCAGTACCGTCACCTTCAATACGATCCATACCTAGCTCGATACGCTCACGCTCACTAATGCTGAACGATGCATGGATTGGGTCTAAGCTAACTAAAGTCGTTAATACGCCGGAAGATGGAGAAACTAGGTCACCCGTGCTGACTTTGGTATCACTAATACGTCCAGAGAAAGGCGCAACAATCTTAGTATGAGAAAGCTGAACGTTAGCAGCATTTAACTGAGCTTGACCAGCTTCAAGCTGTGCTTGAGAACCTAACAAGTTTGCAGTTAAAGCATCGAATTCCGATTGAGAAATACTGCCTTTAGGAAGTAGGTTCTTACCACGGTTAAAATCTAGCTCAGCCTTCTTAAGATTGGCGTTAGCTTGAGCAACAGCCGCTTTAGCACTTGCGACTTCAGCTTCAAATGATGAAGGCTCAATCGAGTAAAGCAGTTGCCCTTTTTCGACCATTTGACCTTCGTTGAAATGGCGGCTTTGCAGGTAGCCAGAGACTTGTGCAGTAATTGCCGTGTCTTCAACCGCTTCAATACGACCGATGTACGACTTACTTTGTTGGTGAGAAACGACGCTAACATCCTGTACAGCTACGAGAGGTAATGGCGCTTGCTTGGCATTTTGAGCATCTTGCCCACACCCAGCAAGAATAAGAGAGCTTGCAAGAGCCGTAAGGATTAACTTTTTACGCATGGTTATACCGTCACTTATGAGAAATTGAACAGCATAAAAGTTACGTAACACAAATGTCTAAAATGTCCGAGGAGTATCAATTATCACTTGAAAAGTGTTTCAACGTGTAACGGGCAACCTGATGCTTATAAAACACTTACAAATAGATAACAAATTTGCCTCAAATGAACCTTTCTCGCGCTTAGTAACTAGGTGTTTTGACTAACATCATGTATCTTCCAACATAAGCATTCATATTTAATTACTTAAGGTAATTCTCATGATTTCAAAATGGGCTAAACGTTTCTATCAAATGGCAGAGCTGGTTGGCTCTTGGAGTAAAGATCCATCCACTCAAGTTGGTGCTGTCATCACCAAACACAACCGTATCGTTTCAGTAGGCTTTAACGGCTACCCTCATGGCGTATCTGATAGTGCTGATACTGATGATCGTGAAATGAAATACCTAAAAACGTTGCATGCAGAAGAAAACGCAATCTTGTTCGCTAAGCGTGATTTAGACAGTTGTGAAATCTGGGTGACTCACTTCCCTTGTCCAAACTGTGCTGCAAAGATCATCCAAACGGGTATCTCCGCGGTTCACTGTCCTGAGCAAAGTGAAGACTTCCTTTCTCGTTGGGGAGATAAAATCAAAGTTAGCCAAGATATGTTCGAACAAGCTGGCGTGCAAGTCGATTGGTTGCCAATTGCTGACTTAGACTAATCTCGATTGATTAGAAACAGACAAAAAAGCCGAGAGTCGATTATATCGCTCTCGGCTTTCTTTTTATTCGGCTAATTTCATTCACAAAAACGAGGATTAAGCGGTAACAGGAAACTCTTCAGCGTACGCTTCCATAAAATCTTTGCGAATATCTTGCTCTAGGTGGACCGCTTTTTCGGTTGGGCAGAAAATCATAAAGTGAACTTCTTGCTCACCCGTAGGGCTGCTAGTGATGTGGATATGAGGTTCTGAGCCTGGAAGATCGACACCTGCGTGTTTCTCAATCATACCGTTATAACGACGCGCAACATCAATAAACTCTTCACAATGCTCTTCAATTTTAACGGTAAGATCCGGCAACATAGGATACAAGTTGACAAAGTCCCTCACCGTCACTGAAAAATTATGATAGACGTACCGCTTCATGAAATTAAGGTTCTTCACGGGATAAGTGAAAAACATACTGTTGGGTAGTGTTGCTGTCTTACCTGTGAAGTGATATTGCCCATGATAAAGATCAATTTCCTGGATCACAGTCGCCATCAGATTATGCTCTATCACCTCACCACTTATTTTCCCTACCTCAATCCAATCACCGATTCGAAATGAACGTGAGCTTGCCCGTTGAATTGAGCCAGTGAAGCACAAGATAATCTCTTTCGAGGCTACAACGATCGCGACAGCAATAGCGGTTACCGACAGTGCAAATTCGCTGATTTCAGATTTCCATAAAACAAACATCGTAAACACAACCACGGCAACCGTACCGTTCTTAGTTCGTGACATCCAATTACGTTGGTCTTCGCTTAGAAAAGCAACATCACCTCGAATTTGAGACAAAGTGATTCGGCGAATGATCAAAATAATGCAAATGATCAGAGCACTAAAAATAAACTTATGAGTGAGTAGGAAGTCTATTACTTGCCACATCTTTTCCATTACTTATCCCTTTAGCATTACAACGATTAGCGAAAAACTGCGCTATGAAAAAGCACTCAATTGTAGAACGCTCTTTCATGCTGATATCAGCTATTAGGCTATCATTTTATCTTGGCAGAAGTAATAAACTGGCCAAAAGTTTCACACCAAATCACTACGGTATTAAATCTATTAAAATCAACACCTTCGGGAAGCTCTACCATAAATCGGTCGAATGTTTTCACATCTCCGACTTTAAGTAACTTGCTCTTGCTGTCATTGAAGGCTTGCTCAGTTTCAATAAACTTAGGTGAGAGATAAACCTTGTAGTCAGGCCCCGGAGCCAATTCGCCTTCAAACGCAATCGCACTTTCAGACACCGAGACGATGCCCACTCCCCAATGCAAGAAATCACTGTCTTGGCGATCTTTGCTAAATTCGCCCGTATAAATAGCTTGTTGTGAGATAGCTTCAACTGAACTCGAAGATGGAGAATCAGGCTCAATTAAGATAGGTAAGGCGTAAACACCAAGCCCAAAACCAACAACACCCACGGCTAGGTGGGTGCAAAGTAAAACTAACTTTTTCATCGCGTACTCCCTTATACTTAAAGAGAGTATTATTGAATAGTCCCAAAAATACAAAGAGATATCGCGTTATAAGCTGCTATTTTTGGTAGTACAAAGCAGTACGTTGAGACAGCTCAACAATCACTTTCACTGCCTGTTCCATACCTTGAATGGTAATGAACTCATGAATACCGTGGAAGTTATAACCGCCAGTAAAGATATCCGGGCAGGGTAAACCCATGAATGATAGGCGAGCACCGTCTGTACCGCCTCGAATAGGCTTGATCATTGGCTCAACATCGCACTCAATCATTGCTTGCTTCGCCAACTCAATAATATGTTGATGCGGCTCAACCATCTCTTTCATATTAAAGTAGCCGTCTGTTAGCACTAACTCGACACGACCTTTCTCAAGACGCTCGTTCAGTTCATCCACTTTCTGCTGCATGAATATCTTACGCGCTTCTACGCCATCACGCTCAAAATCACGGATGATGTAACCCAGTTCAGAGCGAGCCACGCCCATTTCAGCCGATTTCAGATGATAAAAACCTTCATAACCTTCGGTGCATTCTGGTGTTTCTTGCGTTGGCATCATCAGTTGGAATTGCGCCGCTATATTCATCGAGTTCACCATTTTACCTTTTGCGGTACCCGGGTGAACGTTCACGCCATGACAGATAACGTCAGCGCTCGTGGCATTGAAGTTCTCAAATTCAAATTCCCCTACTGGCCCACCGTCGATGGTGTACGCCCACTCGGCGCCAAATTGTTCAACGTCAAACAGGTTCGCACCGCGGCCAATCTCTTCGTCTGGCGTGAATCCAATGCAAATATCGCCATGTTTGATGTCTGGATTCGCTTTCAGGTAAGCAATCGCGCTGATGATTTCAGCGATGCCCGCTTTGTTATCGGCACCAAGCAGAGTCGTACCATCGGTCGTGATCAGGTCATGACCGTGCAGAGCATCGAGGTCTGGGTATTGGCTCGGGGTTAAGCACTCACCACTTGCTCCTAGTTCAATGGATCCGCCTTGGTAATCTTTAATCACCTGCGGTTTCACGTTCGCACCAGAAGCATCAGGAGCGGTATCCATGTGCGCCACAAAACCAATCGCTGGCACTGGGTAATCGACATTCGATGGCAGTTTCGCCATCAAATAGCCATTTTCATCTAAAGAAATGTTAGCTAACTCTAATTCATTCAATTCTGACTTTAAGGCTTCAGCAAACGTGGTTTGACCCGGCGAACTTGGACATAGCGGATGAGAGGGATCGGATTTGGTATCAAAAGTAACGTAATTCAGAAAGCGTTCGACAAGCTTTTCCATAATTCATCTCACCATGGATTAAGTAATTGGTTCACTGACTTAATAATAAATGTAGTTAAGTAATTTATTATTGAAGAGTTACTTACGTAGAGTCAGTCACGAGGTTTTCATCTTACGCCCCTGACCGCGTATGTAATTGCTCTAAATCATTGTTGAACGAAGTTAAATGAGCCGCCTATACTGTAAAAAGAAGGTTTCGTCAGTTACACCCTGTATAAGGATGATAAATGATGACTTTGTACGCATTCTACGCCCTCCGCTCTCAGCCTAAAAAAGTACAAAGGGGATGATGATCACGGTTTATCCTTCATGCAGTATCTGTCATACGTTACACGGAGACACAGTTATGACGATTAATAAGTATTTTATTTTCTCTCCTCAAGCCTCTGAGGAAACGCTTCAACCAATATTGACTGAGAAAGAAGTTCAAAGGCAAGAAGCTCTAAGACAGGCGCAGACCCAGGGTGGGTTAGACACAAACGCGACCTCGTAACTCAATAAAGACCCCTATAAAAAAGCTCTACGCTCTATCCTGTAGAGCTTTTTTATTTTTGATGTATTTTCATCCCCGCCCCCAACAAAAACGGATCATTAAACCTTCGCTCAATACCTCTTGTTCTTCACTTCTCGCTCACCGTTCGGCTCGTAATTTCTCGCGAATGTATTTTCACGCATGACACACGCTAGCTTATCGCGCTGAAAAATGACTCATTAAACATCCCCCAGCCATACCTTGTCGTGCAATTTTGTGCTAATAATTCATATTCGTTTTCATTCCTCACTCGCCGTCTTTTCAAATGATTTTATGCGAGTACCAGAGAACTTAACCACAGGAATCCCTAATTCAATGGAATATTCAAAACTAGGAAGTAGTCAAATTCCCGTTTCCCGTATCTGCCTTGGTAGCATGACTTGGGGGCTACAAAATACGCAACAGCAAGCCGACCAACAGATCGAATACGCATTAAGCCAAGGTATTAACTTTATCGATACGGCGGAGATGTACGCGGTTCCACCTTCTCCAGATACCTATGGCAAAACAGAAGCAATCATTGGTAACTGGTTATCGCGTAACCCACAGCGTCGCCAAGAGTTGATCATTGCGAGCAAAATTGCCGGGCCAGGGCTTCCTTGGGTTCGAGATGGTGGCCCGATAACCGGTGAAGCAGTGATTGCAGCCGTTGATGCATCATTAAAACGCCTTCAAACAGACTATATCGACCTTTATCAACTTCATTGGCCAAATCGCACCACACCTCACTTTGGCAAACATATCCCAAATCACATTCGATTCAGCGATATCGACCGAAAACAGCATGAAGCGGAGATGTTGGAGATCCTACAAGCATTAGCGAGCTGTATTAAAGCGGGTAAGATCCGCCATGTCGGTCTTTCAGATGACACCACTTGGGGCATTAACACGTATCTTAAGCTAAGTGAAAAACATGATTTGCCACGAATGGTCTCGATTCAGAATGAATTCAGCCTACTACACGCGAAAGATTGGCCATATTTAATTGAGAACTGTGTGCATGAAGACGTCGCTTACCTGCCGTGGTCACCTTTAGCCGCAGGTATGTTGAGTGGAAAGTACATTGATGGCGCAAGACCAAAAGGTAGCCGCTGGACATACATGCAGCGTAAAGGCATTTTCCGTGATACTGAATCTGCCAATGAAGCGGTTAAAGGCTATGTTGAAGTGGCAAACGCTCACGGGTTCACTCCGAGTCAGCTTGCATTAGCGTGGTGTAATCAAGTCGACGGTGTTACCTCGACCATTATTGGTGCAACCACCATGGAACAGCTTAAAGAAAACGTAGCCGCTTTCAGTAAGCCGCTTTCAGAAGAGATCCTGACTGATATCAACACGGTCTTTAAGCGCTATCCTGCTCCGTATTAGGGTGCAGTTCAGCTTAACTTAGGTGAGTGAATCCCATAAGAGCGCGCTATTTAGTGCGCTTTTCTTTTTTAAGTGGATCGCTTTTGCTTTTTATATGGATCGCATTGAGCTATCACGCTTTTGGTTATCCAACCTTTGCTCTATAATGCGCGGGCTTATATCTAGGATAAAAACATGATTTCAAAAAACCAATTAAAACTCCTTCGTGCTTTGGGCCAAAAGAAACAACGTAAAGCCCACGGCCTGTTTCTAGTTCAAGGTGAAAAGAACGTTCTTGAGCTGTTCAATAGTGACTTAGTGGTGAAGAACGTCTTTGCTACTGCTGATTTCTTATCTGAAAATCATGCTTCACTGATTGAGTTTGATTGTGTTGAAGCCTCGCTGGATGACCTCACCAAAGCGAGCACTTTGGTAAGCAACAATGCCGCGATTGCGGTTGTTGAGATCCCAACGTTTGAACTACCAGAAGCAACAGGACTGATGATTGCGCTTGATGGCGTTTCAGATCCTGGCAACCTAGGTACGATTATTCGCGTGGCAGACTGGTATGGCATTAAGCATATCATTGCGAGCAGCGATTGCGCAGACCCATACAACCCTAAAACGATCAGTGCGACCATGGGCAGCTTTGGACGTGTACACGTAAGCCAAACTGACTTGCCAGTTTACTTAGAGCAAGCGAATCTACCTGTTTACGGTGCTTTCTTAGAAGGCGAAAGTGTTCATAAGACTGAGTTTACTGCCAACGGTATTTTGTTGATGGGCAGCGAGTCTCACGGTATTCGTGACCACGCGGCTAAATACGTGACTGATAAGATTACGATTCCAGCATTCGGTGGCGCGGAGTCTTTGAACGTTGCAATGGCGACAGGTATCATTCTCGACAACATGCGTCGTCAGCACAGCTAGACCTCTAAGCTAACTAGCCAATCGACAGTGTTCAGATATTAAAAAAGGCGTATTGATTAAATCAGTACGCCTTTTTATTTGAGTTGTTTTCAACAATTACTTTTCTAGCATTGCCAACTTATCAGCTACCCCATTCCACTTTTCAGCGTCATCCATCGGTGCTGTTACTTCCGTTTGCACAGGCCAAACCTCAGCGAGCTCTGCATTCACTTCGATAAAGATCTTTTGATCTTCTGGCAACTCATCTTCTTGGAAGATCGCTTGAGCATCACATTCAGGTACACATAAGCCACAATCAATACATTCGATCGGGTTGATTACCATGAAATTTGGGCCTTCATGGAACGCATCTGCGGGGCACACGGCCACACAGTCTGTGTATTTACATTGAATACAGTTATCGCCTACGACAAATGCCATGATGCTCTGCTCTATAAGTTAGACAAAATTGAAGAATGGGGATAATACTCATCCCAAAGCAAAATTCAACATCATACGACTCTAATATCGTGTCTATTTGCTCCATGTTTCCAAATTAGTATGACAGATAAATCAATTTCTCGTAAAATGCGCGCCATTGTGAGCTTATCGCTTCTTTCAACATCAGCGTTTTCATCAAACTCTGTGTTTAGAAGTGGTCTAGCTAAGACACCTATAAAAAACGAGACATCGAAATGATACGTTTAACCGAAATTAAACTCCCACTAGACCACGAAGAGTCTGCCATTCAAGACGCGATTGAAGCGAAGCTTGGTATTAACTCTGATCAGGTACTTTCTTTTAATATCTTTAAACGTGGCTACGATGCTCGTAAGAAATCGAAGATCCTACTGATCTACACGCTGGATGTTCTTGTTGAAAACGAAGCTGAGCTGCTAGAGCAATTCATCAGTGACCCGCACGTAAAAATCACTCCAGACATGGAATACAAATTCGTTGCTAAAGCCGTTGAGAACCAAACTGAGCGCCCTGTGGTTATCGGCTTTGGCCCTTGTGGTTTGTTCGCTGGCCTAGTGCTTGCTCAAATGGGCTTCAACCCAATTATCGTTGAACGTGGTAAAGAAGTTCGTGAACGTACGAAAGATACCTTTGGTTTCTGGCGTAAGCGCGCTCTGAACACAGAATCAAACGTACAGTTTGGTGAAGGCGGCGCAGGCACATTCTCGGACGGTAAGCTGTACAGCCAAGTTAAAGATCCAAAGCACTACGGCCGTAAAGTAATTGAAGAGTTCGTTGCTGCGGGTGCACCAGAAGAAATTCTATACGTAAGTAAGCCGCACATCGGTACCTTTAAACTGGTTACCATGATCGAAAAGATGCGCGCTTCTATCATTGAACTTGGTGGCGAAATCCGTTTCAGCACTCGTGTTGACGACGTTCATATGGAAGATGGTCAAATCACTGGCCTAACGCTTTCTAACGGTGAAGAGATCAACTCTCGTCACGTGGTATTGGCTGTTGGCCACAGTGCTCGTGACACGTTTGAAATGCTGTACGATCGTGGTGTTTACATGGAAGCGAAGCCTTTCTCTGTTGGTTTCCGTATCGAACACAAGCAATCGATGATCGATGAAGCTCGTTTCGGTAAGAACGCAGGCAACCCAATCCTTGGTGCGGCGGACTACAAACTGGTTCACCACTGTAAGAATGGCCGCACTGTATACAGCTTCTGTATGTGCCCAGGCGGTACTGTAGTTGCTGCAACGTCTGAAGAAGGCCGCGTTGTAACTAACGGCATGAGCCAATACTCTCGTGCAGAGCGTAACGCAAACAGCGCAATCGTTGTAGGTATCGACCCAGAACGTGATTACCCTGGTGATGCACTGGCTGGTATCCGTTTACAGCGTGAACTAGAAAGCGGCGCTTATATTCTTGGCGGTGAAAACTACGATGCCCCAGCTCAGAAAATCGGTGACTTCTTGAAAGGTCGCGATCCAAGTGCAATCGGTGAAGTACAACCGTCATTCACGCCAGGTATCCACCTGACTGATATTTCAAAAGCGCTGCCTGATTTTGCTATTGAAGCGATTCGTGAAGCCATCCCAGCGTTCGAGAAGAAGATCAAAGGTTTCTCTACGCCGGACGGCCTATTAACCGGTGTTGAGACTCGCACGTCTTCTCCTGTATGTATCAAGCGTGGTAAAGACTACCAAAGCATCAACCTTAAGGGCTTCTTCCCTGCAGGTGAAGGCGCAGGCTACGCTGGCGGCATCCTGTCTGCTGGTATCGACGGCATTAAAGTCGCTGAAGCTTTAGCACTGTCTATGGCAGAACAGAACCAAGCTGAAAAGGTTGATATTGCTTAACTGTTAACCATAAGCCAAAACCAAAAAATCCAGTGCCCTAAACGCACTGGATTTTTTATGTGCATGTGACTAGCGGTACACAAGCAACATGGTAGAATGCCGCCATTAATCTTATCCTTGTATAAGATTGTTGAACCTTTCCATCGCTATTTAGCCAAATCATACCGAGAAACTTATGCCATTTTCCAAGCTTGGATTAAGCTCACCTATTGTTAAAGCCGTTGCAAAACAAGGCTATGAAAAGCCAACCTCTATTCAAGAAAAAGCAATTCCGATTGTGCTTTCTGGTAAGAACCTTATTGCTGCTGCACAAACAGGTACAGGTAAAACTGCGAGCTTTGTTCTCCCTATCTTAGAAATGCTAAGTAAAGGTGAAACACAACGTAAAAAACGCATTCGCGCTGTTATTCTGACACCAACTCGTGAGCTTGCGATTCAAGTTGAGCAGAACATTACTAAGTACGCGAAGTTCCTAAACCTGACATCATTAGCGATGTACGGTGGCGTGTCTTACCAGCACCAAAAAGACCGTCTGATTGAAGGTGTTGATATTCTTGTGGCAACACCAGGTCGTTTGATCGATATGTACGGACAACGTGCCGTTCACTTTGATGAAGTTGAAGTTCTGGTTCTTGATGAGGCCGACCGCATGCTAGACATGGGTTTCATTGAAGACATCAACAAGATCATCGCACGTCTACCACAAGACATCCAAAACCTGCTGTTCTCGGCAACGCTTTCAACGCCAGTGCGTGCGCTAGCGAAAAGTGCAATCAGTGAAGCGGAAGAGATTTCAATTGCCAAAACTGACGCGTCTAAAGCGAACATTGAGCAATGGTTGGTAACGGTAGATAAAGACCGTAAATCAGCACTATTGAGCCACATGATTACCGAAGGTAATTGGGATCAAGCGCTTATCTTTATCGAAACCAAGCACGGCGCGGCTAAGTTGGTGGCTCAACTTGAAAAGCGTGGCATTCAGGCAGAAGCTTTCCACAGTGGACGCAGCCAAGCGATTCGTGAAAAGATTCTGGCTGACTTCAAGAAAGGTCGCCTAAAATACTTAGTAGCAACAGGCGTTGCTGCGCGTGGTATCGATATCGATAACTTAAGCCGCGTAGTGAACTACGACATCCCATTCCCAGCGGATGACTATGTTCACCGTATTGGTCGTACAGGCCGTGCTGATGCATCTGGTGAAGCGATCTCTTTCCTATCGAAAGACAACTTCAAGAACCTGTGCATTATTGAAAAGCGCCTTGGTCACCTGATTGAGCGTCGTGTAGTGGAAGGTTTCGAACCACGCAAAGAAGTGCCTATTTCAGTGCTGAACTTCGTTCCTAAGAAGAAAAGAGAACAGCAACAAGACTAAGTAATTTCAGTTACAGAAAATGCAAAAGTCGCGTTAGCCAAAAAAATAAAACGAAGCCTAATGTGGCTTCGTTTTGCTCTTAGAAATACAAATAAAATTGAGGCCATAAGATGATCACTCCTATCGCAACGAGATTAACCCGAGGCCAAGACCTGAAGCTTGAGCTCCAAAAGCTAGTGACAGAGCACAATATCTCAGCGGGCTCTGTCGCGTCGTGTGTCGGGTGTGTTTCTCAGCTCAATATTCGTTTGGCTAATGCAAGCAACACCAAACTAATCACAGCTCCGTTCGAAATTGTGTCACTTATGGCGACGCTAACCCCAGCCCACCAGCATGTTCATATATCCGTTGCTGCTGAGAATGGTGATGTGATTGGTGGGCATTTGCTTGAAGGGACGATTATCGCAACCACCGCTGAATTGATTGTTCACCGTTACGATACTTTGACCTTCAACAGAGAGCATGATGATTCGACGGGTTACACTGAGATCACTATCAGCAGTAACACATTATAGCTTCACTAATAGCACCGCCAAACGCCTCATATAAAGCGATAGCACCCAATAGTAATTAGGAAACACGATGGCTCCAAACTGCGCAGACTCCGTTATCGTTCTCGATTTCGAAACCACAGGCTTATCTCCCAACATGGGCGACCGAGCGATTGAGATCGGTGCAGTTAAGCTCGTTAACGGCGAAGTTGTCGACACCTTCCAACAACTCATGAACCCTGGGTTTCGTGTCAGTGGATTCATTGAAGGTTATACAGGGATCAGTAACCGTATGTTAATCACAGCGGCCAGTTGTAGTGAAGTGATGGATGAGTTTGCAGACTTCATTCAAGGCAGCCAACTTGTTGCTCACAATGCGTCGTTTGATAAGCGCTTTCTCGATGCCGAGTTCGACTTTATTGGCCGAGACTATACAGGTAAGTTCGCTTGCTCAATGCTGATTGCTCGTCGTCTAATCCAAGACGCGCCGACCCATAAACTGGGTGACCTTGTGCGGTTTAAGAATATCGACAACGACGGTACTTTCCACAGAGCGTTAGCCGATTCAGAAATGACAGCACGGTTGTGGTTATTAATGATTGATGAACTGCAAAGTGATCACGGTATTCAACAGCCGAGCTTTCAACTGATGCAGAAAATATCTAAGACCGCTAAAGGCTCGATTCCAAAGCTGCTGATGAGTAATCGAGGTTAAAACCCTAACCATACGATAATGACTGAAAGGCTGATGGGGTTAACACGATCAGCCTTTTCATTTATTAACGAAGCTTACTGGTAGCCTACTCCTGCAGTGTCACCAGCGTTGATTTGAGACTCTCTAGTTCATTCATGAAATAAGACCATTGCTTATCACTACTCACTGCCGCGATATCCACCAAAAACTTCGCTGATGTCTGCATATTCTTTTCAAGCTTAGACTCCAGTTCTTGCGGATAATAAGCTTCATTGTTCAGAAGCAGGTTCATAATAATTGGCTGAGCGATATGCAGATCGGTCTTCTTTTTCATCAGTATCGATAGATCTTGATAAGTGTTATTTTGATATTTGCGCCAGCTATCATTGGTATTAATCCACTCTTGAGACCAAGTTAAAATAATCTGTTGTTGCTCTTTCGATACCGATCCTAGCCATCGCTCTAGTCTCTCTTCTATTCGACTCCGATATCGCTCCCTCGAATCTTCATCATTCAATGATAATCTTTCTTCGTAATAGTCTTGTTGCTTTTCTCTGAAGTTCTTTAAGAATTCGTTATCTTGCTTAGGAGTAAGCTGCATACTTAACCCGTAAACATCGGGAGCTAATTTATTAACGATAGAACGAATATGATGTTTAATTTGCTCACCCTGGTCAACGATAAACGCAGAATTAATATCGGAACGAGCAATACTTTGAATCACTTCTAATTGCGAAATATACAGCGGCAGTTGAGTTTCTTTATGCCATAGCTGTAATACATCGAGGCGTTCTTCGAGCTCTGATTCTTGACTATTAGATAGAGAAACAAAATCTTCGATATAGCTAATCGCAAACCAACTGATATTGTTATAGGCGAATTTCGTCCCACACCCGGCAAATAGAAAGCACACGAATACGACTAACCAACGGCATTTCCTCATTACACCCTCTCATCATATGTTACTGGTCAACGAACACCAAAATGGTATTATCAGATTACTGTTGACCTTATAACATTAGCTATAAAAGCACCTTATCGTAAAAACTTTCAGATAAATTGAGACTTCACCTTGCTAAACCGTCTCTTTAGGCAAATGATTAAAATAAAACTTACGACTAGCAGTGATATTATTCGACTTTTTATTGTTCATTGAGAACAATGCAATACATATTAGCGGTATGTATTTTGCATAGATTATAATGGTTAGTATTTGGGAGGCAAGCTATGGCCGCTATTCCTCATCATACAAGCGAATTAGAATATGAGCTTTGCTATTTTGACGCTGGAAAAATAACCACAATTACGATATTCGCTAATAATCGACAGGAAGCGATGACTTGGTATCTTAGCGAAGGAAAACATATCAACGATCTTTATTCCATCAGACCTGATGAATAGATCAACTGTGGAAACCCCTTTACTGCATTGTCGTAAATATTGCACTTTGCAGTAAAGGGCTTTAGTCTCGAATTACTTCAGGATTCGGGCGCGGAATTGGCGACCCTTCATTTTTCCTGATTCTATTTTACCTAGCGCTTTCTTAGACACAGATCTTTCTACCGCTACGTAAGCACGCATTGCAAACAAGTTGATCTTACCGACTGATTTACCATCAATACCACCTTGACCCGTCAATGCACCAAGAATATCACCTGCACGAAGCTTAGCTTTCTTACCGCCATCAATCTGGATGGTTACCATATTTGAGTAGTAAGGCTTGGCAATTGGCTTTGCTGGAAGCTCAGATGGCTCGATAGGCATGTCCATGTACTCATCAATTTGAGCAACACGGTACATCTCTTTTTCGCTAAAGAAGCTGATAGCTACGCCTTTGCTTCCTGCACGGCCAGTACGACCAATGCGGTGTACGTGAACTTCAGGGTCGCGAGATAGCTCAAAGTTGAATACAGCATCTAGGTTATCAACATCAAGACCACGAGCCGCAACGTCTGTCGCGACTAGAATCGAGATCGTTTTGTTTGAGAACTGAACCAAAGCTTGGTCACGTTCACGCTGCTCCATGTCGCCATGAAGCTCGATCACGCTGAAACCACGGTGGCTTAGCTCATCGTTTACGTTCTGTACTTCTTTCTTAGTGTTACAGAACACAACCGCTGATTCTGGTTGATGATGAAGAAGAAGTAACTCTAACGCGTCATCACGAGCTTCAGTCCCTTCCACTTTGTAGAAGTGTTGCTGAATGCTTGAGTGATCATGCGTTGATTCAACCTTCACCATTTCTGGATCACGCATGATGCGGTCTGCAACAGATTTGATCTGTTTAGGGAAAGTTGCACTGAAGAGCAGAGTTTGACGCTCTTTTGGAGCCGCTTCAATCACTGCATCCAAAGCGTCTTGGAAACCCATTTCTAGCATGCGGTCGGCTTCATCCAACACAAGCGTGTTCAACTCAGATAGGTCAATACGATCTTTTTCTAGATGGTCAAGGATACGGCCAGGCGTGCCCACAAGAATGTGTGCGCCATGCTCTAGTGAACCAATCTGTGGGCCCATTGGCATACCGCCACATAGTGTCAGCACTTTAATATTGTGAATACCACGAGCAAGAGTACGGATCTCTTTTGCTACTTGGTCTGCAAGCTCACGAGTCGGACATAACACTAAAGACTGAACACGGAAACGCTTAACGCGTAGGTTCTGCAGCACGCCTAAACCAAAAGCAGCTGTTTTACCTGAACCCGTTTTACCCTGACCGATAACGTCCTTACCATTTAGGATTGTAGGAAGACTTAACGCTTGGATCGGCGTCATTTCAGTATAACCAAGAGAATCTAACGTATTTAGAAGCTCTGGCTTAAGGGCGATTGAAGAGAATTTTGAAATGCTCAATGGAAATATCCAACTGGTGAAAAACAGAGTGCATTATGAGTGTTTTTGAAAATTATTCCACCTTAATCACAGTTTTGAAGAAACATGTTAGGCAGACACAAAAAAGCCAGCTTTGTTAGCTGGCTTATAGTCATTTTCGAATTGCTTCCTATGGCACACCGTGACCTTTAGATGCAACCCAAACGCGATACCATTGTTCGCGAGTCAGTTCAATTTTCAATGCATCAACGGCTGTCTTCACACGTTCAATCTTACCTGAACCGATAATCGCAATTGGGTTAGACGGCAAACGACGAACCCAAGCATAAATAACTTGGTCAATGCTGTCTGCACCCACTTCTTGGCGAATCGCTTCTAGTTCATCACGTACGCGAATCGCTTGCTCTGAATCGCCATTGAAAATGCTACCACCACCTAAACAAGACCACGCCATTGGGCGTATACGATTCATCTGCAGTTGATCTAAGGTGCCATCATGGGCAACTTCGAAGTTCAACGGGTTAATTTCTACTTGGTTGGTAATGAGTGGCTTACCTAGTCGAGATTGCAGCAGTTCAAACTGGCGCGGTGAAAAGTTTGATACACCGAAGTGTTTAACTTTGCCGACCTTATGCAATTCTGCAAAAGCTTCTGCAACCTCATCCGCATCCATAAGTACATCAGGGCGATGAATCAGTAATACATCAAGTTCGCTTACACCCAAACGTTCAAGAGAATTATTTACGGATTGGTAAATATGGTGCGCGCTGGTGTCATAGTGATTGATCTTACGAACAGGAGTGTGGTCACCACACAAGTTGATGTCGCACTTGGTGACGATTTGGATCTCATCACGAAGGCTTGGCTCAAGCGCTAATGCTTCACCAAATAACTTTTCACATTGGTAGTTACCGTAAATATCGGCGTGATCAACCGTTGTGATACCAAGATCAATATGCTGCTTAAGGAAAGTCAGGCGTTGTTTAGGGGTCATGCCCCACTCTGCTGTACGCCAGTATCCTTGCACCAGCTCAGAAAGTTCTAAGCCTTGCGGCGCTGTCGTTACTTTTGCAACCATGGGTTGTCTCCTTTATCAATACTGAGCGTATCCTATGCTCGTTTTACTGAAGGCTCAACGTATAACAATTGGCAAAACTAAACGCTTACTAAAAATGTGAGAGCCACATGAAAAACGAGCACAGAAATGAAGAATAGCTTGCTGTCTGCCCGTGAACCGTTAACCCAAAAGGCTTGTTGCTCTAATGAAATACGAGAGTATCTATAAATTTGAGCGATTAAAAACGATTTAGTTCAACAGTTAAGTCGCCACCATCAGTATGCAACTGAACCCAAGGCTCTGAAGTACGAGAAGAAGATGAGGAAGAATTAGGAACATTCCATAGGCTCATTTGCTCGGATGAATGGTGTGGCGCATTGATAAACTCAACGAGCTGCTTATCTACCTCACCAAAACCTACGCCTTCACGTTCCGCTTGTTCGAGTTGAGCGACGACATCGAACTCATCTTCCCCTATACGAATTGAACTCAGAGCAAAGCCATCTTGACGAAGGTAAGCCTGAAGCTTCGTATAATTTAATTTTGAATGCGGTAGGCTTAAGCGAACCACTTCGATACTCGATTCATCCAACTCCAGTTCAACGTAAACATCCAGGTCGTAATATTGAGTGAGGTCACTGCACAACACAGTGCCTTCGATCTCGCCGCAATCCATAAGGTCGATATCGTTAATATAGTGTTTGGAACTCGCTTGAACTGAACTGCTGTTGAATACCGTTCGTAGCCACCAAGCCTCGGTCGCTTGTACGGAAAGTGAAATAACATTCAGAGCCAATAAAAAAGGGAGAATTAAGACAGGACGAGTTCTCATTAATTGTGCTTATTTTGCTTACTATGGAGCACACATTATACGTGACCAATGACCAAACAACCGATCAAGGCACAAATTTTAGGCAAAAAAACGGGCATACATGCCCGCTAAATAAATTCTATCGCCGAATCACATAACCCGTCACATTGACAACCATTACGATAGTGACAAGATCACGCCGTCAACTTCAGTACAGAACGTCTCATCAATTACTTATAACCGCCTTCGATCGCTGGTTCTTCAAGCGATAACCTAACTTTATTACGCTGAATCGCTTCCTGTGGCAAACTGATGAAACCGTAACGGTTCAACACTGCTTGATGATCTTGTGAGAGCGTGAGCCCGATAAAGAACTTCTCTTGTTCAGTGAACCCCTTTCGGTGCGCCGGAATATTCAGGTACATATAATAAACCGTTGCTAACGGGTAGCGACCAGAGAGGATCGTTTCCTTGTTTAGGTCGTAGTTCACGCCTAGGTTATCGACCACGCTCAACCATTTCACATCCGAGATTTGGTCCGAGTAAACGGTATAACCAATTGCCGCTTCTTCGCCTTCAATCTTATTAACAAGCTCAGGCAGATCCGCTAAGAATTGCGTATTCGCATATTCCCCGTTAGTTCCACACTCGACCCAACTCGAAAACGTAGTATGGCCTTGCAGATTGTGGTCGATAGCAAAAGGCAACATGTGGGTATCTAAGCTTTCACCATCGCGAATATCACTGCTTGGTTTCCATTTGGGATGTTTAAGCTCATTAGAACAACCAAACACATCTATTAATTCTGCTACAGTAACTGACGTCGCAGGGTTATTCTCATTCGCTAGAATCGCAATCACATCAGCGGTAAACATCAGCTCTGTCGGCCTATAACCATAACGCATGTCAAATCTAGCCATCTCCTTGTCAGTCCACTTTTTAGAAGTGATACCAACACGCGAGCGCTGCATGATCATCTGCTCTGGAACACTGTCACTCAGTAAAAGCTCTAGATCGATCTCTTGGCTTTTAAGCAAGTCTTCAACGAGCCCCTGCATATTCGGTTCAATCGCCACCAAACCAATATCACGGACATCACTAGCCAACACCGATACCGAAAAAAGCACAGGCACAGCAGCAAGCAGCACGCCCGATTTATTAAATAGACGCTTCATTACATGCCCCCTACTGGATCAATCGGTGTCTTAGATTCAACATCGCTGTTACTGTCGAGTTGCATCTCTGAGGTGAATATGTTCCAAGATGGGTTAACTTCCATGCTCTCTGTTTTTAACACCGCTATCGTTCTGCGCTTACGCTTGTGAAGGTGCTGAGTTAAGCTGGTTATCTGAGTAAATTCTTGTTCGAAAATTCGCTCACCATCGACACCTCTATCAACCAGTGCATCTCGAATGACACCCGTTCTTTTCTTAGCCAGTGCTTTGTTATAAACGTTGGTGCCTTCTGAACTTGTATCGCCGACCAAGGTAACTGAGGTCTCTGGCTGCTCACCCAGTAAACGCACTAACTCATTTAACACGGTTGTGTGCTCTGGTTTAAGGTCATATTTATCAAAATCAAATGCCACGCTTAAGACCTCAACATCTTCGATAATCTTCCAATCGGCACACCCTTTAATATCAACAAGTACGCCTTCTGGCGTATCATCACAAAGGTCTCGCTGGTTTATCACACCATCGCGATCATTATCCGCTAAGTCATCAATTTGATGTCGAGTCATTGTGGTATCAGGCGTTTCCGCACATCCCATCAACAAGATAGAACTAAGTAGCGCTAGTTTAAAATATCTCATTACTTATTCTCCCCTTGCCACTCATCTGGATGTTCAATCCTTAATGCGTAAGTCAACATGCCCATCGCATTCAGTACTCGATATGCCGCTAATGTTTGATCATATTCAGTACTGATGAAATTTCGTCGAGCCAAGAACACTTCGACCTTCGCATCCAGCACATCTAAAAGGCTCCGCCTACCAACATTGAATTGTTGGATATAGCCAAGCTCTGCGATTTTGGCAGCATCAACATTCTGTTGAAGTAGGGATTTTTGCTGTTCAAGCATCTTATATGCATTCCAAGCTAGCTGAGTACCCTCTTTAACCTCACGCTCCGTTCTTAACCGTATCGCCCTAGCCTCTTCAACTCGCCAAGCCGATGATTCAACTCTAGAATCAGTAGAGAAGCCATTAAACAAGTCATAATCCATCGTTAGCATTAGTCGAGCATCTTCATCGACACCGCCTGGCGGGTTAGACACGTTGTCGTTTTTATTAGCATGAAGCTCAAGTTTCACCTCTGGATAGTAGTCCCCTTTCTCGCGACGCATCTCTTTACGAGCTGCGTCGATATCAAGCAAAGCGGCTTTGATTTCAGGGTGATTCTCTATCGCCTGTTCAAGGGCTACCTGTGCAGAACTCGGTAACAACGCGTAATCAAAACGTGGGTAAACCATATTGACCGCAGGCTTGCCGACTAGCCGTAGATACTGAGTTTGTAAATCAAACAGATTGTTCTGAGCGGCAATTAGTGAAGATTGCGCGGTCGCGACGCGAGCAGAGATCTGAGCCAGATCCGAGTTACTACTCAACCCTTTGCTCTTTTTATCTTGGATGTCTTGATAGATTTCTTGGTGCTCTTTTACGTTACGTTTAGAAAGCTCCAAAAGCGTTTCGGCTTTCAGGATATCTAAGTAGTTTCTAACTACGTCTAACGATACATTTTCAGCTCGTGAAATCAGAGTTAAACGTTCAGCTTCTGCTTCGTACGTTAGTCGATCAACATTCGACGTGGTTTTAAAGCCATCGAATAGTAACTGAGATACTTTAACGCCAATTTCCGTTCGCGTTAGGCCACGGTCATCGGTATCAAGTTTGCTGCCGCTGTTATAGCGCGTCTCTTCGTAACCTGCCGCCGCATAAAGGTTGACTTGTGGCATATATAAACCACCCGCAGCGTCTCCGTCTCTTATCACCGATTGGTATCGGGAATACTGCGCCAATATCTCTGGACTATAGTCGATAGCAAACGCCACTGACTCTTCTAATGAGGCGGCTTGAGACAGCCCACTCATTAGTAAGCAAGAAGAGAGTAAGAATTTTGAATGCATTACACTTCCTTTTATGTTTATGCTCTAATTCACTTCATCGTTCGCGAAGTGAATTTGCCTTAGCTCGCAAAATAGGTTTTAACCAATAGCTCAATACTGTTTTTTCTCCGGTCAAGATATCAACCGCGACTTGCATCCCAGGGATAATGCTAAAAGCAGAGTTTTGTTGTTGGTCTTCGTTTAACTGAATATGGGCGCGATAATAAGCATTGCCGTCTTCGGTTTGTAAGGCGTCGGCACTGACATAAATCACCTCACCTTTAAGTCCGCCATAAATGACAAAATCATAGGCCGTGAATTTGACTGTGGCATCCAGCCCCTTATGAACAAATGCAATGTCTTGAGGAGAGATTCTTGCTTCAACAATCAGCTCGCTGTTTGACGGGATAATCTCAATAATAGGCTCCCCCGGACGGACGACACCACCGATAGTCCGAACAAAGATCTCTTTTACTGTGCCATCAACAGGCGCTAAAATTTGCGTTCGTTTAAGTTGGTCTGCGATCGCCTGCTGGCTTTCATTCAATTGCGCTATTTTGCTGGCCACTTCGTTCAATTGACCTTGTGCTTTGGCGCGAAAATCTAACGCTATGCTACGGTGATCCGCTATCGACTCTGAGTAAGCAGCTCTCTGCTTCTGAGCCGCCACTTTTGAGCTGGCAATATCACCTTTCAGCTTGACCACATCACGGTTCAGTTTTAGCAACTCAACTTCCGCAACCGCACCACTCGCTACCACGTCTTTCAACATGTTGCGCTCTCGAATCACAATCTCGAGGCTGCTTTCAAGAGTCTGGATATTATTCAGCGTATCGACACGTGCTTGGTCTTGTTGCTCGATGCGAAGTGCCGCCTCTTCCAGTTCCGATTTCAACTGCCCTAAACGCTCTCGGTAGTTAGCTTTCGCGTTCATTAAAGCGGGATGGCTTGATACATCGACAGCAATATCTTGCGGTACCAAGACCACTCGCTCATACCATTCTTTTGCATCATTATTTAAAACGACTGTCGACAGCTCGGCCTTTAATCTTAATTGCTGAGCAAGTAAGGTGTCAGCTTGCTGGGCTGACTCTAAAAAAGCCGCTTTAAAACGTGTCTCTTCTAGCTTGGCCAGAGGTTGCCCTTTCACCACGGGTTGGCCTTGTTGCACCAAGATTTCTTGGACCAAACCGCCCTCTAGACTTTGAATCGTTTGTACCGAAAGACTCGGCACAACTTTTCCTTCACCGATCACGACTTCCTCTAATGTTGCCCACATAGCCCAACCGATAATCGACACTATCAATAACGCACTTAGCCAGATCAGTTTACGAGAACGAAATGCCAAGTGGTTATTAGTCCATTGAATATCATTACTCATGCCGGCCTCCCTTCACCACAGAAACCGTTTTAAAACGGCTCGCTCCTTTCGGTATGCTTTTCTTCTGCAGAGAGAGAATGTCTTTCGGTTCACCCTCAGCCACGATTTGGCCTTTATCCAACACAATCACACGATCACACATCATCAAGAATGAAGACTTGTGTGAACTGATCAGCATTGAGGTTTCTCTCGGCATACTTTGCAATGCGTTGAAGAACTGTATCTCAGCTTGATTATCTAGCGCGCTGGTTGGCTCATCCATGATCAATAACTTTGGACAGCGATAAAGCGCCCTTGCAATAGCCACGGCTTGGCGCTGGCCTCCTGAAAGCAATCTACCACCTTCACCGACTGGCGTTTCTAAGCCGTTACTTAAGCGCCCCATATAGCCATTCAAACCTGATTGTTGCAGCGCTTGCCTTAGCTTTTCTTCATCAACGTTGGTTGCACCCAAAGTGACGTTGTCGTAGATACTGCCAAAGATAAGATTGGTGGTTTGCCCAACCCACCCCATGCTGCTACGCAAAACACTAGCTGGCCATAATTGCCCGTCAATGTCTTGATAGAAAGCTTGTCCTGTTGTTGGTAGATACTGGCGAGCAACAATTGATAACAGCGTGGTTTTTCCTGCACCTGCCGCACCAACAAGGCCGACACGTTCGCCCGGTTTTATCTCAAAAGAGAGTTCTTTTAACACTGGGCTTTGTGTTTCTGGGTAGGTAAACGTAACTTCATCTAACCTAACCCCGCCATCAAAGTCACCCTTATCAATTACTTGGTGCTTGGATTCTTCTTGAGGTAGCTCCATAATCTGATTCAAGCCTTCAACGGCCGAACGTGTTTGTTGGAACCTCAGCAGTAGTAGAGAAAGTTGATTCACCGAACTCGCAGCACGTCCACTCAACATCACTACAGCTATCAAACCACCCATGCTCAGCAAGCCTTCAGATATTTGATAAACACCGAAAATGATCAGAGTGATAGTGACGACCTGCTGGCTCGATTGAATGGAGTGCGTCACGATATTGGAGTAATGACGAGATTGAGTTTGCCATTGAGATAATGATGAAATTGTCTGTTCCCAACGCTTTTGGGTGCTCCCCTCAGCGTTGTTTTGCTTGATATCAGGAAGGGTTGTTAAGCAATCAAACAATTGTGCTTGTCTTTGTGTCGACAAACGCGCGGTTTCATCGAATGTTTTTTCGACTTTACCCTTCATCGCAATGCTCAACACAATTAATACCAGCATAATGGCGACAGGAATGAACATCATCGCGCCACCGAGCCAACCAATAAGAAACAGGAAGAGCAAAGTGAATGGCAAATCGACTAAGGTCACCAAAGAGATGGAGGTGAAGAAATCTTTAACGCTATCAAAATCTTGAAGCTGTCTAGCAAATGCGCCTACCGATTGCGGTCGGTTTTCTAACTTCATACCAAGGACTTTAGAGAATAGTTGAGAAGACAACTTGTTATCAATATAGCGTCCAGCCATGTCTGTCACAGAGCTTCGCGAGCTTCTCAATATCCAATCAAAAATAACGACAATACCAACGCCTGCCGCCAGCACCCATAAGGTGTTAAATGCTTGATTTGGCACTACACGGTCGTATACATTCATGGTAAAAAGAGGCACGACTAGCGCGAGCAAGTTGATCAAGAATGAAGCGATAAACAGATCGCGATACCAAGGCTTCACTTCTTTGACCACCCGCCATAACCAGCGAGTGTTGGATTTGCTGTCACTGCGCTCATGTGACTGAACACGCGAATCATCAAGAGCTTGAGCACCGACTTGCCACACATACGATTCCACCCGAGCAACCAAGTCTTTTAAGGAAGTTTCTTGCCTTGAATTGATTTCGCAGTCCAATACTTGAAAATCGCCACCGGAGCCTTGAGTGACGACAATGGGACTCCCTGTGGCAGAATTAACAGCAACAACGGGGAACTGACATTGAGTCAGTAATTCTTTTTTTACGTGGCTCAGAGTTAAGCCCGATTTCTCAATCGCTCTTGGGAAAAGGGACTCATTGAGCCTTCCTTCGACTAAAGGTAGGCCAGACACTATTTTGGAAGGGTGGCTTCGAACATTAAAATGCTCACATAACCACTCAACACAACCTAGCCAGCTGTCTTTATGTTCTACCAATCTAAACTTCCTTTTATAGACCTTACATCTAACTTACAGCGTTAAATTATTGTCTTCTATCATTTTTTGTAAAATTTGTGCTTCTAATGCACTGCTACTGTCGCCTTGATACAGATCGTCGTACGTAACATCGGTTAATAAGATGTTTTGTTGAACGTCATCATCTCCACTTGGCTTAATAGAAATGGTCACGCCCTCACCAGATTCTTCTAAATCTAGATATTGTGTTGCCCCTAGCCCTGTATTAAGCCCTAGGCTTCCCAAAATACCCGAGAGGTCAATTGCATCCGTATTTGGAGATGCATCAAAATCTTGAACTACATCGTAGCTTGGTGCCTCAGCGCTGCCCAAACCTGATGATTCAAATACAAAATTATCTGAGCCGGTACCGCCAATCAGTAAGTCGTTATCGTCTGTCGCGGTAATGGTAGAGTCGCCGTCAGCAACAAATTCAACCGATACCGTTTGAGGCAACCCTACCGCTTGGTTGTTGCCTATTTCAGCAGAAGGTTCGATGGTGAGTTCAAATGGATCAACGCCATCATAACCGCCAGTAATTGCTAAATTAGACACATCCGCTAAATCCACCACATACTGACCATCAACCATCGATCCGTGTGAGAACGTCAAACCTGCAGGAATATCGTAGATGGTAATAAAACCTTCCTCAGAATCGGCAGGGTTAACTAGAGAAAGATCTAGACCAAGAGGAATCGTGCCGCTTGCTTCCGCGACTATTGATGGATATTCAACGCTCAGTAACGGAGCGTCAGGTTCTGGTGTGATAACCAAGGTCATATCTTGTGAACTTGGATCTCCAATATCTTTGACCAAGTCACCAAGCACCGTATTTTGGTCGACAGTTTGACCAGTAATCGTGATGTCGAGATTGCCCCACGCGTCGCCAGCAAAGAATTCGAGCTCATCCACTGAGCTAGCAGCAACGAGGATCGTTGCTTGTACACTACCATTACCTAAAGAAATAAATGAAGAGGTCTCAGAGCCAATTCGAATTCGATCTAGCCCGACTAAACCTGATGGATCCGAAGTTCCATTCACTATTACCGTAATCTCTAAAAACTCATCACTGTTGGTTTCAAAACTATTGGCATCGAGCGGTATAACAATGCCGTCATCCTCACTACCTGATAGTTGCTCTGGCAACTCGAATAATTCAACTTTGTCACCTATAGGATTAACACCTACAGTAAATTCAGATTGGGTATAACGGATATCCGTAGTACCAACTTCTTGAGTAATAGCCTCTAGAGACAGATTCATATCACCACTAAAGTCTCTTGGTGGCAGAATAACTAGATTAGCTAACTGACTTGGATCGAGCTGCCACTCGTAAGTAGGGCTTCCATTAAAGGTACCGCCATCGGCGCCGTTGTTTGGAACCAACTCATAGGTGTCTCCTACTTTAATCGCGACAACTGCGCCTTCAGGAACTCCCTTCAACGAAAGCGACATATTTTCAGAACCATCTTGGTCAATCAGCTCTGCTCTCAGTGATGACAATGAAATGTAATTATCTTCATCTCCGATAATATCCTCTGTTATCAAGTTCGCCGCATCAGCGATTGGCTCGACAGTAATAGTCACGACCGTCGTTTTATCTTGCGTATCCGTTTCTGTCACGCAATCCGATTCATCGGTAATATTTGCTGTCACAGTGAGGGTGATTTCACCACTGTAATGCTCAGGTGGCGTGACTAACACATCACTCAAACGACTAGGGTCCGTGACCGTCCAAGTCCCGTCGCCATTGTCAACTAACAGCCCGGTGTCTGTTGGAGTTTCAGACAAGGTCGCTCCATTCGAAATGCTCACCGTTAGAGAGTTAACGGTTTCTTTACCGGTAGCGCTATTGCCTTCACCAGTGATTAATTGTCCATCTTCAACGCTATCACCAAGAACCAGTTCAAGGTTAAGGTCTGTCGCGATATCTTCTTGAATGGTTGTGGAGTCGGCTTCAACCGTAATGTCATCGACCACAGGCAAAACTTGGATACTAATGGTTTGGGCCGTCGTCACCGTATCACCGCTACATGGTGAAGTCTCAATTGTCTCTATGGTGAAATCAATACACCCTGCAAAATCTTCATCCAAGCCCGTTAACGTTAGTTTCGAGAGTCCATCTGCAGTGATTGAATAACCGACGATCTCACCAGAAGCATCGTATTCAGCAATAACACCATCACCGGAAATCTCAACGCTTTCAGGAAGTGAATCGGCAGGAATATAGAAAGAGATTTCATTGTCTGGATCACTGCCAACATCGGTGTTTAGCAAGCCAGTGAGATCAATATCTTCCCCTTCAGGTGTTTTAATTTCGCCATCGGGTTGAATCGGGCTCGGTGGGCCAACAGGGTCACAAGAACCGCCACCGCCGTCATGACCAGTAATTTGCAGCGGGAAAGTCGCATCAATATATCTGGCATCTTCACCATCAATCACACGAGCACGAACCACAATATCCAGTACCGGAGTATCACTTGGGCTGGAAATCGTCGCATTATCTAAAATGTACGCTGCAAGCTCTTGGAAAGAGTCACTCGTTAGCCCATCCGCCGATATAATCCAATTCCCAGAGCTATCTTGCGCGGCACCATTAGGGTGCTCAACAATCAACGAATAGCCGTCTGGAATTTCGATCAAAATATAATCGAGGTACTCTGACCCATCGATGTCCGCGTCGACGAACGTCACGGCGTTAGATATATCAACAGGCGAGCCATCTGTACTCTGTAATAGCTCTGTAGAGCCTTCTAATCGAGTGTCTAACTCGACGCGAGCATCTACAGTCACGCTAATGGAACCGCTAATATCTTTAATATCCGTGGCATCAGATGGAGAGATATCCGTGACTTCATAGGTGATAGGAAGTGAGAATGTTCCGCTTAAATCTTCTGTCGCTGTAACAGAAAGCCTACCGCTGCTTAGAAGATCCGAAAGCGTTGGAGTTGTCGAATCCAGTAGAGTGTCCAAATCTAAGCCTGAAGCTGGAACCTGAATAACACTCCCATCAAAATAAAGAGTGAGACCTGCAGGTAGGCTATCAATGGTATAACCCGTCAAGGATTCGCTGCCGTCGATATCCTGATTCACTGAAGGCTCAAGGTTCAGACCTATTTGACTGTCTTCGATACCTTGAGTGTTAACGATTTGACCGTCTTCTTGATCAACGACCGGCGCTACCTCTACTTTAAGAGTCATCGGAAACTCGCCCGAATCACCATCGGGCTCAGTTGAGATAGCAATAACGGTGAGTTCTAATTCACCACTAAAGTCAGGAACCGGCTTGAGATACAGGCCATTCAGTTGAGCGTTAGAGACCTGAAATACTGGGCCAGTAACATCGTCAATATAGGCGATGGTTAACGACACTGGCTCGCCGAATGAATCCACCAGCAAGGTGCCGTCAGGAATATCGGTCAGCAGTATATTAATCTCTTCTGAAACATCGTCATCTGAGGTTTGGACGACAAAATCGAGACGAATCAAACCATCTTCATTGAGAACAGATTGGTTGCTGATAACTTTGGTATCGCTGTCATATTCCCAGTGTGCATTGCCGCCATCCACAACAATAGGCTCATCGACGACACCTTTGAGGAAAATATTGATGGTTTTGGTATCGCTAAGCGCGGTCACGTTAATTGGATCTAATGAATCAACGGTCGATTCCGTCGCTACCGCCGTAACCTTAATAAACAGATCTTCGGTAAATGAACTGATGTCTTCTTTTGGTACTAAATAAGCGACATCGTTCTCAATCGCACCAGCCGACACTAAGTAAGTGTTAGGGCCAATCAGTTCAAATAGTCCGCCTTGAATAGACCAACCGTCTTGCACTTCGATTTGGTAGCTTAACGATTCAGAACCATCGGTATCCGTTAGCGATCCATCAATCACGTTCTTGAGGAAGATGGTTTCATCTTCTAGGCCTTTGTAGTCCTTAACCGATACATGTGGAGTATCAGCATCCGGTGAAATCTCAACCACGACGGTATTGACGATATCGGCCGTTTTATCATCTGGTTCAGCAAAGGTATTCCCCGCTTCAGTCGCAATCGCAGTAATATCAAATTCAAATCGACCCGCGAGGTTTTCATCGGCTCTAATTTCCATTTTGTCGATTTGGGGCTGAGTGTACTCTTTACCCTCTTTAACTGCATTTCCGTTCAAGGTGATATTCAGACCATCTGGAATGCCACTAATGGTGTAAGACAATTCTTCAGATGTATCTTGGTCAACCAACTGAGCGGTGATATCTAATTTAATTGGATCTGCGTCATCTTCAACAGATTGATAGGTGAAGACCGAATCAGACCAATCCGGCGCGTCAGCCACAGGCAAAACAGAAACCGCAATATCGGCTGTAAGTTCCTTTGGAACCGTATCGGTACTAATGATGGCGTTGATTGCTAGAATAACCGTTGAAGTCGTATTCGATTCATGAAGTGCAGGTCGATAAGTCAATTGACCATTTGGGCCAGTAAACTGGCTGTCAATCGCCGTTAGCTGATTACCTGAAAGCGTCACCTTGCCATCAACCACTTGAAGTAATACACCATCTAAATACAGGCTACCGCCTTGCAAAGAATCTTCTGAGAATTCAATGGCCGTAACAGTTTCACTTTGGTCAACGTCTCCAGTAGAAACGCTCACAACGATAATGGCATCGTTGTCTTCTGTGGTTTGAGAATCTTCATAACGAATAAAACCTTCGTTATCATCCAGTATAAGCTCAGCGTTACTAATGACTTCATCGCCATCCGCATCTCGCACCAGATAATCGATGTCATCAACGATCTTAGGATCAGCGGGGTCTGTCGATACGTTTGGATTGGTGATCAGCTGATAACTACCATCAGGTGAAAGCGTAAACTGCCCGTAAGTCGACCCACCATCATAATCATTAATCAAATTGATCGTAATTGGTGTACCTGCGTTATCAAACGTATAGGTGACATTTCGATAAGTGAAGCTAATAATTTCTGCGCCGTCTGCGCCTGAAAATTCTTCGGTTAAGAACTGCCCATTGAGGTTATCACCCTCAACCATTTCAATAGAACCATCTCGAGCAGACGGAACATCATCTTTTACGTTGACAGAATAAATAGCGGGATCAGAACGGTCTCCATCCGCATCATTAACTGTAAGTTCAAAATTGAGGGCGAGATTGTTTTCACCGTTGTTACCGTAGTCGTGATCAAGTGGCGCATATAGATCAAACTCTGTCGTCCCGTCAGTATTAAAACGAATTCTAAATACGTTGCTTCCGTCAGAGTCTTGCCCGTAATACCAACCATCAGGATCAGCAGCCTGAAGGGAGATCGCTTTTCCGGCACTGCTGTAACCAAGTGCATCAAATGCATCAGTATCAATTGATACGGAAGCAATATCGTCTGAGCCTTGAATTATGGATATTGATGGACTCGGTTCTTCAGTACCGGCTTGTTCGTTGTCACCAATGAGTCCATCTTCATCAACAGATATACTACCTACAATTGAGAATGCAGGGTCCTTACCATCGTATATTTTAATGTCGGACTCTTGAGTGTCTCTCGACCCATCAGAATCGATAGTGACGATAGAAGCTGGTATGGTCAGCTCGGTATCTTTCAAACCAGATCCATGATCAATGGACTGATATAACTCAATAACAACCGTTACGTTTGTTGAACCATTTGCTTCAAGAGTAAAGTCATCTGGTAGCCGGATTTTTAAAACAGCATTACCATTGCCAAGAACAGCATCAAATGTACCATTACCGTTGTCACGCCAAGTCAATGCTTCACCATTACTGGTAACAGCAGCACCATCACTGCCTAATACAACTTGGCCATTCGCCACATCTAACCCCAAGTAAACCAGAGGGTCATTACCCGCAGTAACCGCCAAACTCACGTTTGCTGTAGAACCGACTCCCGACGGAGTGATATCAGCAACAGGAACTTCACTGAGTTCAACGGTCCCTGAACCAATCGTTGGTTCTCCGCCATCAGTAATCGAGACGTTCAAGGTTAATTGTGTTTCGTCGTTATCATCATCTCTAGCAGTGATAACAAACGGTATTTCGTCTGTAATGTTTTTTTGGTCAAGCCCCTTAAACAGTTCAAAGGTATAAGTAACATCAGTATCTTCCTCACCTGAAGGTAACGAGAAACTCAAGGTAAACGCTTTATTTTCAACACTTTCAGAGCCGACATAACCAATCAGTTCATTTCCATCGGCCGACACCACATAAATAATTTGCTCGCCACCACTATATAACTGCGGCTGATCTCCTACATCAAAAAATACAGACTCGACAAAGTCACTTCCGACGTTGAGATTGAAGGTGCCAGTATCAGAAACACTGCCGAGAACAAGGTCTGACTCATCGATGCTGGCATTACTGATCGACGTTAAAACAGGGTCCGCACCATCCTCAATAATCCAATCAAACCGCCCTTGTTCTAAAGAAGTACCGTCTAAATCTTCCCCATCAATAATAAGCGGTAAAGTGATGGAATCATTGCTGATCAGGTGGTTTATAGGTTGTTCTAACACTAGGGATACATCTGCTAGAACATCAATACCACTAGCGGCTGCACTCAACGTTAGTGTGAATATCGTTTCTCCATTTGCTTGCGCGGTAATCGTTTTACCATCATTCGATAACGTATAGGTTAGAGGAGACTCCTCACCTCCAGTCGTCAAGCCCAAAGTGTCTAACTGGACCAGAGTATTAGCATTAAAGACAATCGAAGCGGGATCTGGATTATCTGAGCCAGCGGAAACGGTAAACTGACCGACTACAGTTTGGACCCCATCAGACACGTCACCTTCTGAGCTGGTCGTTGTCCCATCAACAACTAACCCCGCCTCACCATCAAAAATATCGATGACTGCAGTGCCATTTCCGAAGTCATTACTGCTATCGCCTGCGACATAGTTGAAAGTGATGTTTTGAGCTACGGTGTGGTCTAAATTTCTGTTGGCGACAAACGTCCAGTGGCCATTTGAAAAAACAGTTAAAACACCTTCATCCAAAGCAAAAGAAACAGGGGTGCTACCTGATAGTGTTTGTGTCGTACCATCAACTTCGACACTTTTTATAGTTAGCTGGGTATCAAGATCGATGTCGTTGTTAAGTACATTTCCTGATACGACTTGACCTTCAATGACTTCATAAGACTCATCAAAAATGAGTGGATCCGAGTCCTTGATAACAATAGGTAAATGACCGATGACGAGCTCAGTCGTGCCGTCCGCATCAGTCTGTAAGCCCTCAATGATCAGAGCTGTCTGAATTGAATCTAATCCTGCCTCTTGGTCGATCACCTTATAGAAGTTGATGTTTACGCTGCTGCCAGAAATAGCAGCGTCGAATACAATTTGGCCATCGCTTCGTGTTCCGACAAGGCTTTGTTTGTCAGCCGATACCGCTATGGTAATCGATAAGCCCTGAGATGTTATTGACTCAGCTAAACTTTGATCATCACCAAACGAGAAGTCTGCAAAATCGATGCGAATATCAGACGTTTGTGTTTCATCTCCGAAAATACCGATGACATTCTCCGAAAACACCACAGATTCAGGAAGAATAATCGTCGGCATGCCATCAATGGCTTCGTTGCCGACTGTATTGAAAACTTTTGCGTCAACCGTCCATTCTGCAGACGAATCCAAAGTAGAGATGTCAATGTTCTCCGCCTGCCAGTTACCCGCAGAATCAACTACGCCCTCAAAGACTAGAGTCTGAGTCCCGTCACTGACTTCAATGTAAACAGGGAGCCCTTCGGCAACATTAGTTGTCCCCTGCATGGTTGTAAGTTGGCCACTACGAAATGCCAAAATGCTAAAACCGTCTAGCGTATCAATGTCAATAACTGGAGATACGGTATCGATAACAACTACCCCTGCACTATTTGCTGCAGAAGCCGGGTTACCTGCTACATCAATCGTGTCAGCCTCGATGGTAATACTACCGTCAGCAAAACTTGTTAAGTCCACACCCTCCACAGACCAAGCGCCATTCACAACCGTTGCTGTCAGCACGATAACATTGGTGGTACTGTCTGAAATACGGATGTTGACCGATTGACCATCCTCAACATTTTGGACTGTACCGAAGAATTTGGCGGATTGAATTTCGAAGCTGTTGAGAACGCCATCACCTCCATCGTCAACACTCGCTGTAATACTTGCGAGCGTATCTTTAACAATGGTGTCAGTCGCTGTAGTAGGGTTTCCGGCCATATCGATGGTGTTAGCAACAACCGTCAACCCACCCTCTGCGAAGCTTGAGTAATCTTGAAGGGTGAGAGTCCAAGTTCCACCGGATACTGTCGTTGTATAGTCTTGTGTGAGACCTTGACTATCGGTAATTGAAATGCTTATCGTCTGACCATCTTCAACATTGGCAACCGTACCAACTAGCACCCCATTCGATATTTCAAATTGGTTGTAAAACTCATCACCAAAACCATCAAAGTCGACATCAATCGTCGCTAGCGTATCTTTGATTGTGGAATCGTTGGCTGTAATGCTATTACCAAAATCATCAGCAATGATCGCATCGACCTGAAGATCGCCTTCAGTCAATAAAGAAAGGTCGACACCGTTTACAACATAAGTTTCGTTATTAGTAATTGCCGTTGTGGTAACCGTGTTGCCATTAACATCAGTGATGGTAAGAACAACGGTACGTCCATCTCGAACATCCGCAGCCGTGCCCGTAATCGTAACACCTGGTACTTCAAATTGGTTTTCGTATCCATCACCGCCATCGAGTATATCAACCGTGAGTTCTGCGCTAGGTAGTAGCGCATCTAGGTTACCGTCGTTTGAGGTAGTGTCTTCTTCTTCATATTCTGTAGGGCGCGTATCAAAGCCTGCTTTCGCAAGGGTTTCGTCTAATGTAGAGCGGACATAAGCAATGAAAGAGGCGCTTGCGCTGGGTTGATCATAGGCAGGACTCTGCTGTTGAGGTGCACTTTCGATGTTGTTGACAAGCTGAGTCACCACCTCTTCTAGCTCCTGCTCAACAGCGGCTATTTGTATTGCTGTGAGGGGTTGAGCCTGTTCCAAACTTTGAGGCTCAATAGTAACGACTTGCACACCTTCAACTTTAAGTTGTGATGCAGGCAGTTGAAGCCAAGTGCCATCAGGGAAGACTTGCCATACAACACCACCAACTTCGATATATAAAATAGGATCCATCCTAAACCTCTTCCTTACAAAAACGCTGACCTGAGAACATGAATAGATTCAATGAAAGGCGGGAGAATCAGCGAACTTTCCCTAGTTAATACTAGCAGCAAAACAGTTTATTAATTAGCACTCATATGCCATAAAGTAAACCGTGAGCTTGTGACTTACATTCCGTTATATGCAACATCACCGAATACATTTGATGAATTTGCCATTATCTTGAAATTCAAGCGTTGTTTTAAAGGAAGCTAAAAACTAACGAGTACCCATAAATACAAAAAAGGACGATATTCTTCGTCCTTTTTATTTTCAGCCTCAATATAAAATTGAGCGGATAATGTGGGAATAAGTCAGAGCTTAAACGTTTCCATCCTAGCTTTAAGATTATGAGCAAGGCTGCTAATTTGCTGACAAGCTACCGCGGTTTGCGATGCCCCCTCAGCCATTTCTGTAGATGTACTGTTAATCTGATCGACACTACGATTAAGCTCTTCAGAAACCGAATTTTGTTCGCTGCACGCCGTTGCAATTTGAGTGCTCATTTGAGCTATATTATCTACCGATTGTTCAATTTCTTGGATTTGACTACCGGCCTCATTGACCTGCTCGACACACTGAGCAATCCCGGCTTGGCAATCACGGCTTGAGCTCCCCATCTTGTTGGTGTTTTCTTGCAGTTGATTGACTATTTCGACAATTTGCGAGGTAGAATCTTGCGTACGTTGAGCCAATGAACGAACTTCATCAGCCACTACCGCAAATCCTCGTCCTTGCTCACCCGCACGCGCAGCTTCAATGGCCGCATTGAGTGCAAGTAGGTTTGTCTGTTCTGCGATACCACGAATCACGTCAACAACTAGGTTGATGTTATTCGAGCTAGATTCAAGCTCTTGTGCTAAATCATCAGAGTCTTGAATAATTTGTGACACTCGCTGTATGACAGCAGTGGTACGTTGAAGAGTATCTGTTCCCTTTTTTGTCACCTCGGTAGCTGAGTAAGCAGACGTCGCACCAACCTCGGTGTTTTGTGCCACTTCCCCTACTGCTGCTTGCATTTCTGTCATTGCCGAAGCAACAGAACTCAGTTCAAGCTGTTGATTCTGCATGCCAGAAGCGGTTTGAGAGGAGATAGCACTCACTTCCTCTACCGCCGCTGTAAGCTGAATTGTGGAATCGCTGATATCAGAAACCAATGAATGCAAGTTGCCTTGCATTGTTACTAGCTCTTTCAACAAAGTACCTAACTCATCTTTAGTAAGCTCTTTCTCATCAATCGTGTTGGTCAACTGGCCTTGCGCTATCTTGGAAGCAAACGCCAATGCACGATCAACAGGGCGACAAATCGCACGAGAAAGTACGACAGAAGACAGTCCTATAACAATGAAAATCACTACTGCACCAATGCCTGCACTATATTTAGTAGCAAGCGCTTCTGCATGAACCTCTTCACCAATATGGTTGACCAACTCATTATTTAAGGCAAGCGTATCGTCCAAACTTTTAAGTGCTTTTGAATAGGTGGAAAAACTGGATAGCACGATTTTATTTGCTTCATCAGGCTTCCCCTGACTCAACAAGTCATTATAAGGCCTAGTCTCTTGTATATATTGACTCCAAGTATCCTTGAAGGTGTTAAACGACTTCTTTTCTTCAAGATTAAGAGCCAGAGATTCAAAATCAGCAATACCTGATTGTACATCTGCACGCCATTGATCTAGATCTTTCAGCCATTCACCAATTTGAGGGCTATTTCCATTTGGTAATAATGAAAACTCATCTTTTCGCACTTTAGTAATGTCTACTTGGATTCCTTTCAGAATAGCGACAGAAGGTAAACTTTTCTCTGTAAGAACTGAAATATCCTTATTAAGTGTCGATAAACTCAGTACCAACATAATCGATACTGCTGCAAATACAATAAATACGGTTAAATAGCTCAACCATATTTTTTTTACGACACTTAAGTCTTTAATACTCATAAACTTACTCCAAACAGCGTTAATAGAACATCTAGATATGACACAGGTTATATATTCCCCATTAATGTAACGACTTGGCACCTTTTTATAATTCAGGTTAACGCGATAACTTCGCTCTATCTTGGTAATGTGTTATCACTATTTTCAAAATATAATCATGAACTCTGCTCATACATCTAATTACCTTCAAGATATGGTATTGATAATCTAGAAGTTATCGTTAATTCGAGATAATAATAAGTCTGTAATATTAAAAATAGTCACGGTGAAAATGCTCAATCGCTGTCATAGGGCCACTAGCGATGTCTAAACATTACTCTAATAGACTGATATTGCACCATAGTGACTAAAGTATCAACAATGTAAATACAAACATGAATGTTATAGCTGAAACTCAGTGACTTAGTGGTCTAAATGGCAATCATTAACGGATACTCAGCATACCTAGTACTCGATCTAAAAGCTTTCCCCTCGTCAACTCGCCTCATTCCCCTCACTCAATGCAAACTTGATCTCTTCGGATGAAAAGCCTTTACGACTCAACATGGCGTAAGCCTTTGAGCGTTCTTTATGATCGTTTAGGTCATAAGACTTCTTCTGCAATTGTTCTAAACACGAAGAATAGAAATCTAGCTGCTCTTCATTAATCAATCGGTCAACTAACGATGACAGCTCGCTGGTGTCGATTTTTCGTTGCCTAAGCTCTTGTTGGATAGCGGTCATGCCTTTACCTTTTCGAGCATACTTGAGCACTTCTTTCTCCAAATCGGCTTTTTCTGCCTTAATTTGGATATTACTTTTCAGTTCATACGCTTGCGGGTGCTGTTCAATGGCAATTTTCACCTGTTGATAGCTAAAACCACGTTTTTGTAATGCTGCGACAAGCTTTTCACGGCTCATACTAAAACTTGTATAGTAGTTGTTGATTCTGTCTATCAAGATGGTTTGCTCATCTATATTTTTGTCTGCAGAAACCTTATGAATCGCATCAGCAATAATTGAGTCTGTTAACCCTTTCTTTTTCAACTTTTCTACAATATATCGAGAACCAAATTCACCAGAGAATGCTTGTTCTACGAATTGTTCTGCAAACACTTGGTCAGACTTGAGATACCCAAAGCCTTTCAGAGTTCCTAGAGTTTCATCGATCCAATCTTGATTGTCCGTCTTCACTCTCAGCTTCGCAATCAGCTCACTCTCTGTCATATCCCTCTGAGTTAGATGCCACATCGCAGAGTTCATAACACTTTCGATTCGTGTCGTTTTTCTTACCGTTGTATTTCTTGTATTGGTTTTTTGCTGTGAATCATTCATGTCGTTTACTCCTAGCCTCAACCTGCACTCGGTATACTGCTTTACTTTCTGTGCACCATTTGCTGAACGTCTATCATCATAGCTTATTTATTCTTGTCAGTGGTGCTGGCACTGCCTATCTAACACACATAAAAATAGGCACCGTTTCAGGAGCCCATTTATGATTAACTTTCCTTAGTCTTAAACTGTTCGTTTAGAGAAAAAATCAACTCTCTTCATGATTATAAATATGAACATCTCGTTGAGGGAATGGAATCGTGATGCCTTCTTCATCAAAGCGTTTCTTAACCGTTTCTGTTACGTCCCAGTACACATCCCAGTAGTCATCGGTCTTAACCCAAGGCCTTACCACGAAATCTACAGAAGAGGTATTCAAGGTATGAAGCTTGATCATATGCTCTGGTTTTTTTAGCACTAAAGGGTGTGCAATGATGATGTCGTTCAACACAGATTTTGCTTTATCGATGTCATCGGAGTAACCAATACCAAAAACCATATCAACCCGTCTCACACGTTCTGCAGTGATGTTGTTGATCACATCCCCCCAGATCTTGTTGTTTGGGATAACCAAACGTTGGTTATCGATCGTTTGAACAGTGGTAGAGACTAAGTTCATGTCTTTTACAGTACCTTGAACGCCTGATACTTTAACCATGTCTCCAACATCGTAAGGACGGTAGATCAAGATCATCAAACCCGATGCGAAATTCGACAACGTATCTTGCAACGCGAAACCAATAATGATGCCCGCGACACCAAAACCAGTGAGTAACGGAGCTAGCTCAATCCCAATTTGAGAGAGTGCGATAAGCAAACCGATAAAAACAACGGCTTTAGATGCGATTGATACAAAGAACTCCTGCATTAATAAGCTAAAGTCCATTTTTGAGTGCGACACACTTTTCCGGACCGTCTTACGAGTAATATTGGAAATTAAACGAGTCACATACAAAATGCCTAAAAATAAGGCGAGTTTGACAATAAAAGAGGGGGCGTTTTCAAAAGCCCATGAGCTCAACGAGCGAAGCCACCCATCCAACAATTCGAGCGCTACATCAACCTCTAACACATCGACATTGATATCACCTGTCGTCGTCAGTAGTACCCGCTTGTAGGAAGTCATATCCACGCCAAACGGTTCCATTAAAGTGATGGTCTTTTCTAAGCTCGCCACCATGGTACTAATACGTTCACTAAAGCGTTCAAGTTCGGTTTTAATGGCGGCTTTGTCTTCTTCACTAACAAAAGACAAACGCGCCTCTAAGTCTTGACGCTGTGTGTCCGTGTATAAAATGGCATTAGTAAGATATTGAGAACGAGCGATTAGCGCCGTTTTTAACTCACTTTCATGGACAGTGACATCTACACCACGATTTTTCGACCAATTTAGTGTCTTAGCCAACTGCTGATAGTAAGTGTCCATCATTCGGACTCGTCTTTGGATTTGTAATTCGAGACGCTTTTGAACATCATTTTCAGCGGAAAGGCTTTCCTTGGTCATTGAAGCAATTTTAACTTCATTCAATGCCAGCAATTTTTGTAAGAGTTCAACCTGCTTAGCAAGAGTGACATCAAGCCCTTCTTTTGTATCAGATGATAACTGGGAAATAATCTCTTCTCGTAAGCTTTGGTTCTTACGCCTTAATATATCTTCCAGAAATGGTTTCTCAGCATCATGCGCCGTTTCTAGTGTTGCTAAATCAAGCAATAACTGCTCTTGTACTGCTGCTATTTTTTCAACGCTTTGCGCAAAACTGCCAAATGCTACAAACGTCAACATTAACAATAGACAACGCCAAACCTTCATCATACTAATCCTTACCATTGTCTACATCGACCCTATCAATAGTAGTAAAAAGAAGATGAATAACAAACATTTAAACGTATATTATGTTAAAAGTTTGCAAAAAATTAGTCGGCATCTAATATTTGAGAGTTCCAATCCCTTCTTATGATCTGTAGAGTACGCCCCCACAAAGAACAACGGCCAATATCACCACTTAAACGCATGCACTAAAACGTCATCAGCTGGATGTTGGCTCACAGCAAGAGAGCATATAAATGAATAACGAACTTGATCTTATTGAGTCTCTAGAAGAGCTAGAAAAATTCTTAATTTCAGTGGAAGCCGGCGGCTTAGGCCTTGAAGGGGTTGAAGGCGTAGGTATGGCAACCAATAACGCAGATGGCCGCCACTTCGTCGCTGTATTCAATAGCAGCCACAAAGTTCTACTTGCACGTTGGATCACCCAAGAAGTGTTTGATAATGGCAAAGACCTAGTACGGAACGGTCCTCGTCGTACCCACTAAGGCGCTCTAATTAGTCGCGACGAAGCACTAAAAACCAATTGAAAAAGCCCAATGTGATTACTAACGAACGATTGGGCTTTTTCATGTCTGACGCTTAAAGCACCTCATATCTATTGCACTTTAGTACATATCAATATCGCACCTCACCGCTTATATTGATGCCATTTAAATATAAACACGACTCATAGAAAAAAGAACAGATTATTATGAACTTAAGTTGGACTTTGGTGCCTTAGACGTTAGGCTTTGCCTCTACCTAGCCTTGCCACTTTAACAATTTTATGACTTGTGGCACGAGGCAAAGTTATCTAAGCTAGCCTGCTTATAACCCGTGTTAAATACTAACTGATTCGATTACTGACTGATTTGCTGAATACACAACTGCTTTTTTTATCCCAACAGAACCGCCAACAAAGGCAATCGCTTTGGGCGCTTCTTCTTACCGGACTGGTTATCGTAACTTGTCTGGCGAGCACGCTATCGGCAAAGAAAGTAACAGTTTCCAACTTCCTTATTGGCCAATCAGTAATCGTTGGTGCAGAAACGAATGGCCCACAAGTGGTAGTCGCATCATTAGAGAGAATATCAGCACTATATGGCAGCGTGTTTGGCTCAGAAGCATCTAAAGCACTAACGGAGTCTAATTCGAACTCATGCAGTCTGAGCTCGAAAATGCTCAACTTTTCCACACCTAAAACAGGTTGGCTGACCCCTTTTATTTTATTTATCGCTGTCGCATACAGCTTGTCACCTCACATATCGAGATTATCTAGAGATAACCATCTCTCTTCTCGACCTACGAAACACCGCTTACATCTAACGCACTGTATATTTAGAGAGTAAATAACCGGGCTACTACACCCTTTTATTTATTTTTTGGAGATACATTTGTGTACAACACACTAATAACTAAGTTTGTCGATTCTTTGGCATTCTCTATGCGTACATGCGCGAAAACCTTAGTCACTGCCCTTTTGGTTATGACGTCATTTACTGCTTTAGCACAGACTACGGGCTGGCTCAGCGCGCCTGAACATCCACCAGTCAAAATGCGAATGATGTCGACGGGTGAACAGTCGGATGACGGTTCTCAGATTCAAACCGTGTTAGATGTCGTGCTCGACGGCGACTGGAAAACCTATTGGCGTAGCCCTGGCGAAGGTGGTATACCACCAAGCTGGGACTGGTCTGATTCAACAAACATTGAGTCAGTAGAGTGGCATTGGCCAATACCTAAGTACTACGAGCAGCTTGGCGTCATGACGCTAGGCTACAAAAAGCACGTTAGCTTTCCTGTCACGTTAACCCTGAAAGACAACACGAAGCCTGCAATATTCAGGGCGTCGTTTACCTTTCCGTCGTGTACCAATATCTGTGTGTTAACCGATTACGACATCAAACTGCCGATCGACCCACAAGCATTAGCGCTCGATGAAGAAGCCATGTTCTTGTTCAATCAAGGCATGAGCCAATCTCCACGCGAAGCTAACCGCACGTCGGTGAACGGTCTGTTCTGGGATAAGAGTAAGCAACAACTAGTGACTCAGCTCATGAGTGAAGAAGGCTGGGATAAGCCGATGGTGTTGATTGATGGGCAAGAAGTGATTGATGACTTCTTCTCTCAGCCAACCGTTCATATCAATAACAACACAATGACTGCTGTATTCGATGTAAGTAATTGGCTCGGTGACGTCGACTTAACCGATCGCACGGTTAGCGTCACGGTTTCAGATATTAACTTTGCTGAAGAGATGACGGCGCAGGTTGGCTCAGAGCCTATTGCCTATCAATCAAGTAACACCAGCTTTATTGCGATGATTGGCTTTGCCTTAATTGGTGGCTTGATCCTCAATATCATGCCATGTGTGTTGCCGGTATTAGGAATGAAGCTAAACAGCATCATTCAAAACCAAGGGGCATCTAATCGTCATATTCGACTCTCATTCTTAGCTTCTGCATCAGGTGTCATTACATCATTTGCGCTGCTAGCCCTAGGTATGACCGCTCTAAAAATGGGGGGTAATGCGATTGGTTGGGGAATCCAATTCCAAAATGTTTGGTTTATCGGGTTCATGCTGATCATCACTTTGCTGTTCTCAATTAACCTGCTTGGGTTATTCGAATTCAGACTACCATCAGGTTTAAACACTTGGATGGCAACCAAAGGCGATGACTCACATTCAGGCCACTTTGTTCAAGGCATGTTTGCGACGCTGTTAGCAACGCCGTGTAGCGCGCCATTCTTAGGAACCGCTGTCGCGTATGCACTCGGAGCAAGTTACCAAGAGTTATGGGCTATCTTCATCGCACTTGGCATCGGCATGAGTGCACCTTGGCTTATTTTCGCCCTGTTCCCTAGCCTCACCCAACTGCTACCAAAGCCGGGCGCGTGGATGTTCAAAGTTAAGCTGTTTTTTGGCTTAATGATGTTCATTACCAGCCTTTGGTTAACAAGCCTTCTGAGCCCATTCATTGGTAAATTCCCAACTATCCTGCTGTCACTGTTTATCGTGATTTCAGTATTGGTTTGGATTGGCATGAAACTGGGTCGCAAGGTACTTATTCCTATTATGGCAACTACAACCTTGGTATTTGGTGCTGCATTGATCGTCGGTAGTGTCACCGCTGAGAACTGGGCGACACCCATTGTTGACGATCTCGCTTGGCAAAAGCTGGATGCGAAACAAATCCCTCAGTTAGTTGATGAAGGCAAAACGGTCTTTGTTGATGTGACTGCTGATTGGTGTATCACCTGTAAAGCCAACAAGATCGGTGTCATCCTTCAAGATCCTGTCCACAGCCACCTACAGCAAGAAGACATTGTTTTGATGAAAGGCGATTGGACAACACCAAGTGAAAGTGTCACTCAATACTTACAAAGTAATGGGCGATTTGGTGTGCCATTTAATATCGTCTATGGTCCTAGTTATAAAAGCGGTATTCCACTGCCTGTGCTCCTCGACAGTGACACTGTCGTTCAAGCCATCGACGCTGCGAGATAACTGATGAAGACTCCCAACAATGAAGAGAAATCTAGCGCGACTGAAGACAACGCTATAAAGGGTGAGGCCAAAAAGCCAAGTCGTCTTAAGAAGTGGGGAAAGGAACTAGTTTCAATGATACTGATCGTTGGCGTAGTTTCATTTGCCATGGACTTTTATCACAGCAGAAGCATGCCTCAGGGCGATGCGATTCCAATTGTGGGTCAATCGCTCCAAGGCGAAGATATTGATGTTATCGAGCTAAGCAAAAATGGTAAGCCAGTCATTGTCTATTTTTGGGCGACTTGGTGTGGTGCCTGCAAATTTGTAAGCCCAACCGTCAATAGCTTCGGCGATTCCCATCAGGTGGTTTCGGTCGCTCTATCGTCTGGTCCAGACGAACGTGTCCAGCGCTACTTGGATGCAAAAGAGTATGACTTCTCTGTTATCAATGATCTTTCTGGCTCAATCAGCAGAAGTTGGGGCGTTAATGTCACTCCAAGCATCGTCATCATCAAAGACGGAAAGATCACTAGTATCGCAACGGGCGTAACTTCCCCTATTGGGCTTTGGATCAGAACCTATTTAGCATAACTCGCTTACAAAGAAAAAGCAGAGCAAAGCAAATAAATCGATTAAGCCAATTTAACAAACAATATAATTATCGCGAGCGCGACCCAATAAACGCGCACAATTATCAAGAATGAGAGAACAAATAACATGAAAAAACATCTGATAAGCACACTGATTTTGGGTTCACTAATGAGTGCTAATGCCTTTGCCGAGTTAAATAAAGAGCAAACTCAACAGCTTGAAGAAATTAATCAGTTTCTAAAAGAGAACCCTTCTACTATTTCGGGTCTGCATACCAGTTTAGAGCAGTATGTCGCGAGCCAAGCACAAGTGCAGAAAGCCCAAGCGGAAAGCCACGACTGGCTGTACAGCAATGACGCGCACCCAATCACAGGAAACCCAGATGGAAAATCGGTAATCATTAACTTTACCGACTATAATTGCCCATTCTGTAAACGTTTGGAAAAAGGTTTGGTTCAGTTAGCTTCTGAAAATAGTGATATCAAAATTATTAATGTATATGTATCGTTTAAGCAACAACAAGTAGACAACCTCAATACTAATGCCGCTCTATACGCTATGAAGGTTTGGAAAGATAACCGCGAAGCCTTTACTGAAGTTGATAGGTTATTGATGGCGAAAAGCGGCCTCCATACAAAGGCTTCACTGCAAGCTGTGGCAAAGAAAACAGGAACAGAAGCACAACTGAACACCACTTCAGACCAAAGCAACACACTGATGACAAATCATCAAACCTTTAGCGCATTAGGTTTAACAGGCACACCAACGCTGATGATGAATGGCCAGGTCTTACCAGGCTATGTGCCTTACGACCGACTAAAAGACATCGTGGATGACGCTTTCTAATCGAGTGTAGAAAGGTTGTGAGTCTTAGCAAAAATTGAAGATGAAATTGATAAAGCCTACTTGCGTTAACCCGCAGTAGGCTTTTTTATGCGTTTCGAATGGCAAACCTAGCCACTGTCTAACTTATTACTAGCTCAATAAGCGGCACACCAACGCACCCGGCTCTCTTAGTGCATCCACGTTATAACTGAGTACACGACCAGAAGACGGCGCGTGATAACGACGACATTCATTGCCAAACGCATCATATTGGATGGCTAACAGATCATCTTGCTCCACGCTTTGCAAAAGCTCGACCTGAGGCAGAACAAAACCACCAATATCAGCGCGAATGGACACAACGTTGTTGCCTTCAATCCAATCCATGCTTGGCAGTTGCTTTGTCTCTAACGGATGTTGTCCATCGACCTCAAGCATCTCGTAATAGGAGAGCATATTTAATACGCCATCTACCGCTCTTTGAATCATGTCTGGTTGAGTAAACTTACCCATCCCGACTTCTACAGTGATGCTCGGAATACCACTGCGATTCCAAACTGTTTCAAGAATCCCAGGGTCGCCGGGATCATTAAGAACACAATCTGGTTGCATCAGTCTCGCCATCTCCAAACATTGCTCGATTCGATAATCAGCGAAAACATAAAGTGGGTATACCGCACCACGAGTTTGGGTGTGGAGGTCAACGGCAAATGTTGCATTGTGCTTGAGTAAGCGCTCCCACAGTGACGCAACAAAGCGTTCCGCTGCTAGTCCGTGGGCATCACCAGGAAAGAGTCGGTTGAGGTTGGCAGGGCATGAACCCGGGTCGGAAGAGATGAAGTCACGACTGTGATTTAGCAAACCAGACAAATTCACCGTAGGCACAATTGTCACCGTACCTTTCAGTGTTTTACCCACCAAGTCTCTAATAATTTGTTGTGCAGCCAGTACACCATTGAGTTCATCGCCATGAATACCAGCGGTAACCATAAGCTTAGGGCCATCTTGGCTGCCTTTGAAAACAGAAACTGGCATGTTTTTAGGTTGCCCGAGCCCATCACTGGTCACTTGGAACCAAAACTGATGCGCTCCAACGGGTAGGTCTTCAACATTCAAGGAGCCAATAACCTGTCTACCTTGTAGAACATCGCCTAAGTACTCTGTTTTCATCCAACTTTCTCCGTCTTGTTGAGCAAAATATATTCTCTTTTTAAGTTTTTGCATCATAGAGGATATCGTAACCAGTACAAGCAGTTAATTGATCCGCAGGCTCTACTCGATACGTAAACTCCGTTCATATTATTCTCACATATTTCAAAGTAAGCCCTTCAAAGAGACGGTTGCAAAACTTCAAGCTTGTATGTCTATTTACAAACCACTCAACCAATTGAAGTAAAAGTGCAATAAAATCAACACTTAAAAAGTTCCTCATTCACGAAAATGTAATTCTATAGAAATGAAAGCTTAATTTATCTGCTCTAAATTAGCTTCATATCGAAACGAAGGGCACATTGCTCGCGGATATTTAAAATATAAGGTAAGTGATTATGAAAAAGGCAGTTCTAGCTTCTGCAGTGGTAGCGGCACTAGTTTCAGGTTCATCTCTAGCAGCAACCGTTTACAGCTCTGATGGTACTGAACTTAAAATTGGCGGTCGTGCAGAATTCCGTGGTGATTTCATCGGTTCAGGTGGTGCTGAAATAGACGGTTCAATGAAAAACAAGAGCCGTGTTCGCTTAAATGTTGGTGGTAATACAGAAATCAACGATAGCTTATCTGGCTTTGGCTTCTACGAAGCAGAACAAAGCGTAAACTCCTCAGCTGACAATGATGAAACCGATAACTTTAAGCAACGTTATATGTATGCGGGCTTTGAAGGTGACTTCGGTGCAGTATCGGTAGGTCGCCAAGATACAGCAGCAGCTCAAATTTCAGAAATGTCGGACGTTACCATTTTCTCTGGTGATCAAAAAGCCTTCATTAATGCCGGCGACGAGCAAGTCAACAACACGTTTGTATATGCTTACGATGCTGATGCTCTTTCTTTAAAAGGAAGTTTAATTGCTGGTGAAGACAAAGATACAAACGGTTACGGTGTCTCTGGTATTTACACTCTACCTATGGGGTTAGGTTTTGGCCTTGGTTATTCAGGCAATGACAACGGGGCTGGAAATGGTTCAGCAACGGCGGTAATCGCTGGTATTAACTATAAATTGGATGCCCTGTACTTAGGTGCAACTTATACGATGGGCGACCTTGACGACAAGGCTAACACTGAATTCTCTGGTGTAGAAGTTGCCGCGAAGTACAAACTAACCAGTCAGTTTGAACTCGCAGCTCTTTACCAAAAACAAGAAGAAGATGCGTCTCAAAACGTAACCGTAGATACCGCTGACTTCTTCGAGTTAACGGGTACTTACAAATTCAACAAATCAATTCGCACATACATTGCTTACCAACTAAACAACTTAGACGAAGTGAAAGATGCGACGACAGGCCTAACCACTCAAGGCGAAGATACACTTCGTCTAGGTGTACGTTACGACTTCTAATCTAGATTTACTTTAGCTATAAATAGAAAGGTTGAGCATTTGCTCAACCTTTTTTGTTATTCAAATATTCTAACCAACTTCAGCAATGCTTTTTCTGGTTTCGTGGTGTTAAATCCGTATCATACGACAAACCATATCAAACAATTAGAAGCATCATGTCACAACACCATCCGATCCAAGGCGCTAGCTGGATGCTAACCGCTGGTTTAGCCTTTGCCGTGATTAATAGCCTAACCCAAATCGCGAGCATTCACTTCGGACTGACCTCTACCACCGTCGCTGTCATTCAATACGCCATCGCGTTGTTCGCCATTCTTCCTTACTTAAAAACGTTAGGCATTCGTCGCGCGCTCAGAACCGATAACCTCAAACTGCATGTATTTCGTGTTTTTTTATCGGTTATCGGTATTCAGCTTTGGATATGGGCGTTAGCTTACCCTGTACCTATTTGGCAAGGTATTGCTCTTCTCATGACTTCGCCATTGTTTGCAACCATAGGTTCTGGGCTTTTCCTCAAAGAGAAAGTGGGCGCAGCTCGTTGGGGCGCAACCTTGGCAGGCTTCGCCGGTGCTATGGTTATTCTCGAACCATGGTCCGAAGATTTTAGCTGGGCAACGTTACTGCCGGTTGGCGCGGCTTTCTTTTGGGCATGCTATTCACTGATGGTGAAAAAGCTCTCTTCACAAGACAGTCCTTCGACCATGGTGGTTTACCTTTTGCTATTGATCACGCCATTTAACATCTTGTTGGCCGTGCCTGATTGGCAAACACCAAGCGGCGGGACCATTTGGGTTATCTTAATCGTTATCGGTGTAATGACGGCACTGGCTCAATGGGCGATTGTAAAAGCATATTCCGTCGCTGACGCTTCTTTTGTTCAACCGTTTGATCACGCGAAATTGCCACTCAATGTACTGGCTGGTTGGCTGGTCTTCAGCTGGGTTCCACCAGGGCGCTTATGGTTAGGGGCGGCAATTATTATTGCATCTGTTGCGTTTATTACTCACTGGGAAACAAAAAAGCCGGCGAAAGTTAATAAACTTTAAGGCCAATGAAATAAATACTTCTACAGCCCGTTCTATATTGATAAGAGAACTTTAAGCGAGACCGTAACCATGAAGAAACCAGTCAAGATTACACTATACCGTTGGGCAGGCAGCTGGGGGCCATTTAAAGTAAACATCCCATGTGGAGAATGTACCCTTACCAAAGACATTCTAGAGGATACTTTTGAGAATGAATTAGCCGATGTCGATGTAGAACTAGAAGTGAAAGATTGGTTATCTCACTGGTGGGAACCGCTAAAACTCGGTTCTTGGCATGCACCTATCCTTGTTGTTGAAGGTAAGGTCGTCAGCCAAGGTGAAGCGCTTAATCGTGGCGTGCTAATTCAGTCAGTCATCAAAGAGTGGACCAAACGAGACAACCTAAAGGGCAATATCGTTTATGGCAAAGCGACCTGTCCATTCTGCGTTAAGGCAAAAAAAATGCTGGATGAAGCGGGGGTTGAATACCAATACTACGATGTCGTAAAAGACAGCGCCGCTTTATATCGTATGATCCCAGAGGTGAAAGCGCACATTGGTGAGAAAACACCAGTGACCGTTCCTCAGATTTGGCTTGATGGAACATACATCGGCGGTGCAGACAACTTAGAAACATGGATGAAAGAAAATGGTCTAGATTCAATTCCAAACAATGTTGTCGATTTATCTAATCAATCGGCAAGCTGATCTTGCTTAGAGAGAGTTAGAATTCCGATAATTAACTAATCAGTGTTTTGTTGTACCTATCCACAACAAAACAGAGCCATAAAAGTCATCGATAGCTAAAACGAAAAAGGCCTTAAACTGCAATGAGTTTAAGGCCTTTTAAAATTCCGTTTGGGAAAGTGCTTATTTAGCCATTTTCTGCTTCATTCGCTTAAAGAACGATGGTTTCTTTGGCTTTGGCTTGCCGTATAACGCTTCGTGCATCATGTTTTTTGCTGCAATTTGACCAAGGTATACATTGCCTAGTTCGTAGTTCATGCTTATCTCCGCACTTAATCAACTTCATTGTTCGCGGATTCTACACTTAAAACGCCCAAAAACAAGACTTAAATCACACTTTAATGTAACAGACACATTAAATTACAATCAAAATATTCATTTAAACATCCATAAAAAAGCAGCTCAAGAGAGCTGCTTTAAAAATAGTTTTTCTAGAAACCTAATTGCTTAGAAACCTAGCTGCGCTTTGGCTGTCTGTAAGTTTTACCCGCAATTTGGTATGTGTCTTTTTGCTTTAATTCGAACATAGTTTCAAAGAACCAAGCTGCAAATTTGATTAAGTCATCGCCTTCATTCATAACATGTTCGATGTACTCTTGCTCTTCACCCTGTTCGTTTTCTTGAAGCGTCACGTGGTAAATACGTTTTTCACCTTCTACTTCCGCTAGCGCAAATTGACCAGTCAGTGATGCGGCAGCCTCAGCGACTTCAGTGTCCTCATTAGATTTCAATAGCTCAAGCGCTTGAGGCAGGCCATCTAGTGCGCAAATAGCTTTTACCAGTACTTCAAATTCATTTTGCTGCATGTTTTTTACCTATTAAGTGGACCGAAGTATTGTAGGAAACCATCAACATAAATACAACGCTTTAACGATGAACTATGGAGTGCTCGTTGTTGAACTGTATTCAACCTCTGTTGCACCAAATTTCTTGTCCATTCTGACTGAAGACCAAAGCACTCCTCCCATAATAGTCCCAATGACCAAGTAAAATACGCCGAGTTGCAGGTGATTTTTCACCCAACTTTCAACCAAGTATCCACCTAATAAACCTGCCAAACACATCTGAATTGAGCCTGACAGAGCAGAAACTGCACCCGCTTGATTTTTATGAGGCTCCAGCAACATGCTGATAGAAAGCGGGAACGATATTCCCTGAGCTATCGCCAACCAAGTAAATGACCATACTAGATTGAAAATTGTTAGCTCATGCGTAAGCAACCAACTTCCTGAAGCCATAACAATCAAAATCGCAAGGCTCATCAGCTGCGGTGTACTAAACCTACGATGAAGTAAGTTTAACGTCACGCTCCCAATCAATAACCCTGCTGAAGGCACAATCATCAAAGAACCATATTCGGCCGCAGTCAAACCCAATTGCTCTTGCATTAAGAATGGAAACAACGACAACGAAACCAAACTCGCCATATAGCTCATCCAGTTATAACTGGCACTGGTCAACACTTGGCGATTGGTCAACAAGTGCCCGTAGTTCTTCACCACCTGGCAGGCATCAAAACGGCTCTTTCTGTATGGCAAAGTTTCATGCAGAACAAAGTAACCCAGCGTGAATATCGCTAATAAGTACAATAAAACGAACAGGAACACCGCCTGCCAACCGAGATGAAATGAAATCCAACCACCAAATACCGGCGCAATAATTGGCATGATCGAAGCGGTAATGGAGATATAAGACAACGCTTTGGTAAGCTGAGAACCATCATAGCTATCACGAAGCACACTTCGCCCTAGAACCGAGGCGCTACCCGCCCCTAAACCTTGAAGTAACCGGCCGACTTCCAACGCCATCATATTGTCGGAAAATACGAAACAAACAACGGTACCAATCAGATAAATCCCCTGACCCAACAAGAAGATAGGCCTTCTTCCTACCGCATCAGACATCGGCCCGTAAAATAGCTGAGACAAACCAAACCCAACCAGAAACAACGTGACGAGTAGTTGTACTTCTACCTGAGTAACACTTAAGTCAGAAGAAATTAACGGCAGTGCTGGCAAGTAGATACTCACACCTACTTGTCCCGTAGCAATGATCATCATCGCTAAAAATAACGGCGTTTTTTTAAAGATCAATTGGCTCAAAAAATTCCCTATTCGTTCGATTTTCATTCATAAAATAAGTTTACATTCAAAACCAATAATTGATAATTAACCAAATTGGAATTTAATTAGGTCCAGATAGGAAATAATATGGATTGGATTCTTAACGTAAAAAGTTATGTAAAAGTGGTGGAAGAAGGCAGCTTCAATGGCGCGGCGCGCAAACTCAATACCACCAGCTCAGCGATCAGCAAAAGAGTAAACTGGCTAGAAGAGCGCATCGGCACCCAACTTTTAAAGCGCACCACTCGATCTATCAGCCAAACCGAGGCCGGTGCACTTTTCTATCAACGAGCGAAAGATCAGCTCGATAGTTGGCAGTCCATTATTGATGAAACTCGCTCGGTTAACCAAACCCCTGCTGGCCTATTAAAAGTTGGGGCTACCATTGCGGTTGGTTCTAAATTCTTAGTTCAGTACTTAGATGATTTTTTGGAGAAATATCCAGACATAAGAGTACAACTTATCACCACGACTCCGGGTCAATTACCTGAACTAGGCTTGGATCTCGTGATCAGTCGTGAGCTAGAACAACTCAATTCATTAAGCTTTAAGAAAACCCCGCTTTTCGAACACAAAGCCAGCTTTTATGCATCACCCGACTATCTAACAAAACATGGTCACCCTACCTGCGAGCAGGATTTAGAACGGCATAACTCATTGATCTGGGGCGAGCGCCCGATTCGAGAAGTAACGCTAACCAAAGGCCAAAGGGTTACCTTGAACGGGAACTTTGCAACCACCAACCCAGAAGCACTTTTTCATGCTGCCAAACGAGGAATGGGAATACTTCTGACCATTAACGCGATGATAAAAGAAGAGCTCAAGCAAGGGACATTAGTTCCAGTATTGCCAAATATCACGGCTGATGAAGTGATGGTTTACGCTTACTACCCTAAGCTTGATTACTCACATACACGAACCAAGCTGTTTTTGGACCATCTGAAAGATCGATTAGACAAAGAGCGCAGTACTCTGGCTCTGTGAAATAAATCACATTTAAATTTGAAAAGTTATACAACACGGCCAATAATAAACTAGACGCATAAATATTATACAAGTATGCACATATACAGCTTACAAATAGGTTCTGGTTAACTACGGATGGTGACTATGACTCAACATACGCATAACAGCATGATAGATGCAGAACGCATTGGTCGTTTACTTAAATTAGAAGGTATCGACCTTCTAGAGTCGGCCGTGCTCATTTTGCACCAAATGTTCGGCACTCAATACACCACCATCATTGAGAAAAAGTACTTTCCAGATCAGATGGTTCCTTTGGTTATAGCTCATTCGGACCATGTACTACATGATAAAATCAACGCACGTCACGGTCACATCTACCAACAAGCTGTCCATCAACAGCACCCAGACTGTTCATTCGCTCAATATATCATTCAGTCGTTGCCTACATCGGCATTTAAGCAGGAAATCACCTCACAGAACTCAATTGCAATCCCTACTCGAACTCAGAGTGGCGAGGTCATGGGTGTGCTGTTTTCTACGTTTACTTCTCCTCTTAACCCGAATCAGTTGCAAAACGTGATTAAACACCATCAACTTTTCGCAAACATCGTCATCCACACACTAAGGGAAATATGGTTCAACGAGCGTTCTGAGCAACTGGTCAATCAACTCAGTTATGAAGTATCACACGATAGCTTAACTGGGTTACTAAACCGAAGTTGCTTATCGGACACTTTGGAATCGATTACTCAACAGAGAAGCACCCCATTCACATTAGCCTTGCTCGACGTAAATAGTTTCAAAGCCATTAATGATATGCACGGTAATTATATTGGCGATAAAGTGCTTCAGTACGTAGCAGAGACCTTACGCCGAACCATACCCGAGAACAATCTGACTTTCCGGACGGCAGGAAACGAATTTGCCTTCATTACCTACCATTCAGACCCTATTTTTATCTGTGAGCAGATATTGGCCAAAATAAAAAAGGGTTACAATAGCGTCGATATGAAAGTCGCTTTCGACATCAGCATTGGTATTGCTCGCTCGGAAGGGAGCAACAAAGACGTAGAACAAATAATTTTTAACACCAGTTTGGCTCTAAAAGAGTGCAAGCAAAGACAAGATACTCACATTCAATGTTATGACACCCATCTAATATCTCGCTATCAAAGAAAAACGGAGTTGGTTGCGGCTTTACGAAATGAACTTGAAAGTGCAACTTCACCTAGCTTTACACCGAATGGAAATGACAATGAAATGTACGTGGTTGTGCAGCCAATCGTTGGTCAAAGTGAAAAGCAATGGGAATACTTCGAGGTACTCACTCGTTGGAAAACGGCTAAGCATGGCAATGTATCGCCAATGGAGTTCATCAAAGTCGCAGAAGAGTCTGGTCTTATTGTTGAACTGGGTGAACATATTATCGATCTGGTTTGTCGCGCAAAAACAACATTAGAAAAGGGGTTAGGCTATAAAATTAAGCTTGGGATAAACTGTTCGGCTCATGAGCTTAGCGATTCTAAGCGTTACATCTCCTATCTCACTCGAACCATTGAGAGACATAACTTTAAAGCAAATGAGTTTGTTATCGAGCTAACTGAAACGGTGCTGCTATCTCCCACCAAAGAGACAAAATCGGCACTCAACTATCTACGAGAGCAAGGCTTTTCGATCGCGTTAGACGATTTCGGTACTGGTTACTCGAGTTTGAATTACATCCACAGTTACCCTATCGATTGCATCAAAATTGATGCAACCTTTATTCGAAACCTGCTAACGAATTCGACATCTGAGAGTGTTGTTTGGCTGATTATTCAATTGGCTCATAGGCTTGATTTGTCATTAGTTGCAGAGGGCGTTGAGAAACGTGAGCAATTAGAAAAATTGCACGCCATGGGATGTGACAAGATCCAAGGGTACCTCTACTCACCGCCTATGCGACCAGAAGCTATCATCAGTTATGTTATTCACTCAGAATCTCTCATGACCTAAAAAGCTAGGCCAGAGCTATACCTTATCCAAAGATCAAAAAGCCACGAAGCATTACTAGATACTTACATATTTAGTAAAGAATTCGTGGCTTTTGGGAATACAAAGGAGTACATCAGTTAACTATTGTTAGACTGAGTTTCCAGAGCTTTCTTTAATAACTTATCTGCCTCATCTCTAGCGGCCACAAACGTTGCTTTTTCTTTTTGAGGTACAGAATTGGCCATCGGGATATTCGCTCTCATCGCGTCGACAGGACGACCGCGTTCGATCAATTCGTAATGTAGGTGCGGGCCAGTCACTCGGCCAGTTTTACCGGACAAACCAATACGCTGACCACGAGATACCGTTTGCCCTTTACGAACGAGGATCTTGCTCAAATGTAAATAGCGCGTTTTGTAAGTGCTGCTGTGTTGAATAACCACGTAGTTACCCGCGTATGGATGCTTACGAGTCATCACCACTTTGCCATCACCCGTTGCTTGAACTGGCGTACCAATTGGCGTCGCGAAATCCGTACCATTATGTGGTGAAACTCGACCTGTCACTGGGTGCAAGCGCTTAGGGTTAAATTGAGAACTTTGACGCCAACCACTGCTCACAGGGTAACGTTGGAACGCGCGTTGTAAGCTATCACCATTAGCATCATAATATTGTCCGTCGGTATGTAAATACGCAGACACCACACGGTTACGATTCATGATCTTAATGGCTTCAATTTCACGTTTTCCGGTAGCAACACCATCGACAAATTGTGCTTTCTGAAGCACTTCAAATTGATCGCCTGCACGTAAATCTCTGCTAAAATTCAGCTTATCCTTAAGCAGAGTAACAATATGATCAATCTCGATACTGTTCAGGCCAGCTTTATTTGCCGACATAGAGAAACTGCCTTGAATATTACCCACTAGAGGCTTTTGCTTCCAGTCACCAGGAATAGAGATATCTTCGAATTCATAGTTGCCATCTTCAAGTCGTCGATAAACAACTTTGTCAGCAACGCTAAATTTAAGCTCCATTTTGGAAAGCTCGCCTGTTGCCTCATCACGCCAAAAGCGCAATGTGTTACCTGGGCGAAGCGTGTCCAACGCAAGAAAGTTCAAATCGGTCTCCATCACGCTCATCATAGATTTATAAGAAAATCCAAGCTGATTGAAGATGCTACTCAAGTTATCACCCGTTTGAATTTGATACTCAAACGTCGGCGGCTCAATAACAACAGCAACAGAAGAAGGTAACAGAATAGACTCAATAACGGTTGAGTCGGGTAAATCAAGATCGATCGTTTTCGTCAGATCCGATTGTGACGATTGCAGAGCAACACCAATCGCTGCAATAAGTGGCAGTCCTAAAATAGCTACTTTTTTTACAGGTGAAAGCTCAGCAAACGGAGAGGGAAATATTTTTGAATACACGGTAAACAAGTCTTTCTACGATATAAAAGCATAGGATATGCTTTTCGGACGCATAAATCATCAATACATTGCAATAATATGATGCGAATCTTGCTCTATCCCGCTAAGTCATTGAGTTATAAAAAGTGAAAAATCGTTTCACTATAAATAAAATTAACAGCTAAATTGAGAAATAAAAAAGCAGAAACGGCTAGCTACTGCTTTTTATTTATCTACGTTATTTTGTATCGAACAATTAATAAACACCGCGCATTAATTGCTGTTATTAAGCAAATCGCGACCTTAACTCACCAATCCCTTCTCACTATTAAAGTAAAACGATTTGAACCGAAAAACACAGCCTTATGCTTACAATAAGTGTCCAGAAATTAGGCTGGAATCGTCGATACCAAACAGTTGTCTTGACCAAATTCGTTAGGGATATAACGGTCAGCATTCTCGTCATTCACCCATTGTTGACCATCAACTAAGTAGCGAAATTGAAACTCGCCATCTTTAGGTAGGCGAGTTTTGAATTTGTACACTTTCCCTTTCGCCATTTTTTTCATTGGCGTGGCTTTCCAATCAAGAAAGTCAGCAACGATGAATACTGAGTTCGCTTCTTGAGCTTCTAGCTCAAAGGTCACTTCAACTTCGTCTTTCGTCTTAAAAAAACGTTTACTAATCATTCGCAAGCTCCATTTGTAAAAGTAAGCAGACACAAAGAGTGTCTAAATTTCATTCAATCTATTAAGATAATATGTAATTTGACTCACATAAACAACACATCCTTGTGCTCGCAAAAATGTTATTACTTACCAATTGATTGTGTATCAAAAGAAAAACTCATTAACACCTTTTCAGAAGGGGTTTCTGCAAATGATTGTTCCGCAGAATGTTGAGTAAAACCGATAAAACCTTGCCCTGTGAGTTTATTCTGTGATTTTGAATCTGACTGTTGGGCAGCATCTAAAGTCTGAATTTTCACGCGATCACCCAAGAAAAGTTGGTCAACCAACACCACACGGCTTCGTTGCTGGTCATGCTTAAAGAGGCCAAGGTAATAGAATACGCCGCTGCCTTGATTCGATATCCACATAGGTGTAACAAAGAAATTCGCTTCGCCTAGCGTCACGGCTGCCAGGCTTTTTGTATCGACGGTTGCTACACCGCGCTCAACACCAGAGTCATAACGACCAAACGCGATTGCTTTTGGCACGTCGACTTCATTAATAAAGGCGTATGCGTTGGTTTCAGGAACTTTAATTGTCCATGGGTTAGTGGTCTTCAAATCAAAAACGGTTTCAACCACGGGATCATAACTGACTTGTGAAGAAGGAAACTTCGCCAAAATCTCTTCATCACTTAAACTAAAGCGATAAACACCCGCCAATATGACCACAAATAACATGACGATAGGAATCAGTAAAATCAGAGGTATAGGTAAGATTTTCTTTTTCATGAGCAATTGTATTCTTTTGTTTTCATCCAGTTGTGCAGACCATAAAGGGCTTTAGTATAATTATCAATACAGGGTTAACCAGAAGTGAAACATAGATGGATATCAAGCATATTAAAGATAGAAATATCAGAAGTTGTGAATGCCGCTGTGGAGCAGTCAACCTAGTATGTCGAGGTGAGCCCCAGCGAACCTCTGTATGTCATTGCTATGAGTGTCAGAAACGTACTGGAAGTGTGTTCGGCGTTCAAGCTCGGTTCCCAATTGAACAGGTCACACTGAGCGGAGAAGTGACCTATTTTTCACGCATCAGCGATACGGGCAGTGAAGTCACTTATCAATTTTGCCCTCAGTGTGGCACCACCATGCTTTTACAATCCGTTGCCGCCGTCGATTTTTATGTCGTCCCACTCGGGCTATTTAAAGAACAAGATTTTCCACTTCCTAGCTTTTCCGTTTATGAAGAACGTAAATACGGCTGGGTTAAGTTTGAGCACCAAATGAGCCATTACAACTAGCTTGTAACTGATCTTTATCCTTATCTTTGTCTTTATATAACGGTGCACTTTTTATAACGACAAACTTCTTTTGAGCGACAGGCTGTGTAATAGCTACAGTATCTTAGTAGCGACAGTCCGCATTATAACAATGCTTCATCGAAACAAACTGCAATACTGTTGCCTAAGATCAAACATGAATGCCCTACAACACTAGCGTATCTTTTTGCGAGCGTTATAATCTTGTTCCTCTATTTAACCCGGAGTGAACCACATGATTTCTAAGCTACCTCGTTGGGTTGAATACGGTGCTTTACTCTTAGCAGGCCTTGCCGGTAGCGTTAATTCTATTGGATTACTTGGCTTCCAACATCAAGCCATATCCCATGTTTCGGGCACCATGTCTTTACTAGGCAGCAGCCTGCTCACTCCAACTTCGGCTTCCGTGCACCTTTTATTGGTGATTATGAGCTTTATGTTAGGCGCTGCTTTCAGCGGGTTCTTTATTGAAAACCAAGCTCTGAAGCTAGGACGCCGCTACGGTGTCGCACTGTGTATTGAAGGTGGGTTGCTGTTTTTGGCACTTTGGGCACTATTACAAGGCTACACCTCTGGCCAATACTTCGCTTCAGCCGCATGTGGTTTACAGAATGCGATGATCACCACCTATAGTGGCGCAATCATTCGTACTACGCACATGAGCGGAATCATTACCGATCTTGGAATCATGATTGGCGCTCGCCTAAAAGGTATGCCCTTTGATCGCCGTAAAGCCAAACTGCTGATGTTCATCGTCGTCGGTTTTCTATTTGGAGGCTTAACTGGCGCTTGCTTATTCCAACACTTCGAAATATTAGCCCTGGCTTTCCCTGCCTCTTTTGCCTTTATTATTGCGTTTAGCTACTGGCTCTATTTAACTTATCGAACTGAAGCCCCAGTTAACTAATAAATATCTGGAAATATATCCTCAAGATACGTAACATTCACAACACTTTATTCCAAAGTAACGCAGAGTCGCAGAATAAGCATCCTGAATATTTAGCGATATTTGATGAATAGTATTGCAAGCGATATTAATACTGGGTAATCTTGCATCCTATAAGAAAATACGGATGTTTAGTGGATAAAAATGCCAAGGATGTGGCTTTTTTACGTGTAGAAATTCGAGAACAATAACATGTCTAACAACACGAATACTGATCCAACAGAGAAATCTAAAGGCAGTTTCTGGGTTTTCTTAATCCCATCATTGATTGGTTTATTCCTTTTCATGGCGCCAATCAGCTATCAAGGTGATCTCACCATCCCTGTCGCTATCTTGGCGAAATCAATCCAAGCGGTTTTCGGTGAATATCTAGTCTCTATTATCACTGCGATCGTTGCTTTTATGTCTGTCACTTCAGTATTGAGCACGATTTTCAAGCCTACATTCATTACATCCAGTTCATTTTTAAACGGTCTGTTCAACCCCTCTCCTTTATGGCTGTCGGTTCGCCTCATTGGTGGTGCTGCAGCGCTGATGACTTTTTTCCAAATAGGTCCCGAAATTATTTGGGAAGAAAATACGGGCGGCCTAGTCTTAGAGGGCTTGCTTCCAACACTTTTCTCCGTATTTATCTTTGCTGGTTTACTACTGCCCCTACTACTGAACTTTGGTCTATTAGAACTTTTTGGTACCTTGCTAAGTAAAGTAATGCGTCCGATCTTCAACCTACCGGGCCGCAGTGCTATCGATTGTATGGCTTCTTGGTTAGGAGACGGTAGTGTTGGTATTCTGCTGACAAGTAAACAATACGAGCAGAGATTCTATACTCAACGTGAAGCAGCAGTTGTTGGTACCACTTTCTCAGCAGTATCTATTACATTCAGCCTTGTGGTTATTGCACAAGTAGAGCTAGAACACCTATTCCTGCCTTTCTACGCAGCGATCTGTTTAGCTGGCATTGTAGCAGCTGTTATCATCCCTCGCCTTCCACCACTAAGCATGAAGAAAGATACTTTCATTGATGGTAGCAAGCCGAACAAAGATGCTGACGCGATCCCTGCTGGCCACTCAACATTTTCTTGGGGTTTTGAGTTAGCGGTAAATAAGGCATCACAGGTTAAGTCTGCTAAGTCAGTATTTTCTGAAGGTGTGCGTAACGCCGTAGATATGGTATTTGGTGTATTACCTGTTGTTATGGGTCTCGGTACCATGGCATTGGTAATTGCGGAATACACGTCTGTGTTCTCAATCCTAGGTCAGCCTTTCATTCCATTCTTAGATCTACTTGGTGTACCAGAAGCGGTAGCAGCGTCTGAAACTATCGTCGTTGGTTTTGCGGACATGTTCATTCCAGCAATCCTTGCCGCTTCTATTGACAATGAAATGACTCGCTTTGTTATTGCCGCTATGTCAGTCACTCAACTGATTTACATGTCTGAAGTGGGCGCTCTGCTTCTCGGAAGTAAGATTCCAGTAAACATCTTTGAGCTATTTATTATCTTTATTCTGCGTACTTTAATCACACTTCCAATTATCGCTGGTGTAGCTCATTTAATATTCTAAATTAGAGACTACTGATGTAAATCAGTAAAGACACAGTTTTGTAAAGCCTCACTTTTGTGAGGCTTTTTTTACTGAATATATTCATATCCCCATTTTAAATCTTATCAAAATATAAAACTGGCATATCATTTAATTTCATATGAATTGACTCATTTCCTATTTTCTTAATAAAAAATCACACGCATAAACGTCTAACTAATAAATACTCAAGTTAACTAACTCAGGCTGAACTGAGCTTTAAATCATTGAATAGAATAATAAAAATAACGATACTTTGATTGAATGATTTTCATGTTGTGTGAATTGTTATATTTTTGTAGTCTATTTTGTGAATTTACATTCAAGTAAATTTCAGTTTCGTCGATATATATAATTAGAAAAACACGATTAACTTTAGTCTTCGCAAAGCCTGTGAGAAGGGGAATATTCAATGAAATTTAGCCATAAGGTGGTTGCTGCATCATCAGCCTTGCTGCTAGTAACAGTATCATTGCTTTCAATACAACAACTTTACACCGTAAGAAGTGCTGTAGAAAACCACGTCAATGCGAGCCTAGAAGAAATGGTCTCTGGAGTCAGGAATACCGTAGTCTCAGAGATGAACGCCAAGAAAGCGTTGGCGCAATCGACGACTGAAGTCATCGAAATCAACCCTCAAGATCGTACCTACGTAAAAGAAATCTTAGAAAAGCCTAAACTTAAAAACAGTTTCCTTGCGGTTGGTTTTGGTTATGAAGCAAACGGTTTCGTCATTGAAAATGATGACGGTTGGGACGCCGGCCCTGATTACGACCCACGAATTCGCCCTTGGTACATTGATGCTAAATCCAAAAACAGTTTAGTTGTTACCGCGCCTTATGTGGATGCATCAAGTAAGAAAGTCATTATCTCAGTGGGTACGCCAGTTAAAGACAACGGCCGCTTCACTGCTGGTATGTTCTACGACCTAGAATTGACCAACCTTGCTACTTTAGTAAACCAAGTGAACTTGTTTGATGCGGGCTACCTATTCCTGGTCACAGCCGACGGCACGACAATTGCCCATCCGAATGCTAAAAACAACGGTGAAACGCTCTCGAGCTACATGCCACAAGCTAACATTCGCGAAGGCTCTCAAGAAATTGAAGTCGACGGCAAAATGTTCCGAGTGAACTTCACGCACATCCCAAGTGAAGATTGGTATATTGGCGCAATTCTTGATGAAGAGATCGCTTACCAAGCCGTTGCAGATCTCAAGAACAGCTCGATGATCTATTCGTTGATAGCGGTAATTCTCAGTATCATCGCACTGACGATTCTAATACGTGTGTTAATGCGCCCACTTGATGCACTTAACCACGCGATTCAAGATGTCGCAAGCGGACAAGGTGACTTAACCAAACGCCTAGATACGAATACAGATAAAGAGTTCTCTGACCTAGCAAAAGGTTTCAATACCTTTACTGAAAATCTGCAGAACCAAATAATTCAATCGAAAGCGATTGGTATCGAGATTAAGCGTGGTACTGAAATCACGGTTAAAGGTGCGGGCGAATCAGCAAACGCAATGAACACTCAACTGCAAGAGCTGGAACAGCTAGCAACAGCAATGAACGAAATGGCGGTTACCGCGACAGAAGTAGCAAACAACGCTCAAGGCGCGGCGGCGGCGGCTCGTGAAGCAGATGAAGCAACGTTAGACGGAACTTCTGTAGTCAGTGACACCACTCAAGCGATTGATAACTTATCAGCTCGTATCGACCAAGCCGTTGCAGAAGTACAGGTACTTGAATCAGCAACCGCGAACATCGAAACAATTCTTAAAGTCATCAACGACATTGCAGACCAAACGAACCTGCTGGCATTGAACGCAGCGATTGAAGCCGCACGTGCTGGTGAATCAGGTCGTGGTTTCGCTGTCGTAGCCGACGAAGTTCGTACTCTGGCGCAACGTACCCAACAGTCGACGACTGAAATTCGCAACATGATTGAGCAGCTCCAAGCTGGTGCAAGCTCAGTATCTAACGCGATGAATCAGAGTAAAGACACAGCGACTGACGCCGTTGAACGCGCTCAACAAGCGAATTCTTCACTTGACCGCATCCGTGACGCAATTCAGCGTATTTCTGATATGAATATTCAGATTGCTTCGGCTGCAGAAGAACAGAGCTTGGTCGCGGAAGAGATCAACAACAACACCGTTAAGATCAAAGACCTTTCAACGCAAGTATCAAACGCGGCTCAAGAAGCAAACACGGCAATGCAGGTACAAACTGACAATGTTCAAGCACAGGATGAACTATTGAACAAGTTCACGGTTTAATCGCCTGTCAGTTTAACTAACGCTTTGCTTAGTAACCAATAAACAGCTTCAAATAAAAAGCCCCGCTTACTGATTACCAGTAGCGGGGCTTTCTTTTCAATCTTATTTTACTTACCGATTGGGCTTAACTCATACCAACCACATAAGTAAGTGATCATAAATAGCGCAGGAAAAAGGCTTGAGAACAAGGCGGCTCTATTCGACAAAGAGTTCCGATAAGTAGTTATTCTACAATCAAAATTTATAACGAAGTTATCGAGCGTTTTACAAGCTAGGATGACCAGTTATTTACTACGATTGGTATCATAACAGGCTCGACCTAGTTAGTTGTCAACATCATGCACTGGTTAGGTTCAATCTTAATGGTTAAATCCTTGCCAACGCACTCGAACACTTCACCAGACAACAAATCGGTCACTGCACCAGTCCAAGTCAGTGATGCTGTTTTACTTCGCTTAGATTTATTAATCACAACAATGCCTTTATCACCACGGACAAATACCAACAAGTCATCATTCGCTTCAACCACACGCATCGTTTCGCCATGAACATGGTTGTGGAATTGAATCATGCTTCTCATATATGGCGCTCGCCAGTCATTAAACCAACGAGGCTGACCATTCTGATCCAGAATGCCACTGGTACTTAATTCGCTATAGACAAGCGGCACACCGCCATCTCGACCAAGAATAAAGGCGTGAGCCAAGCGTTCGTCAACTTCATCCATCACATATTCCAAAAACACTTCGTTGTTTGGAATATCATGAGTCACAGCAAAAGTGATGGCTCGCATATTCGATAGCGCCTGACCAAAACAGTAAGGATTGATCAGAGACTTAAAGCTGCCCTGCTCTTCAAAGGCTTTGAAGATGGTATTGAATAAAGGGAAATCGTAAGCGCCTAAGCGAGTGTGCTTCAGGTATGGTTCAAGGAATAGCTCATACTCTTCTTGGGTCGCACCACCATCAGTAATGATTTCACCAAAGATGTGCATTCCTTCACAGATATCATCGGTCCACACCCTACACAGATGGGAAAGTGTCATGTGCTTTGCCGCATCGATACGAAAACCTTTCACACCTATCTCTTTCAAGGCTTTTAGATACGCTCGCTGCTGTGCAACCACATTGTCGTTGTCTAACAACGTTGGTAAGCCAGGATCGCTGGCTCCGCCAGTAATACGCCCATTCTGCACTTCCCACGTATCTTTCCAGTTTTTGATACCAAACGCTTCCACGAAGTCGTTTTCATCAAATAAAGGCTTAGAAAGCTCACCAAACAAGCGTATTGATTCGTAATATTCGGCGTCTTTTTGGTAAGACGCCATATCTTGAAGATTAGGATACGTTAAGTCACTGCGGATACCAGATTCGTTTGCCATGTGGTTGAACACTACGTCCACATAGGTACGAAGCCCATGCTGCTTTAACGCATCAACCATCGCTTTAAAATCTTGTGTGTCACCCAACTGATTATCGATCACACGATAATCTTGTGGCTGATAGCGTTGCCACCATTGAGTGCCAGACTCTCTGTCGCAGCCTTTAGGGCTACGTAACGACTTCATTGCCGGTGAAACTAAAACAGATTTATAACCCAACTCTTGGATCTGTGGGGCGTTCTTCATTACGTCAGCATAGCACCAGTCAAAAGCATGCAATATGACATCTGTCGCTGGATTGCTTAACATAGCTGAACTCTCCATGTTGTTCTCCTACCAAACTCAGTTACAGCTTTCTAGATAAAGACAAAGACTAAAAAGGCAAAGCTGCTTAAATTTCCTTAAGAATGGCATTTATTATATGACTTACTCATTAAAACCCCTCATCCTCTTACCAATTAGTCACGGTGGATAGGCGAGGGCGTAGCCCCAATTATCGTATAACGTCAGGGATGAACGCTCAGCCATTGTGCTTTTAAATGCACCAAACAGTCACAAAAAAGGAGCGTATATACGCTCCTTTTATTCTATCAAACACATATCTTACACTAGGTTCTGTAGAGAACCTTTACAACGTGCCAACCGAATTTTGTTTTTACAAGGTGTGGTACAAGCGTCTCGCCAGAGAAACAAACCTTATCAAACTGAGGCACCATTTGACCTTTCTTGAACTCGCCTAGGTCGCCGCCCTTTTTGCCTGATGGACATGTTGAGTGCTTCTTCGCTAGTGTTTGAAATTTAGCACCTTTTTTAAGCTGTTTAATGATGTCTTCTGCTTGTTCTTTATGCTTCACCAAAATATGAAGCGCTGCTGCTGTTCTTGCCATGATAATTCTCAATTTGTTACTGTCAGTTTGTATGAGACGATTACTTCAACACTCGATTTTTTGAACCATTTATTGACTAAATAACCACCAACCACTGACGGTTGTATATCTGTTTAACGCTACCGACTTGTCGACATAAAACTATCGACAGCGAGCATTTTTCATGATTTTACCCCAAGAACTGCCATTCTTCACTCTATAACCGAAAACAGCAGCGTTAAAGCGCTTAAAAACCGCATAGCGACTTGCCGCCACCCTTATTTCCCTTTAAATTATTCCTTATAAACTAAGTACGTAGTAAAGCAGGAGCCACTTATGGCGAAACCGATCAGTAAAGCTAGCCAGTCACAGGGAATGTTGATGTTCAAATTATCCCTAACTCAGAGTTTTGCTATTGGCACGCTTAAGGTAAGAGAAATCGTGCCTTTTCAGCCGATGACTCAAATCCCTTATTCTCATCATCACGTCATCGGCACAGTGACCATCAGAGAACTTACCGTACCTGTCATTGATATGTCAGCAGCAATAGGTTTTCGTCCAATAGCACCCACTGAATACCAAAGCTGTGTACTCATCGTCACCGATTGTTTGAGGACGGTAGTCGCATTTTTGGTTCGTTCGATTGATAAAATAATTGAATGTGATTGGAAGAGCATTGAATCACCACCAGCGAGCGTTGGTCGCAATGTTTTCGTTACCGGCATTACACGCTTTGAAGATCGTATTGTTCAGATGCTCGATGTGGAGTTATTGCTTTCTAAAATCTACCCACATTACGAGAATGCGCATATTCCGATGCTTACCGATGTTGAAAGGGAACGCCTCAAAGCGCTGAATATCTTATTGGTTGATGATTCTTTGATCGCACGAAAACAGTTATCTGATGCCTTAGATAGTATCAACATCCCTTACCGCATTTGTAACAACGGCTTAGATGCGATTGACTTGATGCGCAACCAAGCCAACGCAGGCAACGCGATTGATCTATTAGTGAGTGATATTGAGATGCCAGGGTTAGATGGCTACGAACTTGCGTTTGAAGTTCAAAATGACAACGCCCTAAGTCATGCCTACTGTATTTTGCATACCTCACTATCAAGTGAAATCTGTGTTGACCGTGCCAATCAGGTGGGTGCACATGAAGCACTTGAGAAGTTCAACGCGGGCGAATTAATCGAAGCTATGCTACGCGGAGCAAAAGTCTTAAACGACGCCTCTACACCCGCTTGAGCGCGACTTTAGAAGCTAAACCTAGCATCATGCTTAATGGTTTAGCTTCTTAGCTTAGAGATGAATCAGTGTAGAACTCTTTCTTAAGATTTCTTTGGCATAGAATAACTCTTACTCACAAACTCCACTTCTTCAGCTTCATTGACATGATTGGTAAAAGACGCCAATGCATAGAGTGTGTTCGCGACTAAGTTAGCGTATTTAAAAAGAACCGGGTCAGGTGACTTTTTACTTTCATGATGCTCAATACTCACCAATGCTCGCACGACTTTTTTAGCCTGACAGCGACATAAGTGAAGCTCGCTTGACACTCGATGCCCTCCGGGTAACACAAAGCCTTTGAAACCACCTTCTAACTGCTCACGGATACGGTGGTAATCTTGCTTTAGCTCGACCAGTTCGGATTCAGTGATCGCTAATTTCCCACGTACAGATCCATTAAGGTGGTAGATGTTTGGTTGCAGGCGTTGCAAGATATCGCGAACTTGTGGTTCCAGCTCCAAAGACAACACCAACCCAACTCGGCAGCATAGTTCGTCCGACAGAATCTCAAAATCACAGATAGGACTGTCTTCATAAATAAAAGGGTAACAGAACTCGTCCCAATCTCGACTTACTGGTTTCACGTAGTGATCCTTACACATAAATAGTAATCAGACGCCAATATAGCAAACTCTTTGATTTAGTCTGCTTTTTCTGACATCTGCGCCCATTGTATTTGCAACGCTCCATATATTTACAAAGTAATTACAAAACTCTTCGACGTGCTAACGACGATTTTTAGACATAAAAAAGCCCTCACTCTGTGGAGGGCTCTTTAAGAAATAGGTTAAACGAGATTACTCGTTAGATACTTTTTTGTGGCCTTCTTGCAGGTGAACGAAATCCACCAGATCATCACCAGACACTTGGTATGCTTGACCAAAGCCTTTCACAAACAGGCCGTTTTCTGCTTTAAGGTTGAATAGAGAGAAATCTTGAAGCTGGCTCAAGCCATCGATGATTTCGCCAAAACGCTCTTGCATTTGGCCGATCACTTGAGTCCAAAGATCGGTTTCACGTTCTACAACACTCGCTTGCGCATCAAACGTTAAACGCTTACGTGCATAAAGCTGCTTCGAGCCCTCTTCGTCTTCAATCATCATCAAAGACACTTGAGGGTTTGCTTTCAAGTTACGAGCATGACGAGCAATATCAGAAATGAGAACAAAGTAACCTTCTTGGTTCTGAACGAAAGGGGCGTAACTTACGTTTGGGCGGCCTTCTTCATCAACCGTAGCAAGTTGAAGGGTACGGCGCTCTTGACGAAATTCTTTAATTTCTGGACCTAGACGACCTTGTAGACGTTCTTGTTTTACTTGCTGTTCCATGGGTAATTCCTTTCTTCACTTTCTCTGATTTATTATTTTTGCCCAAGGTTGAGCGCTCATTAGCGAACTCAACGATCCTCGAGCATTGATGTACTGTTTAAGCTAATAGGCAATCTTATTTAAGCTTGCTATTAATTGAATTTAAGCTTGTTCTTTTAACGTTTTGAAGCGTTCAACTTGGTCGGCAATTAGCTCACGCTTTTCATTACGGCCTAGGTAGATCTTAAAAATGTTCTCGCCCGTTTCACTGAAGAAACCGAAGTAGTGACTTTCACGCCCCATGAACGCCCTGCTCACTAAGCCAATGTGCTTGATGTTGTCGAGCTTGAGGTGGCCATGGAGCTCGCCTTCTCTGCCCATAAGGTTGTAATAACCACGCGCTACTTTACCTTTCGGGAACGGCGCTTTTACTTCGAAGATTGAGCCGAATGAATGCATGATTGTGGTCACAGGGCCCCAACCCACTAGGCCTTCTAGAATCTCCTGAGCACGGCTACCATCTAACATCACCGCCATGTCATTTGGAAAAGCAGCAACGACTTCAACCTCTGAAACGCCTAACTTCTCAGCAACCGCGGTAGGAAGCAGTTTTGGTTCTTCTTCAATAGCGCGAGCGACACGTTGTTTTAGAGTTTCTGTTAGTTCTAATGTTGTATCTGTCATTGAATATGTTTCCGTATAAACGAGTAATTTACGTAAGTTACAAACTAAAAAGGTTCGATATTAAGCGAGGCTTACTGCCCAGAATTTTGTAAACGCAAAACGAAGCGGATCAGGGCTCGACACACCTAGAATTGATTCGTCCAACTTATAAACATCAAGACTCATATAACCTCTCTAAACACTTACATAGCAAAGTCTGAAAAACGATTCGCTAAAACTGAAAGAATCATAGATAGACGCAAATGATAATGCAATTGATAATTGATCTTATTTAGATTGTAAGCAATAATCCGATACAGATTTTGGAGTGGATTAAGGATTGAATGTGAACGTTCCTAGATATGTTATTGCCAGCGGTGCATCGTTAGTGATTCATGCGGCGCTATTATTTGTTGCTCAAGAGTCCAAAGTATTTGCCATGCCTGCAGGTAGCCAATCGAACACGGTATCGATCAACTTCACTCCAAAGAGCACGCCTTCCCCGGCTCAAAAAAAAACCGTTACAGAACCGGTTGAACCAGAACCACCCCAAGAAACGGTCTCACAAGCAGAACCTAAACCTGTCGAGCCAAAGGCCGTTGAGACAGAGCAAGCCAAACCTACACCAAAGAAAAAAGCGATCACCAATAAGCCTCAACCCAAGAAAGTAGAGAAAAAGGTTGTGGAAAAGAAAGTCGAGAAAAAGCCGGTTCAAAAGAGACCGGTGACTGAGAAAAAGGTCGTGAAGAAAAAACGCCCACAACCAGCCACTCAACCAGAGAAGCTGGCCGACAAGAAAGTAGATAAGAATATGAACGAGTCTGCGAGCCAACCTCAGGAAGTAAACCAAGGCGTATCAAACCAAGAGCCGGTACTAGTGACTAAGCCTTCTTTCTCTGAACGCCCTACACCGCCGAACTACCCTAGACAGGCAGTACGTCGTGGTATTGAAGGCGTCGCTATCTATGAGGTCTGGTTAGATGCAGAAGGTAAACAAATTAAACAAGCATTAATCAATTCATCAGGTCTGCTAATACTCGACAACGCCGCTTTAGACGCCATTAAACAATGGAAATTTTCACCTCACACTGTCAATGGTAGAGCGATTGCTCACCGCGTACAACTACCCGTTCGTTTTAAATTGGAATAATCATGCAACAAATCAGTTATTTACAAGAACAGCTGGGCTTAATGACTTGGCCTCTTCTTATCTGTTCAGCCCTTACCGTAATGATCATCGCTGAGCGTATCTTCCAAGTGATGCTAAGTATTGGTGTTGGCAAACGCGCCATTCGTCGCGAGCTCAACCAGATCTCACCAACCAACAGCAAAGACATCGAAGCTCTCGCTCAGTCTATTTCAGCTAAACGACCGTTGCTATACAAGGGCGTCTCGATGTTGCTTGCTCACCACTCTTTTTCGAAAGGGTTACGTGAAGATGCAGCAGGGATATGGCTACAAGAAAAACGCCACCAGCTGCACGCAGGTTTAAGGCTACTTGGTTTGATTGGCGTGATCAGCCCGCTAATTGGCTTGCTTGGTACGGTGCTTGGCCTTATTGAAATGTTCAAAGGTGTAGCAGCTACGACCGGGAGTATTACGCCAAACGATCTAGCAGACGGGTTAGGCTTGGCTATGAGAACCACTGCAGCTGGCTTGATGATCGCGCTTCCGGCGATTTCAGGCGCACAGCTATTAGGCCTTTGGGCCGATCGAGTGCTCGCTCAACTAGAACATACTCTGAACTATGTGAATGTGTGGCTAGAAGGCATGTCGATTCAAGCAAACCCATCAGACGATACTAAAGGCAAGCCAATAAACAAAGTCGCTGTTGGTGATGTGAGTCAAGCATGATTAAAACGCCTCAATCATCTTACACACAGAGTTTAGCGCCAGATTTAACACCGCTACTCGACATCATATTTATCGTCATGGTTTTTCTACTGCTTACGGCATCAGTAAAGCTGGAGTCACTAGAAGTTGAACTGCCTAGTTCTGATATTAAAAACGTTTCCGAGGTCCATAAAGATTCGATTAACGTCAATATTTTAGACCACGAACCTTATTGGGGGATTAACGGCCAAGAATATATCGACTGGGAAAACTTCAAAATTGCATTGCTAGAAGAGACGGGGTCAACGGATAAAAAGCCGATCACTATTGGCGCCGATAAGGCCGCCAACGTTGAGAACCTAGTTAAGTTACTGTCGTTCCTGCAAGAAAACGGAATAGCTGCGACCCAATTACTGACTGATGATGGTTAGACAACACTCAATTTTCACGAGATTTCACTCTTGATTGATAAGACTAAATAGCCAGAGCTAAGCCTCTCTATCGATTCGAACTCACAATACGAACGGACTGCTCACTGAGTATCTTCGCGATACTAAAAGAAAACATAAAGAAATTATTATGAACAACTTAAACGTGCTCAACAAATTAAAGACCAAGAGACATCTCCTTTCAGCTGCCGCTATGAGCTTGGCCTTGACTGCGCCAATCGCGATGGCAAATGACGTTGAACAACCTCGAATCATCAGTGCAGGCAGTGCCATTACAGAACTAGTTTTAGCGCTTGGCGCTGAAAAACAATTGGTAGGTATTGATGTGACCAGTCGCTTCCCTCAGTCCGAAAATCTACCACAGATTGGCTACCACAGAAACCTGTCTGCTGAAGGCTTGCTAGCTCTTGAACCAACCACACTGATTGGCTCAGATGAAATGGGGCCAGACAATGCGATTTCTCAACTGAGGTCTGCAGGTGTCGATGTCGAGATTGTTAACACCGAAGCAAACGTTGAAGGGCTATTAAAGCGTATCGATCAAATCGCCAAGATTACCCATACCGAAGATCAATCAGAACAAATTAAAGCAGAAGTAAATCAGAAGATTGCGGCACTAAAAGAAAACCAAATCCCCAGCAACGAAGCAAAAAAAGTTCTGTTCCTACTACTGCATGAAGGCCGTAATGCGAACGTTGCCGGTGGTGAAACATCACCAAATGCGATCATTGAGTTGGCTGGCGGTGTGAACCCTGCAGCTCAAAGCCTAACGTCTTACAAGCCACTATCGATGGAGTCACTGGTAGAAATGCAGCCCGATGTGATTCTAGTCAGTGGCCGTAGCTACCAAAAAATGGGCGGCGCGGATGCCATCCTGAAATCGCTACCTATGTTAGCGGCAACGCCTGCGGGCATGAACAAGCAAATCATTACCGTAAATGGCAGTGCTTTGGTTGGAGGGCTTGGCCTTGAAAGCCTTTCTGAAGCGAAACGATTAAACGCACTTATCTACCCGCTATAACGCGACTACCCTATTCCTATTGCTTGCTTAATACTCATCGCCAACTCACTTTTCGTAGAGCCGGTGAGGAGTATTAAAGCGGGTAATGTATATTGAGGCCCTTTATGTTGTTACGATCCGTCCCACTGAAAACATCGATGTTAGGCCTAGGTGCTACCCTAGCCTTTGTCGCGCTGTACTCGATCACTGTTGGGCCAATGAACATCAGCTTAGCCGACAGCGCCACAAGCTTAATTCAACCAAACAATGACTTAGCACCTCACATCAACTTAGTCATTCAAGAAATTCGCTTACCTAGAACCATCTTGTGCATGCTGATTGGCGCAATCCTCGCTTTGTGTGGTGCGGTTATGCAGGGGCTATTCCGCAACCCGCTTGCTGAGCCGGGGATCATCGGTGTCTCTGCAGGCGCGGCATTAGGTGCAGCGTTGGCTATTGTTCTTTTCTCTGAACTCTCATTGCAATACCCGGCCTTCATGAATTTTGCGGCCGTTCCTGTGTTTGCCTTTCTGGGTGGCGCATTAACCACGCTGCTGGTTTACAAACTTGGTACTGGCAAATTCGGTACTTCAGTGACCATCATGTTGCTAGCAGGTGTAGCAATAAGCGCGCTATCAGCAGCTGGTATTGGCTTTTTGAATTTCATTGCTGATGACCAAATGCTGCGTGATCTTTCGTTGTGGTCGATGGGTTCATTGGCAGGCGCAAAATGGTCAGGCATTTTACTTGCTGCTGTGGCTCTCGTTGGATTATTTGTTGTGTTCTACCGTCAAGCGATGTCGCTAAATGCTTTGTTATTAGGTGAGTCAGAAGCGCAACATCTTGGTATTCCAGTACAAAAGCTCAAACGAAAGCTGATTCTCCTCACGGCTGCTGGTGTCGGAATTACGGTTAGCTTGTCTGGTATGATTGGGTTCATTGGACTGGTGATCCCACATTTAGGTCGTATGTTGGCAGGCCCCGATCACCGAGTTCTGTTGCCACTGTCTGCAGTGCTTGGTGCACTGCTATTAACCGCCGCAGATATGTTCTCACGTATGGTGCTTGCACCAGCAGAATTACCAGTGGGTATCGTCACTGCGATTATCGGCGCTCCATTCTTTTTATATCTACTATTTCAACAGAAAGGGAGAATCCTTTAATGTTTCCTTCAGCTTTAAAAGCGACCGATATCGAAGTGAAGTTCGGCAGTAAAGTGATATTAGATGGCGTTTCTATTGAGATTGAAGCGGGAAAGGTAACCACACTGCTTGGGCCAAATGGCGCAGGTAAAAGCACGCTGCTTAAAGCTTTGTGCCAAGAGATATCGAGCACGGGTGATGTCCAATATTTTGGATACACCAAAGACAAGTGGCCTTCTCACAAGCTGGCTAAACACTTGGCGATGCTTCCTCAACACAGCACGTTGACCTTCCCATTCCTGGCACATGAAGTCGTCGAACTCGGTGGCATCCCTCTGCAAGAGTCCAACAAAAAGCTCACTAGCATCGCTAGCCAAAAAATGGAGATTGCCGATGTGACTCACTTGAGTGAAAGGCTCTACCCTTCTCTGTCTGGTGGTGAAAAACAGCGTGTGCACTTGGCTCGAGTGTTAACCCAGCTTCACTATTCTGGTGACCAATGTATCTTGATGCTTGATGAACCCACATCAGCACTAGATCTTGCCCACCAGCACAACACCTTAAAGATCGCGAGAGAGTTAGCCGACAACCACAATGCCGCAGTTATCGTAGTTTTGCATGACTTAAACCTAGCCGCTCAGTATTCCGACCGACTCGTGGTATTGAAAGATGGTAACTTAGTTTGCGATGGCAGCCCTTGGGAGGCACTTCAGCCCTCGATGATTGAGGATGTCTATGGCTACAGAAGTATTGTTGAAAAACACCCAACCATGAGCTTCCCTCAGGTTCATCCAGCTCAATAACTATTGCTAATTCTCATTCCATTCCAAAGTATTGGTTCATCAAAGCCTCGACTCATTCGGGGCTTTGATTACTCACACCTGACATAAACACTTTAAATCCTAGAACAAATAGGGAAGCTCAAGAGAAGAAAACAGATTTAAGAGAGTGGCATAGGTTGAGGAATCCGAACTCAAACAACAGGCACAAAAAAGCTCCCCAGGGAGCTTCTTTGAATCCATATGACCATTACCTACTCATACGGATCAATGATTTACCAATTAGCCACTCTAATTCTTTACCGCTAGTATCACCAAACTGAGTTTCTGTCAGCTTGTAAAGACGATCAATACCGTTTGCAGCGAACTCATGCGCACTTTCAGCAGTAACAATATGATGGAAAAGTAAACGTAAGATTGCTATAAATTCAGCGTCTTCTAGAGACTTAACCCAGCTTGCAGAGAATGCATCAAGACCATTTTCGGAATCAATATGTTCCATAAACATTTTGAAGATTCGCCCGTCTAGAGCAGCCGTAAAGTCTGTTTTCTTTGGAAAATGGTGGCTGATACCTGTACGAGAAACACCCGTTTGCTGACTCAACGTCGTGTATGACATCTTGTCGTAGCCCAACCTTAGTAACTGGTCTACGACGGCATCCATAATCTTCTGGATTGTGATTTCTGTATCTTCTTTACTACGCTTTGGCATATTCAGGTTCTTCTCTTTGTAAATCCATCTAACTCGATGAGTTGAAGTAAGAATGAAAATCGTTATCAGTATTATGTGAGCAAGGTATTTTTTCGCAAGTATTTTTCACTAAACTCACACAAATACTTTGTACGAACAATTTTACATTGATATCTCTGTAGACACTTTGTTTAATTGCTCTTCAAAAATCACCTTACTACCCTAAGTCGATAGTTTTAAATAACGACTTAGAATATGAAATACTCTACAAAAAATTCATTTTATAAATACCTATCAATCAATAGATAATCTTATAAAATCATTTCTAGCGCAACTAAGTGAATGATATTCTGACGAATTAATAACATTAATCCTCAAAAAAACATGATAAAGATCACATATGTATTTTTATCACAAATGTTTATATTTATTTACCTTCAAGTAAACAACATAGCCTACTACAACGAATTAGTTCAAAGGTTTCAATTTTTGTAGATACCGTTCAAATTGCTCGCTAGAATAACCTCAGACTTTGTAAGAGGATTATTTATGAGCCAAGATATGGGCAACAACGATGTATGTGAGGCTTGCGGCTGTGCAGGCGAAATCGGATTCATCATAAAAGAAGGCGACGATGTTGCTGAATTAACGGTTTACGGTAACTCCAAAGACCTTATTGAAGCTGAGTTTGCTAAGTACGTTGAGTTGGCAAAGCAAGTGTCTAGTAACGTTGAGTTTGAAGCGTCAGAGATGACAGAAGATAGCACTGAATTGCAAGCGCGCTTTAAATTTGAAGTCAGCGCTGAGAAGATTATTTTCGAACTGAAGAGCCGCTCTCTAGTACGCTAATATAAGCAATTATATTCATAAAATAAAAAGGCGAGTTTATTACTCGTCTTTTTTTATTATTTCAACCCACCTAAGCGCACCATTTTGCTCAAAATCATTTTCGACCGCACATTTAATCACAACTCCGCCGATCTCTAAAACAGAGCCAATACTATAAGCCTTATCATCGTAATAACAAACACGTTGCGGTTGACCGCCTTGAGTCACCAATACTGCGGCCTTTGCGGGTGTTGAAATTACTTTGTTCGCATCCACAGACATTGAACCAAACGTTGAAGCCGCGACGAGAAAGGCCTTAATTATTTGTTTTTTTACTCTAGTCATTGATTTACCTGCCATTGTTGACTTCCCCCTATTTAACCACTCGATTCAATTTAATCTACCATCAAATTGGTAAAACACTGTGCGAGAATAATTTTTCCATTATAATGTTAACGTCTATCGTAATAAGAAGCCCGTTATGCTCAGAATAATTGCACTTATTATTGGTGCCTTAACCATAACAAATGTCAGTGCCGAACCGCTCGATCACTCTCAAATATTGAACCATCTCGATAATTACGGAAACTTATATCTACGAAACAAGCCTTATACATCACTACCAACGGGACTGATCATTGATGGCAATCTCAATATAGAAAACACGGCAATTGCGCGCCTACCTAAAGGATTGGAAGTGAACGGCAGCCTGAAAGCATCTAACAGCCAATTAACCAGAATTCCTACCGGGGTTAAGATAAAAGGTTACGCTGATCTGATTGGTAGCCAAATAACCAGCTGGCCAAGAGGTGTAAGAGTGGGTGGGTTTATTAACCTTACTGACACCCCACTGCAAAGGCTACCGAATGGTTTTAGAGTGAAAGGAGACCTGAGTGTGATTCGTACGCCTTTAACAGAGCTACCTAACGGAATCATTATTGATGGTGACTTATATATAGGTGGCTCTGCTATTACGGCGTTTCCTGACACCATGACAGTCAAAGGCAATATTTATCTAGGTGGTAACATCATTACTACTTGGCCAACAAACTTAGAACTCGGTGGCGCAGTCGCTCGCTAACTCAGGCTAAAACTATAAAGGCTTGGTCTATACGTGAGCAAACACAGAGAACAAAAAAGGAGCTCAAAGCTCCTTTTTTCAACTCTAGCTATTAACTCATCTGCTAGAGCTATCTCTGTATACGTAAACTAACAAGAGCATTAACTAACCAATATTCTTCACTGGGTTCGCATAGCTATCAATAAAGTACTGGCGAGCACCTTTTGGTAGGCTTGATAGCTTCTCTTCAAACTCTTGCTTCACTTCAGCAGTAATCGACTCATCTTCTTTTCCAGCTGCCAACAGGTTTACTGGGAACAGTTTGTAGTTTTCGTGGATTTGACGATCGATCTCTTCAGCCAATTCTTCCGGCGTCGCAAAATCTTGGTCGATAACCTGACCGAAACCAACATGAACACGGCCTTTGTTACCAATGATGCCTTGAATGATACTTTCAATATCTTCAAACTCACCCTTTTCGTAGCTACCGTTGACGTCTTTTTCAAAAAGCTCGACGGCTTTAGCCGTGTCACACGGATCGTTTTCGTAAGAAATAGCCACAGGGACAATCTTTAGTGATTTAACGTATTCAGGAAATTCTATTTTTTGCTTGCGCCCTTCAACATGGAACATCTTCAAAATTGCAGGCTCAGTAAAATCATTACCGTCTTTTGCACGGCCTTCTTTTTGAGCAATCCAGATAGAGTTACCTGTTTCTAGAGAGTGTTTGATGTAAGAAGACAGTTGGCTTAGCGCTTTCATCATTTCACGTGGCCCTTTCAAAGAACGCTTTACGATGAAGCTCTTGTTCAAGCGCATCAATTCCGTCGCACATGGCTTCTTTAGCAGATTGTCACCAATTGCGATGCGACAAGTCTGATGATTGTTTTGATGCAAAGCGTAATTTACTAACGCCGGATCCATTGCAATGTCACGATGGTTTGATACAAAAAGGTAAGCTTGATTCGCATCCAATGACTCTACACCAGTGTACGTCACACCATCTGTAGTTCTCGCTAACGTGTCTCGCAAGTACTTTTTCACTTCAATCTGAATAGTTTCAACGCTCGTCAGCTTACTCCATTTCATTTTTAAGTACACACGCAGAATGGGGCTCATTAATGCTTTGAACCAAGACGCATGGTTTGAAAAACGGTAGTGCAGAATCGCACTGATAAATTCTTCATCATTAATTAGACGGTTTAATGCCGCTGGAATTTCATTATCGCCGTAAGGACGAATATCAACATATGGATCGGTTGGAGAGGTCATTTTTTAATTCATATAATAAAAAGCTGGCTCATTCTACGCGTTGTTTTGACTTATCGCAGCTACAGAGCCCATACTTTTGACAAGGTCAGACCAGAAATATTGAAAATCCCCTGTTACTGTTGGCATTCTTTAAGATTAACGGTAATCTTGACGCCCCAAAATTAAGGTACTATCTATGAACTTCGCTATTGAATATACATCGGCTTACTTTTCACACTTGGTGATCACACCACGCAAGAAAGTACTTAAACATAGCCTTGTATCTGTTCAAAGTGGCTTGGTTTTGATTAAGCTGGGTAAACAAGAGTATGCCGTTGAGCCAGGCCAAAGCATCTGGATTCCATACGACTGCTTAACATCACTGACCTACTTTCCAAACACTCAGATTAACCGTGTTGACTTCTCTATTCGTTTGACGGACTCATTTCCAAGACAAGCGGGTTACATCACGCAAACTAACCTCTCTTTAGCGCTACTCGAAAAGTTGGAACTGACCAAGTCCCACGCTTCAAGTGCCAACAATACCGATCAAGCATGTAAAGATATGCTTTCTGTACTGAAACAAGAGGTATTGTCGTTTAAGCCACTGCTTTATGAGAGTGCCCTGTCTCTACGATTCAATCAATGGAGCATTGATGATTCAAACTTACCGCAAGAACACACCCTAGTAATGGTGATGCGAGAAGCAAAGAAGCGCATGCAGTCTGGCCAAAAACGTTCGCTTGTAATTGATGACTTATTTTCAGGGAAAGAAGAAGAGTTCGAACAACTGTGCATGCTAGTGTTTGGTGAATACCTATAATCAAGGGGGAAGCGGGCCTACCGTTTTTCAATCGTTGAGAGTACTTATTTCCACCTCAAGCCAGTCTGTAAACCAAGCCAAAAATAACAAGATACTAAAAAGCCGCTAACAGAAATGTCCACTTTATGGAGGCACTTCAGTTTTGCGGCTTTTTTAACTTTTTAATGTCTGCTCAAGATTCAGAGCAAAACTGCCGTATCATTCGTTAGAAAGGTAACTCAACTTGCATCATTAGGTCGGCGTCACTTGAATCATGCCAACGGTAATCAAAACGCATCCGAGGTTGCCCTTGGACTTTTTCGCCAAAACCAATACTAAGTTGTAAGCCATGATTTAGCAGCCACTCTTCGGTAGACATCTCATACTGTTCGTCTTCCAGATCTTCAGGAAACCACATACCCAAACCAACATAATTTGATTCTAGGCTTTGTGTGATAAATGGTGCCTCTTTGCTTTGAAGTACCCAGTCAGTCCAATAATCAGGTGTACTCTCCGCTTCCTCAGCGCTCAGCCCACTGATTTCCATCATACGTTGGCCAAAAGATTCGATGCTCGTAGAAAAGTCCAAACAATTGTTTTCACTATCAGAGGTCAGCATGATCGAATCTAAGCTAAAAAAATCACATTCAGCATACGCAGGCAAACTGCATGCAGCTATGATCAACGCCGCTGGTATCGTGCTCTTTAGCATAGTCCTCTGACCTCTTATTAATGAGCTCACATTATCTGATACAGCCCACCGTCTTGCAACATCTTTGTAACTGACTTAGTACTCAGGTTTGCCACATCGCTTCCACTTATCAGCGCATTACGTATGTCTGTGCTGCGGATTTTGACTTTTTCAGGACAAGCCATTACGAACCATCGCTCAGTAATCTCATCTGATTTATAAAACGATGAAAACTTGAAGAAATTATCAGGTCCAATGACAAACGTTAGCTCTGCCTCTGGGTGTTGTTTTTGGAGTTCACTAAGCACTGCATAAGTCGTCACGCTTTCACCTGGGGTAAACAAGCTCTTTTCGATCAACGATAGCTCAACTTGGTCCAGTGACAGATCGTTAATAAATGCGCTAACTAACTGACATCTAGTATCAAAGTCTAGCATCTCTTTTCCCCAAGCATGGGCAATACTTGGAACGAGTAGAATTTTGTCGAAATGGGCTAACGAATCAATCACACTTTTATGCCCTAAGCTCGGCGGATTAAACGCACTACCGAAAATGGCTATTTTTTCCATTATTTATTACTGCCTTCTCTTTCTAAGCTTGTGCAAAGAGGTTTTTAAATCAGATGATTTAGGTATGATAACACTAGATTTTTAATTTGCTTGCAGGAAAGGAATACGAATGGAACAGTTAATTCGTGACGAAATGCGCGTACTACCTTCAATTGACCCTCACTTCGAAGTGACTCGTCGTGTGGATTTTATTAAAACGAAACTTCAACAGTCAGGCTGCAAGTCTCTCATCCTTGGTATCAGTGGCGGTGTAGACTCAACGACCTGTGGCCGGTTGGCTCAAATGGCCATCGACAGCTTGAACGAGAGCACAGGCAGTAACGACTATCAATTCATTGCGGTTCGCCTGCCTTACGGCGAGCAAAAAGATGAAGATGAAGCTCAGCTTGCTCTCTCTTTCATCCAGCCTTCTCAATCCGTTTCTGTCAACATTAAAGCGGGAGTTGATGGGCTTCACACTGCATCTCACGTTGCTTTAGATGGCACAGGCTTATTACCAACAGACTCTGCAAAGATCGATTTTGTGAAAGGTAATGTAAAAGCTCGCGCTCGCATGATCGCACAATACGAAATTGCTGGTTACGTTGGCGGACTTGTGATTGGGACCGACCACTCGGCGGAAAACATCACGGGGTTCTACACTAAGCACGGTGACGGTGCCTGTGATTTAGCACCTTTGTTTGGTCTGAACAAACGTCAGGTTCGTGAACTTGCAGCAACGCTAGGTGCCCCAGAAACACTGGTTAAGAAAGTTCCTACTGCCGACCTAGAAGAGCTTGATCCACAGAAAGCCGACGAAGCAGCCTTGAACCTTTCTTACGATCAAATTGATGATTTCCTTGAAGGCAAAGAAGTCCCTCAAGACGTGTCAGATCGCTTAGTAAGCATCTACAAAGCGACACAGCACAAGCGTCAACCAATCCCAACGATCTACGATTAATTTTCTGAATTAGCCTCAGAATCAAAGGCCGGAAGTTCATTTTTCGTGAACTCCCGGTCTTTTTATTTAATGTGCTTTTCTTATTGAACTGAGGAGTCTTTAATCCACAACTTCGATATCAGTTTGAGGAACGCTGCAACACGCTAGTATCTGACCCATGTTACGCTCGTGCTCTTGTAGTGCTGGCACATCGGGTTGGTGAACTTGTCCAGACTCAAGAGTCACTTTACAAGCGCCACAGAAACCCGCACGACAACTGGAAGCAATAGGCACGCCCGCCGATTCAGCTTGCTCTAGCAAAGTTGATTGGTTATTACCTTCGAATAAGTAGCCGTTCACACTTAACTGCAGTTGTTTCACCGCTTCTTCAGTTGACTGAGCGATACCAAACGCTTCTTGGTGGTAATGCTGAGGGTTTAGGCCCATTTGAATTAGCAGTTTCTTTGCGTTATCCATAAAGCCATCAGGGCCACACACAAACGCTTGGCGCTTATGTAGCTCTTCAATCTTAGCGATATGCGAAATGCTCAAACGGCCTGATAAACCATCCCACTCTTTGCTTGGTTGACTTAACGAATAAATCACACGTAGGCCTGCATGTTCGCTAGCGATCTGATCAATCTCAGCTTGATAAGGGATATCTTGTTCGTTGCTGCATTGATGATAGAAAACCACATCATCAATCTGAGCGTGGTCGGCTAAATAACGCAGCATCGACAACATTGGGGTAATGCCACTACCTGCAGACAACAGCAGTAATGGATGAGTTGGATTCTCTTCTAAGTAAAACGCACCGTCTGGGTTTTGCGCGACTAAAGTATCGCCCACTTGGAAATGATCATTTAGCCAGTTGGAGATTTGACCGTCATCCACTCGCTTCACTGAAATCGCTAAACGACCCGCTCGTGACGGGCTAGAAGATAGCGTATACCGACGAGACACTTTTTTGCCATCAATCACCATTTCAATCGGTAGGTGTTGGCCAGGCTGGTAAAGTGGCAGTGAGTGGTTTTCTTTCGCAGGCTCTAACCAAAAGGTTGTAAAGTCGCGTGCGATCTCTTCGCGCTCAACACAAGTTAGATGCAGTGACTCAACCCAAGTGTCTTCATAAAGCTCTTTCTCTTTGGTCTCGAGCACCTCGACCACATCACCGGCTTTGATTAAGCCTTCATTTTTAGCCACAAGATTCTGACCAAAGAAAACCCCACCGCGTTCATTAGCTCTAAATGTGGAGAAGGTATTGAGCGGCTCTTTTGTTGCTCTGAATTCGCCACGTTCAACATCAACCGTGGTTAGAATACAGCGCTCACAAGGTTTCACTGCTTCGAATTCAACCTCGCCGATTCGGATACGCTTCCAACCATCTTCAGCAAAGGCTTCGGTATTGGAAACAACAAAATTAGTGCGGAACTGATCCATCGAATGAACTTCAGAACTGCGGCGATTCAGCTCATCAAGCGATGCTTGGCTGATCACCAACATTGGATAGCCGTCAGCAAAACTTACGTTATGACCGAGCTTTTCACGAACACGATTCGATTGCTCACCAGAGAACAATAGCTCAACACGAACACCCAATACGTCACTAAACCAATCATCGGCGTCATCATTGGTGGTATATGCGGTGAAGCTATCTTTCCAAACCGTTGCTGGCGCTTCTTGCATCTTGAAATCCGCATACTTTAGGCGTAGCGGCTCTTTACCTTCGTAAGTGAAAATCAAACCGTCTGGTTGCAAACTTGAAGATACCTTGACCATTTTCGGGTACTTACGTGCCGTGACCATTGAACCGTCAGCCAATGCGAGCATAAAGCGTCTGTCGAAAGTAAGGCCTTGCTTTTCGACCCAAGCAGAAGAGAGCGAGATACCGCCCACTGATTTTACCGGAAACACATTGATTTGAGATAAAGAAGGAGCTTGATCAGAAGGCTCTTGCTCCAAAGCCCTTTGATCTAACGCCCTTTGACCTGAAGATAGCTGCGACATAACGATTCCAATGTTTTGTAGTTTGTCCCAATGCTAGCAAATGGTTATAAATAGATAAACTGGCAGGTATTAAACACTTGATACTAAGCTAATATATTGAGATGTTTAAACGACTGTCTTATATACATAAAGACACCAATACACTAACTCTTTCCATACGTTCTATAATTTGAACACGTTTATCGCATTGAACTGTCATTGAATAAAAAAGGATTTATCATGAACAAACTCGTCATTATTATTTTATGTGTACTGCTTCCACCTGTTGGTGTGTTCTTCGCTCGTGGTGCGGGTAAAGATTTACTAATTAACATCATCCTTACTTTCTTCTTCTGGGTACCAGGAATGATCCACGGTCTGTGGGTGGCCACCCGCTAACCCATATCCAGGAATAAATAGCGAATTAAAACCCTATAAAAACAAGCTCCTAACCATGAAGAGTTAAAAATAGGATGAAATGAAAGTGCTTTTCCACTATCATCCTGTCGCCTAAACGTAAGCGATTGCTTTCACAGATTTCGCCGAGTTTAGGCTCCAACTACATAACACTTCAATTGGTGGGAGCCTTCAATGACACAACTTACGATTACTCGTCCTGACGACTGGCATGTTCATCTACGCGATGGCGACGTACTAAAAGATACAGTTCGCGATATCAGCCGTTACAATGGTCGAGCGTTAATCATGCCAAATACCGTCCCACCGGTAACCGATACCGAAATGGCGCTTGCTTACCGTGAACGCATCATGGCAGAGCAGCCAAGTGAACAGTTCCAGCCTCTAATGGCACTTTACCTGACAGACAACACAACACCTGATGAAATTCGCAAGGCGAAAGAGTCTGGCGCTGTTGTAGCGGCGAAGCTATACCCTGCTGGCGCAACAACAAACTCTGATTCAGGCGTAACCTCTGCTAAAAACATCTACCACGTACTAGAAGCAATGCAGGAAGTGGGCATGTTGCTGCTTGTACACGGTGAAGTAACGGCTCACGATGTTGATATCTTTGACCGTGAAAAAGAGTTCCTAGACACAGTTCTAGCACCGATTGTAAACGACTTCCCTAACCTGAAGATCGTTCTAGAGCACATCACGACAGCAGATGCAGCGACTTTTGTTAAAAACGCAAACGACAACGTAGCGGCAACCATCACCGCTCACCACCTGCTTTACAACCGTAACCACATGCTGGTTGGTGGCATTAAGCCACACTTCTACTGCCTTCCTATCCTGAAGCGTAACACGCACCAATTGGCGCTTATCGAAGCTGCAACAAGCGGCAGCAAGAAGTTCTTCTTGGGTACAGATTCTGCACCACACGCAAAAGGCGCAAAAGAGTCAGCATGTGGTTGTGCCGGTTCTTACACTGCGCACGCGGCGGTTGAACTGTACGCAGAAGTGTTCGACTTAGAAGGTAAGATTGAGAACCTAGAAGCGTTTGCAAGCCACAACGGTCCTGACTTCTACGGTATTCCACGCAACACAGACACAATCACTCTAGTAAAAGAAGAGTGGAATGTTGCTGAAACAATGCCTTTCGGTTCAGACATCGTGGTGCCAATTCGTGGCGGTGAGACGATTGCTTGGACAGTTAAGTAAACAGAGTTTTAAGCTGTTTCAGCTCATAAATTATATTGTTGAATTATCAAGGCCTTCACATATGTGAAGGTTTTTTGTTTTCTTAACAGCCTAAAGCTTCCAAGAATAACGACTTTTAGAAACAGTATTTAGAATACCAATCGTTCGAAGCATAAACTCACTCAATAAAAGTTGCACGATCCCGCTGCGCTGATTATTCTCACTTCATCGCAACGTCCCTGACAGAGATAAAACAATGGAAAGTACTTACACCTACCCTATTGGTGAGCCAGGAAAAAAATGGCAAGAAGCAGAGCGTCAAGCATGGTTTGCTCAAAGAACGGTTAAGCGTGAATACCAACAAGACGTCGTACCAAAGATTAAAGCACTAGCAGACCGCTTTGACATCGAGCAATACGGCGCACTGAGCTACGACGAAGCTCGCTTCCCGCTTTTCGCTATTAAGAGTAAGAAATGGGACTCATCAAAACCAACTGTTCTTGTAACGGGTGGTGTTCACGGTTACGAAACCAGTGGTGTCCATGGCGCGATCAAATTCGCTGCCACTCAAGCGGAAAAGTATACAGCGCACTTCAACATTGTTGTTGCACCTTGTGTAAGCCCTTGGGGTTACGAAGTGATCAACCGTTGGAACCCAAATGCTGTCGATCCAAACCGCTCTTTCTACGACGGTACGCCATCAGAAGAATCAGCAAACCTACGTGCATTAGTCGCTTCTTTACCAGAAGTGTTGGTTCACGTTGATCTACATGAAACGACGGATTCTGATGAAACAGAATTCCGACCAGCACTCGCAGCGCGTGATGGCATTGAGTACATCGAAGGTATGATCCCAGACGGTTTCTACACGGTTGGCGATACAGAAAACCCACAGCCTGAGTTCCAAGCGGCGGTAATTGCTTCAGTTGAAAAAGTAACGCACATTGCACCAGCAGATGCAGACGGCAAGATCATTGGTTCTGAAGTTACCCAACATGGTGTGATTAACTACCCAATGAAGAAGCTTGGCTTATGTGGCGGTGTGACTGATTGTAAGTACGGTACAACCACAGAGGTTTACCCGGACAGCGACAAAGTGACAAACGAAGAGTGTAACGACGCTCAAGTTGCTGCGGTAGTCGGTGCTTTGGATTACGTTATTCAGCACGAATTGGATGCGTAAGCGCACATTAACTAATAGCTAGAACCGCGTTCCTAAGAGTAAGAGTTAAAAGAGCCATAAGTGACTATTCACTTATGGCTCTTTTTTATCTTTATTGTTTCTTGTTTCTTGTTTCTTGTTTCTTTGAACCATAAAAAAGCTCCCTTGCACACAGTACAAGAGAGCTTTGAAATAATGTTAAGTAAAATTAAAGCATTAGCTGCTTATTTCTGCGTCGCAGTTTACTCAGAGGCGGGGCTAACGGTTTCTTGCCCTTTACCCACTTCCGTCAGTAGGCCTTTCAACAAGCTCACACAACCAATCAGAAGAATGATCGTAAACGGCAGTGCTGCAATAATAGTAATAGATTGCAGTGCTTGGATTGATTGAGTTCCACCAATCCATAGCATTACCATCGCGATGGCACCTGAAATAACCGCCCAAACCACTTTCTGCTTCACTGGTACTTCAAGTTTACCACCCGCCGTCATACCATCAATAACGATAGAACCAGAGTCTAACGTTGTAACGAAGAATACGATAATCAACACGACAGCGATAACAGACAGAATGCTACCAAACTCATAAGCATCTAACATGTAGAACAAGCTTAGAGATACGTCTGTGATGCCTTGGTCAAGGCCAAGTTGCCCCACCTGATTAATCACTTGTTCGATAGCCACGCCACCGAAAATAGACATCCAAGCTGACGTTACCAATGTTGGGATAATCAGTACACAAAGTAAGAATTCGCGAACCGTACGGCCTTTAGAAATACGCGCTACAAACATACCGAAGAAAGGTGCATACGCTACCCACCATGCCCAGTAGAACACAGTCCAACCATGCAGCCAGGTTGTGTCTTCGCGGCCAGAGCTTTGGCTCAACGCTACGATATTTTTCACGTAACCCGTTACTGCCGTCGCCATTGAATCAAGCACAGTTGTAAAGTTCAATACTGCGATAAGGCCCAGGAATACGAACGCAATAACCATGTTCAGGTTACTTAGGAACTTAACACCACCGTCCATGCCTCGCAGAACAGAAATGATCGCCAAGCCCATAATCAACACGATAATAGCTTGCTGAAGGAAGATGTTATTTTCCAAGCCGAACACATGGCTGATACCACTTGCCGCTTGTGTACCACCTAAGCCCAATGAAGTCGCTAGGCCAAACAGAGTAACCAGTACGGTTAGCACATCGATCACATCACCAGTTTTACCCCACACTCGCTCACCCAGTATTGGGTAAAACACAGAGCGCATTGATAACGGTAGGCCTTTATTGTAAACAAAATATGCTAGGCAAAGCGCCGTCATACCATAGACAGCCCACGCATGAAAGCCCCAGTGGAATACTGTCGCGCCTAGCGCTAACTCGCGGCCTGCTTCAGTGAAGGGTTCTGCATTCAATGGCGTTCCGAACCAGTTCGTGAAGAAGGCGGTTGGCTCTGCAACACCCCAGAAAATAAGTCCAATCCCCATACCTGCAGCGAATAACATCGCAATCCAAGATGGCATTGAGTAGTCCGCCGTAGCTTCTTCACCACCTAGGCGAATTTTACCCAACGGTGAAAACGCGATAACCACAGCGAACGCTAGCATGATGTTGGCTCCCCACATAAACAGGAAGTCAAACTTTGATAGAACAGCACCCTTAATAGAATCAATAGCAGCTTTAGCATCCGCAGGAGGAAGAGCAAGAAGAGTGATGATAAAGAGAAGAGATAAGCCAACCGAGGCTACGAAAACTGTGTTATGGACATCCATGCCCCATTTACTGACGTTATCTTGACCGACTTGATAGTCAGTAGAATCAATACTGTATTTTTTTGATTTAAAACTCATAAATTATGATGTTCGCATATCCGAATCAACGAATATAAGGACGTTCTCCATATCCAACTACTACTTGATTGGCTCGCCATACCACTTAAATAAACGTGATAAAAACCACCTTGAGAGGCGACAAATGGACTTAATAGCTCAATCCCAGGCCGCGCATAATAGCACAGCACGAAGCATTTTGACTGAGTTTTTGCTCAATAGTCACTCAGAGCATAGTCATCCTCGGTCGTTCTCTTTATAAAAAAAAGGCTCAAACTTACAAATAAATCGATTAATTACAACCACTTACACAAAGAAATATATGAAAGTAAACTCTTGAAAACTTTTGTCAGATAACTTTAAGAAGCGCTTAATTTACTTATACCTCTAATAAAAAAGCCCCGCTATAGGGGCGGGGAAATTACCAAAGGTAAAGAGAAATCGATAGTGCGATATTAGCGCCACGTATCGCAGCGCTCAGGTATTTTAATCGCCGAACTAAAGAGCGTTAGATCGCAAAGCAAAAACCTAGGTTGTAGTCTTCACCATTTTTCGCCGTGAATTCTTTGTCTTCACTCGATGCATTCGGTCGACCGATTTCATCGCCTTTCACCAGGCTCACCCAGTGACGGATTCCTGAAGAACAACTAGCCTCAGTTTGGCCAAACGTGGTGCATGTCTCTAGCTGAATATCTTGTATATCAACCAATTCTAGGTGACCCGTACCTTTGCGAGCACCTATCGTCACTTCAACGTGCGTGCCGCTCTCGTCACGGAACAAGATTGCAGAAGGTTTAGATTTATCACCGGTGTAAGCCACAAAGTGCTTAGCGCGTTTCAGACCTGTGTGTTCACCGTTTTTGAAGTAAACCTGAACGTGTCTGTAGTCAATCTCATAGCTCACTGCGTCTTCGTGCGAGCCTGCCTCTAGAGGAAATAAAGTATCAAGCAACTGTTTTGCCATTTTCTGTTTTTCGAGTTGCTTGTCTGCTTTCACCATTTCGACGGCAAAGACAGCTTCAGCAATAAATGTTGAATGGTTTCTGTGAAGTTCTGTTTTGTCTAGTGTCAGCATATTCATAGTCTATCCCTCGTACGGCTTTGAATTTCATTTAGGTCAAACATCCTGATTGACCTTATTAAAAATTGTTCTTTACTGTGTGGCTTCCATGTATTTCATACTACCTGTATTTATAAAACAATTTCACAACAAAAATTTCACACTGTTAATTTTACTAAATTGCTTTTTTACACACACTGATATTTTGGGCCCCTAGCCCTTTATTTCACTGGGCTGAGGGCTCGCTAGAAACCATTTTACGTGTTGTTTGAATTTGTGTAATAACCGACCCCGACCAACTTATTGTCGATGACTCGATAGTAAGTATGCTTGGTTTCAACTTTACTCGACTGAGGGTTTAACCATCGGTAGCTGTAAACTCCGCGACCATTTTCTTTCGCGAGATTCAACATCTCAGTAAGAATCGGTTTATCGTCAGGGCTTAAAATCTCGCTGTGTGACCGCCCAACAAGCTCAGGAGATACGCCATGCGCCAGCAGCTTTCCAGAGAGCATATCCATCACAAACACATACAAGTCTCCTTCCACAAAACTGCCCTCGGCATCATTGAACTCTGCCAGGCTCTCTTGTTCTGATTCCACTATCGCGGTCATCGCTCTCGCCAATAACCGCTTAGCTTCTGCAGCACTGGAACGTTCTGGGTAATAACCCACCGCGACAATCACATCTCCCACTCGCTCAAAGAAAGTGGTTTTCGGCTCTCCCATGCGGTCGGTTGGATTGGTCCAGTGATACTTCACTTCACCAAAACCGTTATGTACTGCTTTGGTGATCATTTCACGGAAAAAAGGATTGCCGTAAACGTCCTGTGTATCCAACACACTGTCGCCCACCAGCACCATCGAAGAACCGCCACTGGCAAGGAATTGGCCATCAATACCAAGAGCAAACACATAGAGCTCACCGTCTATATATTCGGCATCACTCATGAAGTCTTTCACGCTGTCATCACCTTCTTTTTGAACATGCACCACCGCTTTCGCAAGCAAGGTTTTAGCTCTTCTTTCAGCGTCACTGACCACATGTGGCTCAGAAATATCGAGCACATTGACTGGCTTAGTTTCTTTCTCGACTTCTGAATGCTCAGCACGCAATCCAATGCCACTCACTACAGCAAACAAGGCGCAGCCAATAAGGATTATTCTGGATAAATTCATCGTTGTGTCTCCTAATAGCCGACTAAGGACGGTAGCCAAAGTGTGATTTGTGGGAAGAAAGCGATAACGAAAACGCCCACGACAGATGCAAGTACAAAGGGATGGATCTTGGCGGTGATCTGCTCGACTGTAGAGCCACCGATCCCCGAGGCGACAAAGATATTTTCACCCAGCGGAGGTGTCGCAAAACCTATCGAGAGCGTACACACCACCACGATACCAACATGGGTAGGATCCGCGCCTAACATGTACATGATTGGCAGTAGAACAGGCACAATGATCATGATCGCCGCCAAGGTTTCCATGAACATGCCGATGAACAGCAGCAAGGTAATCGTTAGTGCCCACACCATGTACATGTTGTCGGTAAAACTGAGTAGCGATTCCGCCACAACAACTGGGATTTTTTGCTCGATCAACAAGCGTCCAAACACAGTAGCGGCGAAGAGGATTAACAATACACGCCCTGTGATCCATGTGGTGGTCGACAAAGATTTCATCACGCTTTTAAACGACAACTCTCGATGAATGAAAAGCCCCACAAACAACGAATAGAATATAGCCACAACCGCTGATTCTGTTGGTGTGAACATACCGCTGTAGATACCACCAAGAATCAAGAACGGTGCTAAGATCGACCATAATCCACGGCGCAAATAATGCCTTACATCACCAAACGACCACGTTTCGGTCAGCCCCTTGTAGCCTTCGCGTTTAGCAATAAAATAGTTAGTCACCACCAGCGTCGACGCCATAATGAAACCCGGCACAACCCCAGCGACAAACAGTTTTGGAATCGATAAAGAAGCAAACTGGCCGTGTTGAGCAATGGCTTCTGGTGGCGCCATTAAGCCCATTGCAGAAATACCGAAGATAACCAAAGGAATGGATGGCGGGATGATAATGCCCAACCCCCCGGATGCAGCCGTAACTGCCGATGCGTAGCTCTTGTCGTAGTCACGCTTAACCATCGCGGGCACCATTAACATGCCTACAGCTGCCGTTGTTGCAGGGCCAGAACCCGAGATAGCGCCAAAGAAAAGACACGCCATAACCGTTGCCGCGCCAAGGCCACCCGTTACGGGCCCGGCTAAGCTTTCGGCGATATCCACCAGACGTTTGGAGATCCCCGCAGCCTCCATTAATGCACCCGCAAGAACAAAGGCTGGCAGCGCCATTAAGGGGAAGTTACCCACCGAGGTAAACGCGATTTGTACTAAAGCGATGGGATTTTTGTCGAGCAACATATAGGCCGCCATCGAAGCGCCGGCCAGTGATACTGTAATTGGTGCGCCTAGGATTAACAGCGTTAAAAAGCCACCAAATAAAATTAGAGTTAAATAGGATTCCATTATTACATCTCTCTATTACGACTATTCTCTGTGATGACTATTGCGCGGACTTTTGTGCCGTCATTTTGCGCAGCTCTTTGACTTCTGGATCTTCGTTGGTTGCGCCTTTGAATAAACGCTCGTAGTTGTTCCAGATAATTCGAATCATCATTAGGGAAAACGCGATAGGTAAAATCATGTAGAAATACTTCATCGGGATGCCTGTTGTTTGAGATTTCCAAAACAGGTTCATTTTGTTAAACACGAAGTCGTAACTGAGGTAAACAAAGTAACCGTTAAAACAGAGCCATAAGAAGTCAGCAATGCTTTCACTCACGGTCTGCACAATTGGCGGAAAGAATTTAAAGTGGAAGCTCACTCGGTTGTGGGCTGACATTTTGGCCGCCACAACAGCGCCTAGATAGGCAAACCAAACGAACATGTAAGTCGCGACTTCGTCACCCCAAGGGATAGAGTAATCAAAGAACTGACGAGTAAGGATTTGTGTGAACAGCAATAGGACAAAGCTTGCGAGCAGCAGACAACAGGTATATTCCTCAATGTTGTTTAAGTGCTTTTTTATTGTTTTAGCGACTGACATATAACCTCCAATGTTGATTTCCACATGACAACCAGTCGCTCACGGTCCTAAAAAGATCAGGTACTGAACAGATCAACAAGTAAAGCCATGTAAATGCCCTATCTCACTGTTCTATCGCTAGGTGATTAAGTAGCGGAGAGCAGTAAATAGGGCGTATCTAATCGTTACTTTCTACCTAGTAACTCAAGAACGTCGTCTAGCTTGTCTTTGCCTCCAATGCTTGAGTAGAACTTAGGCCAAACTGATTTCGTTACATCGCTGATCCACTCTTGCTCATTGTCTGCTGGGTCTGTGAATACCATGCCTTTTGCTTGTAGTTCTTCACGGATCTTGTTTTCAGTATTTTCCAGGTAAGCAAAGCTGTGCTCTGTCGCTTCCTGACCCGCTTCAAGAATGATTTTTTGCATCTCTGGAGTCTGTTGCTGGAACACCGTTTCACTGACTATTAGCGGCTCAAGTGAGAAGATGTAACGGAGGTTTGTTACGTACTTTTGTACTTCATTGAACTTCATGGCATGAACAGTGATATATGGGTTGTCTTGACCATCAACCACACCTTGTTGCAAGCCTGTAAAAGTCTCAGACCATGCCATTGGCGTTGGATTTACACCCCACGCTTGGTAAGAAGCAATCATGATTTCGTTACGGGGAACACGAATCACGAGCCCTTTCAAATCTTCTGGTGAAGCGACAGGCTTTTTCGAGTTAGTCAAAACCCTAAAGCCGGAATAAGCCCAACCAACGATGCGAACTCCAGCATCTCGAATGGTGTTATCGATGAGGTCTTGGCCAACTTGGCCTTGAGTAAGTAGAACCGCTTCTTCTGCGCTTTGAATCACATAAGGCATGGTCAGTAGACCAACAGTTGGAGAGAAAGGGGTTACGTTGTTGATCGCCAGTACAGAGAAGTCGAGAAGACCGATTGCCGCATCGTTGACAGTGTCTTGCTCATTGCCTAATTGGCCATTCGGGAAAAGATCGATTTTCACTTTACCGTCTGTTTTTTGCTCCATCAGTTCAGAAAACGAGGTCGCCAATTCCCACTGCGTACCACCAGCAGCATCGCCGATAGCCATTTTAAAATTCGCTGCTGCCGCAGTATGAGATAGCACCGCTGTTGCTACGATGGTGACACCAGCAATAATTTTATTTTTAATAAATTTCATAGTCTTAACCTTTCCTATCGTACAGACTTCCTGCCTGTACTTTGCTCACAAGGTGACCTGGTACAACTTTCCTGGTCGTAGTTCTATTTCCCTATTTTGGAAACAATGTTCGAGTCGCGATTACAGCTTCTCATCCTTTAACGAATACCACTGATAAAGGAACCGCTGCCCCATTCTGCGAAACGGTGCAAACATCTCTGATTCCACCACTTCCCTCACGTTGGGGAACGGAAGTTTTGATTCAAATATCGGTAGGTCCAACTTGTGGCCTTCACCTGCGATCCACTGAGCGAGGCGTTTACCTGCTTGAGCGGAATACATCACGCCATTGCCGCCATAACCCAGTGCGTAGAAGATGGATTGCTTTGGATTCGGCTGATAAATTCTCGGCATCATGTCGTGGCTAACATCCACCCATCCCCACCATGAATAATCGATTTTGATCTGATCGAGAGAAGGGAATTTTCGGGTTAAATCCGCTCTCAACATGTCTTCATATTTCTTTTCAGGTGCGTTCTTGCCACTGATGGCACTGCGTGTACCAATCTGTACTCGGTTATCCGGTAGCAAACGGTAGTAGTGGCGCAGAATTCGAGTATCAGTAATCACTTGATTGGTTTTGAAGTTACACGCGGCGATTTCGTCTTGAGTTAACGGACGTGTCACCATCGAGTTAGAAAGCACTGGTAATAGGCGATTCTTAAGCTCGGAATGCAAACCTTGGCTGGTGTACCCACCGGTGCAAACACCGACAGAGCGAGCCTTCACAACACCACCTGGTGTTTTCAGGTAATGTACACCGCCACGAGTTTCCCAACCCATCACAGGGCTAGCTGGATGCACTTTTACACCGAGTGCTCGCGCCTTTCTTAGATAGCCAAACGCCAATTTACCTGCATGAATTCCAATCCCTTCGGGCTCATGCATCGCGCCTGCCGCTTCTTGATCACCAACATAATCACGTTTTACGGTTTCCGCATCTAAGATCTGCGCATCGTAATCGAACGTGTCACGCAGCAACTTGGCTTCTTTCTCGAGTGTTGCCATCACTTTTGGACGGTGAGCCACATATAAGTGGCCACCCGGCTGCGGGTCACAATCAATGTCTTTGATTAGAGACTTAAATGTGTTCATGCCATCGACGCATTCGCGGTGCATTTTTAGCGCAGTTTCTAATCCCCAACGTTCAATCCACTGAGAACGCTTCAAACGCCCTGAAGCACACTGTGCCTGACCACCATTTCGGGTGCTGCAGCCCCAACTCAAACGGTTGGCTTCAATCACTGTCGCTTTAATACCGTACATTTCAGCAAGATGTATCGCAGTGCTTAGGCCAGTGAAGCCTGAACCGATAATCGCCACATCGACATCCATGTCTGACGTGATTGGGCCATCATCTTCAGGTGGTGCGCCTGCGGTATCTACCCAGTACGTTGGTGCGTATTCCTTACCGTGACCTGGGTTTTTATCTTTTAGTGGATCGTATTTTGGATCGTATTTATCTTTTGCTTGGGTACTTTCTTTTGCTTGGGTGCTTTTCACCTTTGGCGCCACATCGGCTGCCGGTTGTTCCATTACTAAACTCATAATTCGACTCTCCTAGTCATAACACGTGAACGGGTTGTGGTTTCGTGTCTAGCTCTTGGGAGTGTTGTTAGGAGTTAAAAGAGGTCGTGTTTTACGGAAGGCATTTTTTACGCTGATTTTTCCATCTTTCAGGGTAAACACGTCGACCATGCGAGCTTCGATGACGCTGCCATCCGGGTTCGTTGCAGAAAACGTTGACTCACTCACTGCTTGGTCACCACACACAAAATGCACAGGGTCGCTCCAAGCCGCATCTGGAAAGTTCTGCCAAACCAATTCAAAGCTATTTCGAACCGCTTCGTACCCTTCGATTGTGTTTCCAAGCAAGCCTTCGCCTGCCACCGTGTGGAATACACAGTCTTCCGTCATGAAAGACATGAGCGCCTCAATATCATGGTTATTCCACGCATCACTGAAAGACTGTAAAAAAGCGGTGTCGACTTGGTTTTCCAGCACACATGTCGGTGCATTGGTTTGCATATTCATATTCCAGAATCCTTTATGTTTTCGTTATTGGTTTAAATTTCAGTAGCTTTGCGCCACTTTTTTATTAGAGTGTTTAAACTAGATCTGCGAAAATTTAACAACCTGATAACAAGGTTCATCACTCTAACTTCGAGTTAGGTTATAAACAATCTCTAAGCTCACAGATTTCATCTTTTTATAAATTAATTAGTGTTATAATTTTATTTACTCAGGTTTTCAATCTCGATATTAGAGATATAATTAAATTGGAACGTGTTAGCCTTTAGTCGAAATCAAAGTCTTGATGATACTTTCGACCATACTGTTCAAGTTGACGATCATGAGTATTAACTTGTAATTCGATACTGCCATCACCTTTATTTATTACTTGGTTGTTATCTACATGTGCTTCATTTTTTAAATCTGTTAGTTTCTCTTCGACATATTCTGTCGGTTCATTTAAAACATTCATGGATATTAACTCCTTTATCAGGTTTACTTTCATTGATGGAAGAATATGAACGGACACTAGACCGTTTGAATATTCTTTCTCATCGTACAAAGGCTGAATGGCATCATTGCCACCTTCCTTAAATGGGTGAATGGAATACCACTTGTCCTTGCGTGGCTCTTGTTTATCGCAATCCGCCACATTAAATATCTGTGTTTTGTTGAGATCACACGGTGAAATAAAGAAACTAACCCGCTGATAATCAACAGCTTTAATTATATTTATGCAGTCTTTACTTTGGCTATGACACACCGACCACAGCGCATTTAACAGGTTATCAGTCCATTCCAGTAAACGGGTGGGAAAGCCCAGTTTCTTGGCTAAACACATCAATAACCAGTCATTTATATCGTTAGAACTCAGCGAGTGACCACCGTAAAGTCTCACCGTAGCAAGCAGCTCTTGTTCGACACGGCGTATGTTCCTACGATTTTAACGGCCTAAACTTGGCATCAGATTACTGTTTTCATAATCACATACGTTATAAATCAAACCACGTTGATCACTGCATTCAGTCATTAATGACTCGATTATTTTATACAGTTCCTCGAGTGTGCTGATATAAAGTTTGTTGTTCATATTTGGTTCCAACCAACCGACAATATAAAAAATAAATTTTTATTTATTAAATAATACTGACATCTAATAAAACACATAGACTAAAGACTCATAACTCTATCTATTTATCGATAATTACTATTTAAAAGTAACTCATAATAATTATTGATAAGCTTATATTACTGTAATCGTCAACCTATTCACCTTAATAATTTCATTAATTCCCTAACATTTAAAACGAAATAATAAAAATATATTACCCAATATTTACGTAATAAATCTATTAATAATCTTTAAAATAGACTCGGTCGTTTAACCATTCTGTTTCATCATCCAGTTTTAAATTAATACCTAGTGTTAGAACTTAATTCGTTTGCCCGACCACATTCTCGATAACTCTTTATCTTGCATTCACGAGACTGTTTTGGTCGGACAAACTTCCTATGACTTATACGTAATCTTTGTATTTATCTAGGAAACGAACCGGCGTTGATAGTGCATCTCGGCGGAACGGGTCGCCCAATTCCTGAGTACACATGATTTCAATGATGGTTGTTTTGCCTTCGTTCATTTGCATGTCGATGGCTTTTTGTAGAGTCGGACCTACATCTTCTAGCTTATCAACCGTGATGCCTTCAGCACCCATTGCTCGTGCGATTTCTGCAAAGCTTTGGTTATCCAGTTCACCAGCAACAAAGCGTCGGTTGTAGAAGTCGACTTGGTTCTTCTTCTCTGCACCCCATTGACGGTTGTGGAATACCACGGCTGTCACTGGAATGTTATGGCGAACACATGTCATGGTTTCCATCAGGCTCATGCCCCACGCACCGTCGCCTGCATAAGAGATAGCGGGGCGATGAGGTGCCGCTGCTTTCGCACCAATGATGGTCGGGAATGCGTAACCACAGTTACCGAAACTCATTGCAGCAAAGAAGCTACGTGGTTTTTCAAAGCGTAAGTAGCTGTTTGCCACTGAGTTGATGTTACCGATATCCGTCGAGACCATTACGTCTTCTGGCATCGCTTTTTCTAGCTCTCGCAGTACTTGGCGTGGGTGTAGGTATTCACCACCAGAGAACGGAGTCTCATGTGAGTTTTCTTCAATCATATCCAAGCTGAAAGAGTCACGTTCGTGTGTCCACTCATCAAGCTCTTTTTCCCAAAGTGCTTTCTCTGTAGCGACGGTGTCTTGACGAGCGCCTTTGTTGTCATCACACAACAGTGCACGGCCTTCTAATCTTTCAGATAGAGCAACCGCAGCTGCTTTCGCGTCGCCGCAGATACCAACAGAGATCTTCTTAACAAGGCCAAGCATCTTGTTGTCTGCATCAATCTGAATGATTTTCGCGTTCTTCGGCCAGTAGTCCATACCATGTTGAGGCAAAGTACCAAATGGACCAAGACGTGTACCCAAAGCGATAACCACATCCGCTTGAGCCATCAATTTCATTGCTGCTTTCGAACCTTGGTAGCCTAGAGGGCCACACCATAATGGGTGACTAGCAGGGAACGAGTCATTGTGTAGGTAGCTGTTCACAACCGGCGCACCCAGCCTTTCTGCTAATGCTGCACACTCTTGAACTGCGTCAGCCATTACCACGCCACCACCAGAGATGATGACTGGGAATTTCGCTTCTGCAATCAGGTCTGCCGCTTCATTCAAAGATTTTTCACCACCCGGACCACGGTCTAAACGCGCGGGTTTGGGGATCTCAGTTTGAGTTTCACCGTAGAAGTAGTCACGAGGAATATTCAGTTGAGTCGGACCCATTTCGCTCATCGCACGGTCGAAGCATCGGCCTGTGTATTCCGCCATACGGTCTGGGTGCGTTACGTGTCCTTGATACTTAGTAAACTCTTGGAACATTGGAAGCTGGTTACACTCTTGGAAACCACCTAAGCCCATTGTTTTAGTGCCTGTCTCTGGCGTCACAATGACGACCGGGCTATGTGCCCAGAACGCCGCTGCAATCGCAGTCACACAGTTACTGATACCCGGGCCATTTTGCCCGATAACCACACCGTGGCGACCCGATACACGAGAGTAACCATCTGCCATGTGAGCAGCACCTTGCTCGTGTACTACTGGGACCAATCGAATGCCAGCAGGAGCAAAGATATCCATTGCGTCCATAAATGCTGACCCCATGATGCCGAACATGTCGGTAACATCATTAGCAACCATAGTTTCAACGAACGCTTCTGATGGTGTCATTGTTACTGTGCCGGAAACAACCGTACGTTTTTCTTGCTCACTCATTCTTCCATTCTCCTTGAGTTAACCAAAATTTCATTTTTCGGAATGATTTGTCTCTTTTTTGAATTCACTTTCACCTTAGTTGTAGATTTTTTGTGCGTCAACTTTTTATATTAAATTGGAACAATTCATTCTAATTAACAAAACTGGATCACATTATTGATAGTTTTTAGTACAAAAAGTGCCGTTAACTTAACTGGAGCTGTTAATAATCGACGACATAGCGCAATAACATCGACAAGTAATGGGTTATATAGAGGGAAGAATGATGAAAGAGTCGGAATTGACACCAACGCGACAGGTAAGTGTTAGAGAGTGCTTTGGCATCGACAGCAACCTAACGGTGATGGCGTTTGAACATGTGGGAGAGTATGTGCCAAAAGTCGATCCTAACTACTGTTTTGATCCTGAAGTGACGCTGGCGATATTGGCGGGGTTCACCTCTAATCGCCGTACGTTGATACAAGGTACACACGGAACGGGCAAGTCTTCTCACATTGAACAAATCGCCGCGAGATTAAATTGGCCGTGTTTGAGGATCAACCTAGACGGACACTTAAGTCGATTGGATTTCATTGGTAAAGACAGCATCGTTATTAAAGATGGAATGCAAGTGACAGAGTTTAAAGAAGGCATTCTTCCACAGAGCATTCAACAGCCCATCGCATTGGTATTAGACGAATACGATGCAGGACGACCAGATGTGATGTTTGTGATTCAACAACTGTTAGAGCAAGACGGAAAATACACCTCTTTGGAACAAAACCGAGTGATCACTCCTCACCCCTCTTTCCGCCTGTTTGCTACTTGTAACACGCTCGGTTTGGGGAACTTTTCGGGTTTGTATTCGGGTACTCAAGTGCTTAACCACAGCCAGTTAGATCGTTGGAACATCATTGCCACGCTCAACTATTTAGACCCACAACATGAAACCAAGATCGTGTTATCCAAGCTTCCAGATCTGAATAATGAAAGTGGCCGACAACTGGTTGAGAAAATGATCGCAACGGCAGGGTTAACTCGCAACGGGTTTCGGGCTGGCGACCTTTCAACGGTGATGTCGCCACGAACGGTACTCACTTGGGCCGAAAACATCCAAATATTCGACGATGTAGCCACCGCATTTAGGCTGTCATTCTTAAATCGCTGCGAAGACGAAGAGAAAGAGTTGGTAAGCGAATACTATTTCCGTTGCTTTGGGGAAGCCTTGGAAACACATACTCAAAACTATTCGCACTCGGAGTCGTAAACCATGGCCAATGTCTCTTCCCAGCAGAAAAAGATCCTCGACCTTGGTGTGTCTGTCGCCAGAGCGATCAGTGGCGAGTTGAGCCTGAATTATCGAGGAGAGCGTCTCTATAAAGGCAATATCCCTTGTTATTACCAGTCCGCGCACACCAACGATCTGACCTTTGTATCTAGTCATGAGCTGAAAAACAGCAAGCTTTCGATGCAAGGTAAGATCGATTCATCAGCACTACGACTCTTGCTTTCTGATGCTGAACTTCATTACTCATTGCGACCGAAAAACGAAGTCGAACGTCTGCTTTACGACTTCTGCGAACAGGTGCGAATTGAATCTCAAGTTCCATCTTATCTAAAAGGTGTAACCAACAGTATTCAATTCAACTTTGCGTATTGGAGCGACCAATATCATCAGAATGGTTTTACTGAATCTCGCATTGGCATTCTGCTCTTCACATTGATGCAGGTTATCCACACTCGCTTAACCGGTGTTCCCGTTTCGGAACCGATTGCTGAAACCATTGAATCGACACGTGCCGGCATCGTGCCTACTTTTGGGCACAGCCTGAGGCGCTTAAAGCAACATAGAAGCGACCAACAACAGTTTGCACACTGCGCCAATGAGCTAGCCTCTTTAGCACAAGAGCTTATCAACCAAGAACAAGAGAGTAATAACTCGCCGACACCTACGGTTGAAGAAGACATTAAGATCCTTGCTCAGCTTGCATTGATTGTTGATGGCGACATTCAAGATGAAGACGTCGATACCGACATCACAGGCAGTAGCAAGGTATTCGAACTGTCGGGCGCCAATTATCAGGTCTTTAATTCAGAATTTGACCACGTGGTCGCCGCAGATAAACTCGTCAGGCACGCTCTGTTACTCGATCTGAGGCAAAAGCTCACTGATGACATCATGGCGAGACAAGTCAACACTCGCCGTTTAGCCGCGATGCTCACTCGCTTTGTTGCCACTCCACAAACGAACCGACGTCAGGATCATTTAGAAGAAGGCATTGTTAACGCCACAACCATAACCAAGCTCATCACGTCGCCATTGGATCGCACTGTCTTTTATCAACCTGACATCGGCGCATCTCATCAATGTGCCATCACGTTTTTGATGGACTGCTCAGGTTCAATGCAGAAACACAGTCACAAGCTAAGTTTGTTGATGGATACGATTCTCAAATCCGTAGGATTGGCTGATATCCCATTTGAGATCATTGGCTTCACCACCAACAACTGGAATGGTGGCAAGGTCTATCGACAGTGGCTCAAGCAAGGTCAGCCGAAACACCCAGGCCGTTTAAACGAAGTTCGCCATATCGTGTTTAAGGATTTTGATACCCATTGGAGACGGTCTCGCCTTGGCATTGCGAGCCTTCGCAAAGCCGACATCTTTAAAGAAGGGATTGATGGCGAAGCGGTTCAGTTCGCTAGCCAGCGGTTGCAACAGCACAATGCACAAAGAAAGGTTTTAATCGTGTTCTCAGACGGCTGCCCGATGGATACCGCCACCAGCACCGCCAATGATCAATTCTATTTGGATAACCATCTCAAACAAGTGATTGAGCGTGAATCAAACAAAAACCATATCGAGATTCATGGTGTGGGAATGAGTGTCGATTTAAGCCCGTACTACCGAAGTAACATCACTTTAGATGTGCAGGAGAGCTGCTTGTTTGGGTTATCTAGAAGTATCTTCGAGATGCTAAAGCGCTGACGTGCCAGTGAGGAGGGTGTCATCAAGCATTAAACGAGAATCAAGCCCTCCTCGTTCAAAGATAATTTTGATAAAGAAAACGTTCTAAGCCAAAAACAACGACCATGCAGAGACCGCCATCAAGTACCCACCAATCAACATCAACACAATAAACACTAACTTTCTGAGTTGATCATTGGACAACGGCGGTGGAAAACGTCGAGCAAACATCGTGACAAGCGCCACCAAGGGAACCGCGATCGCTGATAACCATAGTATGCTCGGTTCCATGTCGCCTGCCGCATAGACATTGACAGTACGTGACATCGACGTACACGCGAACACCATCAGCAGTGTGCTTCGCACCAGATCGAGCGTAAAAGGTTGTCGATAGAGATGGTAAACAATCGGTGGGCCTGCCATACCGAATAACCCACCCGCGAGCCCAGAACTAAAACCAGATAACAAGAAAGATACCGTTGCCGAACGGTCCTTTCTGGTTTTAGGTTTGAACATAAAGCTCAAACCTGCGAATAACACCATCGCACCCAATAGTCCTCGGAGAATATTCGTGGCCGAATCGCTCAACTCGTCTAGCAAGAACACCCCCATAGACACGCCGGGGATAATACCGATAACTAACACCACCAAAATCTTGAGTTCCCCAAGCAATGGCTTACCCATCAACGCAACCAAGCAATTGAACAAGGTCACAATACTGACCACAGCGGCTATAACTGGTAAGGAAACCAAATTAAGGCTGACCGTTAAACCAATCACGATGATACCGAGGCCAAAACCCGTGACCGTTTGGAAGTAGGTACCTACCGCAATAGTGGTAAGAATGGCGAGTAAAACAGGTAACTCCATTGGTAATCCTAATTAGTTTTTTTACTTAGTATGTAGCGAGCTTTAGGTATTGAGTCTTAGTATCTAAACTCAAATTCTGATTCTTCTCTTTCTTTAGCTTCTTGATCTTCTGTAGCGTTTTGATCTTCTGGAGCTTCTTGAGCATCAGCTTCAACACCCGTCATTGGATTTGCCGTTTTACCTTGTTGTGCTTGCACGGCAGTCACTGCAATTACATTGAAGATATCTTCGGCGCTGCACCCTCTGGATAAGTCATTGGCAGGCTGATTCAGCCCTTGCAACAACGGACCAATCGCAACTGCCCCACCCAACCTTTCCGCAAGCTTATAACCAATATTACCAGCTTCTAAATTGGGGAATACCAACACGTTCGATTGGCCTTTGACCTCTGAATCTGGCAACTTTTTAGCCGCTATTTCGGTGACAATCGCTGCATCAAGCTGAACATCTTGGTCAACCGCAATACCGGGACAACGTTGTTTCACGAGTTGAGCGGCATTACGAACCTTATCGACCGATTCGTGTTTGGCACTGCCGTTGGTCGAAAAGGAGAGCATTGCGACTTTCGGTTCTTCCATCAACAGCGTTTGTGCACTGTTTGATGCCGCCACTGCAATCGATGCAAGTTCAGTTTCATTAGGGTTAATCACCAAACCACAATCACTGAAAATCATGCCACCTTTAAGATTATGGAAAGGTTCACACAACATCATCAGAAAAAAGCTCGAGACCAATTCACTGTCTGGTGCAGACCCAATGATCTGCAGCGCGGCTCTCACCACATCTGATGTGGTATAAACCGCTCCATTAACCGTGCCGTCAACCAGTCCTTCCCTTACCATCAAGTTGGCAAAAATCAGTGGGTCTGTGACCTTCTCCAATGCATCTTCATAAGTCATGCCCTTGGCTTTTCTTAACTCATAGAGCCGTTCAGCCAACACGGCTTTAAGTGCTGATGTTTGTGGTGAAACAATATGAATACCCGCAAGGTTAATATAATGCAGCTGAGCGGCTTCGATAACCGCCTTTTCGTCGCCCACCAGCGTGATATAAGCGAGCTGTTTATCTATCGCTAATCGTGCCGCTTTGAGTACACGAGGGTCTTCAGCTTCACTCAAAACCACACGCTTACGATCTAAGTGCGCCTTATCAATAATCCGTTCAATTGCTTTCATTTTAAAATTCCACTTATTGAGATTAATTGTTCCATAATTTGTATTTATATTATTTAAATAATAAAAAAGGTCAAATTTTATTCAGATAATTGAAGAATATTGATTTGATATGTACACTCTTACACATAGACATATCGCAAGGATGAATCACTGTATGCAAACAGAAACACCACAAGTTCAAGGAGATACGCCCACTCTCCGACTTTTTGCACTATTAGAGGTGATAGCGCAAAAAGACGAGTTTATTTCTCTTCAAGGGCTCGTCGAAGAAACAGGACTACCGAAACCCACCCTACACCGCATGCTGCAACAATTAGAATCCGCGGGTATCATTCAAAGAGATGGCGACGAAAAGCATTACAGCTCTGGCATTCGACTCAGAAAGTTGGCTGAAAACTTACTGTTCAACAGCACCATGCACAGCGCGAGGCGCACGATTCTTGAAAACCTTCGAGCAGAAGTCGGAGAGAGCTGCAACCTAACCGCACTATCAAGCGGTGAGATCATCTACCTTGACCGCGCAGAAACCGAAGCGCCACTTCGCTTCCATTTGCAACCTGGCTCTCGCGTTCCTGTGCACTGCTCAGCGACAGGCAAATTGTTTTTGGCTCACATGTCGAAATCACAGCGCAGAAGACTGATCGAAAACGTGCCACTGACTCAGTACACAGTGAAAACCATCACCGACTACTCAGTGTTAGAGCAAGACATCGAACAAGCTAAGATCCAAGGCTTTGCGATTGATGACGAAGAGTTTCTACCGGGTTTGGTGTGTATCGCAGTACTCATTCCATCACCAACCGGTCAATCCAATCTCGGTTTGGCAATCCAAGCACCAGTGATTCGAGTGAAACCAGACGAAGCGATCAAGTTCCTACCTGCTCTTCAAAAAGCCGCGAAAGCATTGGCGAAGATAGAAGCAGACAACTGGGCGCAAGAATAACATTGGTAGGCTAAAACGAATCATCAGCACTGCCATAGACATCAACTCAATAACCGCATCAATACGTGTTAGTAATCATCAAGAAGGAATCACATGCTAGAAATTAATAACCAGCGCTTACTCTCTTTTATGGTGACTGAAGCGGATAAAGCAGTAGCAGTAACCAACCCAGCAACGGGTGAGCTTATTGGACATGCTCCTATATCATCTGAGACAGAATTAGACAGAGCTATCGAGCGATCTCATATTGCACAGAAAGAGTGGGCAAAAATTCCGGCTAAATCTCGCGCTGCGATACTGAAAGCTTGGCATCAACTGATCCTTGAAAACAAGGACGACCTTGCTCACTTAATGACGATCGAACAAGGCAAGCCGTTGGAAGAAGCAACGGGCGAAGTGGTTTATGGTGCAAGCTTTATCGAATGGTTCGCTGAAGAAGCAAAGCGTACCTATGGTGATTCAATTCCAAGCACAGTCGCAGGAAAACACTTAGTGACGATCAAGCAGCCGATCGGAGTGGCGTGTGCCATCACACCGTGGAATTTCCCGATAGCGATGATCACACGTAAAGCCGCGCCTGCACTGGCGGCTGGCTGTAGTTTTATTGTTAAGCCTTCTGACGAAACGCCACTTTCAGCATTTGCTGTTGTTGAACTGGCCTACCAAGCGGGTATTCCTAAAAATCTGCTTCAAGTTGTATTGGGTGACAGCCCAGAACAGATTGGCGAGCTATTCACCTCACACCCATTGATCAAAAAGATCTCTTTTACAGGCTCTACCCGTGTCGGCAGTATCTTAATGGCTCAAGCTGCAAAAGGAATCAAACGCACCTCGATGGAGCTTGGCGGTAATGCTCCGTTTATTGTGTTTGACGATGCCGATATCGATGCTGCGGTTCAAGGCGCAATGGCTTCGAAATTCCGTAATGCAGGCCAAACCTGTGTTTGTGCTAATCGATTCTATATTCACAGCAAAGTACACGATGAGTTTGTGGCTAAATTCGACCAAGCGGTGCAGCAACTCAAAATTGGCAACGGCTTAGACGAAGGCATCAACATTGGCCCTGTGATCAGTGAAAGAGCGAAACAGAACATCCAAGGTTTGATTGACCGCGCCATTGAACAAGGTGCCCAGCCTGTAACCCCAACGCAAGAGCTTGCGGGCTTGTTCATTCAACCTGTCATTCTTAAAGACGTGAAGCACGACATGGACATCGTTCAACAAGAGATTTTTGGCCCTGTCGCTCCTGTTATGAAGTTCGATAGCGATGAAGAGCTGATCGAAATGGCGAACGATACGATCTATGGTTTAGCGTCTTACTTCTACAGCCAGAATATCCACCGTGTGTGGAAGGTAGCAGAAGCACTTGAATACGGTATGGTTGGCATTAATGACGGCCTCATCTCAACAGAGGTTGCACCTTTCGGTGGGGTTAAGCAGTCAGGTATTGGCCGCGAAGGCGCTAAAGAAGGCATCGACGAGTACATGGATATTAAGTATCTATGCTTTGGTGGAAAATGAGGTTAGTAGTAATACGTTTCATCACTAAGTCAGTTCTTTTCTTCCCTTTCCATTCCCCGTGAACACTCAAAAAAAAGCCGCGCTATAAAGCGCGGCACCTTGGGCTCGGTTTAAATGGATGTTTCTTTTCTTAGTGGTTTTATTATTAAGTGACGTTGTTATTTAGTTATTCTGTAACACGGTTACGTTGCTTTGCTATTTTGTTTTCTAGCTATCTAACAATTTAGCAGCCTTGTTTTATGCAAGTGCTTTTAACTTCAGTCGCATAGCATGCAATACAGGCTCGGTGTAACCACTTGGCTGAGCACAACCTTCAAATACCAACTGGCAAGCTGCTGAGAAAGCAATGCTGTTTTCAAAATCTGGTGCCATATTGCGGTAACTCGGATCGCCTGCATTTTGCTCGTCAACGACGGCCGCCATACGTTTCATGGTTTTCATTACTTGGACTTCATCGCAAATACCATGGCGTAACCAGTTAGCGATGTGTTGGCTTGAAATACGCAGCGTCGCTCGGTCTTCCATTAGCCCTACATCGTTAATATCTGGCACTTTCGAACAACCTACTCCTTGGTCAATCCAACGAACTACGTAACCAAGAATACCTTGCGTATTGTTGTCCAATTCATTTTGGATATCTTTCGCGGTCAGCTTTTGATTGCCTAGTAGCGGAATAGTCAAAATATCGTCTACATTGGCTCTCACTCGCTCACTAAGCTCTTTCTGGCGGCTTGGTACGCTCACTTTGTGATAGTGCAAAGCATGCAAAGTCGCAGCCGTTGGCGATGGTACCCAAGCCGTATTCGCGCCCGCTTGTGGATGTCCGATTTTCGCGTCCATCATCTTCGCCATATTATCTGGCTCTGGCCACATACCTTTACCGATTTGAGCTTTACCTTGCAGGCCACAAGCTAAGCCAAGATCAACATTTTGATCTTCGTATGCGCCAATCCAAGTCATGGTTTTCAGTTGTGTTTTCGGAGCGAATGGTCCTGCTTCCATACTGGTGTGGATTTCATCACCCGTTCGGTCTAGGAAACCTGTGTTGATGAACACGACACGATCTTTGGCTGCGCGAATACACTCTTTCAAGTTCACAGAGGTACGACGCTCTTCGTCCATAATGCCGACTTTAATCGTAAAGCGATCTAAACCTAATGCATCTTCAATTCGACCAAACAACTCATTGGTGAAAGCCACTTCTTCAGGGCCGTGCATCTTAGGTTTTACAATATTAATGCTGTTCGCGGTTGAGTTTTGATACGGGCTATTACCCTTTAAATCGTGCATTGCGATGAGCGATGTCACCATGCCATCCATAATGCCTTCAGGCACTTCATTACCTTCCGCATCAATAATCGCAGGGTTGGTCATTAGGTGGCCCACATTGCGAATGAACAACATGCTACGGCCTTTCAGCGAGATCTCGCCACCCGTCACGCTGGTATACTGACGATCTGGGTTGAGGTTACGAACGATAGTTTTGCCGTTTTTCTCAAGCGACTCTTGTAAATCACCTTTCATTAAACCTAACCAGTTACGGTAAGCCAGTGCTTTGTCTTCACCATCAACCGCAGCGACAGAGTCTTCGCAATCCATAATGGTGGTGAGAGCCGATTCCACCAACACATCTTTAATTCCAGCCACATCAACGCTGCCAATTGGCGCACTCGGATCGATCTGAATTTCGATATGGAGATTATTGTGCTTCAGCAGAATGCAAGAAGGCGCGCTTGCGTCTCCTTGGTAACCTATAAACTGATTGCGATCAATTAGAGTGACTTCTTCGCCGTTATCTAACGTTGCTGTCAGCATGTTGCCAATGTTCACATTGCTGATACTGTACTTAGTCACGTCTTTATGAGAAACACCATTCAACGGTGCGGCGTCATCAAGGAAGCCGCGAGCATAGCTCACTACTTTAGCGCCACGAACAGGGTTAAAGCTTCCACCTTTCTCTGCACCATCGCATTCACTGATGACATCTGTGCCGTAGAGCGCATCGTATAAACTGCCCCAGCGCGCGTTTGCTGCGTTAAGTGCAAATCGCGCGTTCATGATAGGCACCACAAGCTGCGGCCCAGCTTGTGTTGCGATTTCAGGCTCTACACTTGCAGTGGTAACTTGGAAGTCTTCACCTTCCGGCACTAGGTAGCCAATCTGCTGCAAGAACTGTTTGTACTCTGCTGCGTCGAGTGTTTGACCAGCACGCTCTTGGTGCCAAGCATCAATCTGATGTTGAAGATCTTCACGCTTGATAAGCAAAGCACGATTTTTTGGTGCCAGATCTTTAAGGATCGCTGCAAAAGATTGCCAAAAGTCTTCAGCGATAATGCCTGTTCCAGGAATGACCTGCTCATTAATTAATTGGTAGAGGGTGCTATCAATGTTCAAGCTTCCCTGTTGAATACGACTGCTCATAAAATCTCTCTCAAGCTAACTGATGACTACTCAATATATTTACTTAACTGACTTAAATTTAAATAACTAGTTTAAACTTACTTAACAGGTGTAAATTTAGCTAATTTATGCCTGTTATACTGAATATTCATATAAAAAATACCCTGCAAACTATGTTACTCCGTCACACCGCTTTCTATTTCATTGGCGACACTTTTAATCAAGCGACGCATCCACTGGTGGTCTGGATTGGTTTGTAACAATGGGCTCCACGCCATTTTCACCTCGAAAGGTTCAATCGCAAATGGGGCTGGTTTGATTAATAAATTAGGATTGTTGCGCTGCAATTGCGCGGCTTTAGTTGGAATAGTAAGGATAAGGTTTTTCTGCTGAGCAAAGAGAATCGCAGATAGATAATGTCGGGTAAACACCGTGATATTGCGGGTTTTACCAATGCGCATTAATGCTTCATCTATCCAACCGAGCTTTTGCGCTTCACTTGGATTGATCCCGACTCCAGTTCCCATACCCGTCTTACTTACCCAAATGTGTTGCGCCTTTAAATAAGATAAAATATCAAAGTTGTCGGCTATTGGATTGTCACAGCTAAATAGGCAAGAAAACCCGTCGTGCCAAAGGCTCATCTGATGGAAGGACTGTGGAATATCATCAAAACGGTTGATAATAATATCAACAGTACCTTGTTCTACATCCTGATAGCTCACATCACTTGGCGTCATTATATCCAGTCGTATTTTCGGCGCTATCTCACTCAGTTTTTTTAATAGCGGCTGAATAAGGGTTGATTCAGCATAATCACTCGCCATGATACGGAACACACGTTCGCTATCTTCAGCCCTAAACTCAGTGGTGGGCTGTAGCGTCTTTTCTACATTCGCCAAGATGTTGCGAACCAGCGGCTGCAACTTTTGCGCTCGCTCGGTAGGAACCATTCCTTCACTGGTTCTCACCAACAGTGGGTCTTCAAACAGATCACGTAATCGACGAAGGCCATTACTCATGGCTGGTTGAGTTATTCCCAATTGATTTGCCGCTCGTGTAACGTTTCTTTCACGTAGCAACATGTCTAAATACACAAGTAAATTAAGGTCTATACGAGCAATATTCATAAGAAAAATACCGAATATAATAACTATAAATTAACAAAATTATCACATGCGTGGTTATTCTTTGTCCATAGCAAAGTTTTAATCCAAGCCAATTTGGCAACCATACCCCACGTGAAACTAAGGAATAGTTATGTCGCAAATTACACAAGATATCGAAAAGATTGAAGTTGCAAAAAGCGCTGCAGGTGCTCCATGGGATGCAATTAACCCTGAATCTGCTGCTCGTATGCGAGCTCAAAACAAATTCAAAACAGGTCTGGATATCGCGCAATACACGGCAGATATCATGCGTGCGGATATGGAGGCTTACGATAAAGACAGCTCTCAATACACTCAGTCTTTAGGTTGCTGGCATGGTTTTATCGGTCAACAAAAGCTGATTTCTATTAAGAAGCACTTTGATGGCAAGACAGATCGCCGCTACCTTTACCTTTCAGGTTGGATGGTTGCGGCACTTCGCTCAGACTTCGGTCCACTTCCAGACCAATCAATGCATGAGAAAACATCAGTTGCAGGCCTAGTAGAAGAACTATACACATTCCTGCGCCAAGCTGATGCTCGTGAACTGGGTGGTTTATTCCGTGAGCTGGACGCTGCACGTGAAGCGGGCGACGTTAACCAACAAGACCTTATCCAAGACAAAATCGACAATCACGTAACACACGTGGTGCCAATCATTGCCGATATCGATGCTGGTTTCGGTAACGCAGAAGCGACTTACCTAATGGCTAAGCAGATGATTGAAGCAGGCGCTTGTTGTCTACAAATCGAAAACCAAGTAGCCGATGAGAAACAATGTGGTCACCAAGACGGCAAAGTAACGGTTCCACACGCTGACTTCCACGCAAAACTTCGCGCACTTCGTTACGCATTCCTTGAATTAGGCATCGATAACGGCATCATTGTTGCTCGTACCGATTCACAAGGTGCTGGTCTAACAAAAGAAATCGCTGTAGTAAAAGAGCCTGGCGACCAAGGTGATGTCTACAACTCATACCTAGATGTTGAAGAGGTTGATGTTGCTGATATGGCTGAAGGTGATGTTTGCTTCAACCGTGACGGCAAGCTAGTTCGACCTAAGCGTCTACCTTCAGGCTTATACCAATTCCGCCAAGGTACTGGTGAAGACCGCTGTGTATTTGACTGTATCGAAGCAATCAACGCAGGTGCTGACCTACTTTGGATTGAAACTGAGAAACCACACATCGGTCAAATCAAAGAGATGATGGACGGCGTTCGCGAAGTTCACCCTAACGCGAAACTAGTTTACAACAACTCTCCATCATTCAACTGGACGCTAAACTTCCGTCAGCAAGCTTACGATGCATTGGTTGCTGAAGGTAAAGATGTATCAGCTTACGATCGTGCGAACCTAATGAGCGCGGAATACGACGAAACTGAACTGTCTGCAAGTGCTGACGACAAGATTCGTACATTCCAAGCGGACGCATCACGTGAAGCAGGTATTTTCCACCACTTGATTACTCTACCGACTTACCACACTGCAGCGCTGTCTACTGACAACCTTGCGAAAGAGTACTTCGGCGACCAAGGCATGTTGGGTTACGTTGCGAATGTTCAACGTAAAGAAATCCGCCAAGGCATCGCATGTGTTAAACACCAAAACATGTCTGGTTCAGATATGGGTGACGACCACAAAGAATACTTTGCTGGCGAAAATGCACTAAAAGCAGCGGGTGAAGCGAATACGTCTAATCAATTTGATTAATCGTTAACAGCGTTTCCCCTCTAAAATCTCCCCTTCCCTTTTCCCTGTTAGGTGCCGGGAGGGAGGAGGTTTTGGGATGAAGCTAGTACTGCCAGCTTCATCTCAAAGCCTCAGATTTGTGTTCCACACCACTGTTGCCCTGAAAAATTCTGTTTAAACTGATCACATTCTGTTTGATGATTTTCCTATTTATTGAGAGTGCCTATGACTTCAATACCGACACACCTACAAGATGCTAAAACACTGCTGTCAGAAAATGGTTTCGCTACTGGTGAGACTTGGTATCACGGCACATCTTCTGCCTTACTTGATTCAATTAAAACTCAAGGGCTTAAACGCTCTGGCGATACATCACTCACCGAAGCTGCCTTAAAAACCATGGCTACTATCGGAAGCGACTACACAGAATCCGTCCAACCTATCTTTTTAACTCAGAGTAAAGAGCTCGCGTATTACTGGGCTCAACAAACCGTTCGTGAGCGCAGTGTTCGTTTTGCAGGTACAGAACTACCAGTCGTGTTAGCGGTGAACCTATCAGAACAACAACGCGAAAAAGTAAGACCAGACGTTGGTGCTATGAGCCTACTAATGATGAGTACGGGAGAGCAATTCATAGAACACTTGGGTCAGATCTATCAAGAAAACAACATTGCAGGCCCTGACATAGAATTACGTACTGCCGATCGCATGGACTATCTCAACAAACTTGGGATGGCCTACATTGATGAAGACATAAGTCGAGCTTGTGTCAAGGAGTTATAAGAGTTCGAATTCAACAATTTTTATGGGATTCACTACATACCCCCTCTTCAGAATCAAAAATGGCTCCCGTTACGGAGCCATTTGCTATTTTCTGTCTGCAAGCATAGCTTGTCTATAAATATAGATTCTCTAAAAATATCAGGTCTTAAAAAACTAAACTATGAGCACAAACGACCTTGCTGTGCGGCTTGCATCATTTCGATATCACCTTGAAGAGAGCGGTACACGATGGTATTCCACACCTCACCATTATCCATTTCAAACTCGATAGCATAGTTTAAACCAGCGACTACCTGAGTTCGAACACCTAATATTTTTTTGAGCTTAGCAGTGGTATTCATTTGCCCTAGAACCACATCTAACGCTTGCTTAGCTTCTCGCGTGATGTCACTTTGTGACCAACCGCCGGTCAGGTTCTTAGTGCTGCAAATAGGATTCATTTCCTCTTGTGATTGTTCAGAAACCTCAGCTTTCTGACTACATCCAGCTAACGCAACAACACTAAACAAGGTTGCCAATAGTACTTTCTTCATAAATTCTCTCTACATCTATCATTCACGAGAGGTTACTCAAAATGATGTTTTATATGCAGGAAAGCTTAAACCTCGAATGTCATCACTTCATCAGAGATGACGCTGTAACTAACCCATAAACACAGAACACTGTTAAAAAATACAAAGCCGGACACTGATGCCCGGCTTTTATCTGTCTACCTACCTGATATTTAAACCATTTAAGTAGGTGACGTTTCAGTTAATACTGTTTGTGTTAATGTCTGTTTTATTAATGAAAATACACCAACATTTCGACTTCATCCCCTTGTTGCTCTGCATCGAGCAAGAAGTGCAGATAACCCGCTTCAGTTACCGGTATTTGTAAATATTCATTGCTTCCATTGGAGTTAGACTGATATTCATGTTGCCCTGCCGTTGGCCAATATGAATTGCTTGCGTATAAGTCGACGTTGCCTGTGTTTGACTGTCCATTTTCCGCATTGTTACTTTTATCGTTCAGCCACACTCGAACTTCTTGTACACCTTGCGGAACATAGACTGCAGCGTAGCGTCGTTGATGAACGGTAAGGGTTTGAGCGTGACCTGATTCCAATACTACCGGTGTTAAATCATCTTTATCTTGTGTTGGTGGTGTTGGCGTTTCTGTCTCCAGAGATGCCACCAATGTCACATTACTAAAATCAGATCGACCTGTGATACTCATGTAGTAGCGACCTGATTTAATATAACCTGACGGTTCAGGGTCAAACGTCACTAACTCATTACTGTCGTCTCGATACTGGCTAAACTCAAAGTCATAGTAATGTGCTTCTCTGTTGTAACTCATGTACAGATCCGCATCGCCGTGCCCTTCACCTTCGCGCCGAATAGCAACTTCAAAATGCGTTACGTTCTCTGGCACATCAACATAGAACAACTGCTCGCTGTACGCCTCGCCGCTCAACACCACACTTTGATTTTCAGCAAGTACTTTGACTTGTTCTGTCGGTTTTGTAGGGTCCGTCGGCTCTGTAGGATCAACCGGATCTGTTGGCTCACTTGAAACTGTGTCTAACCAACGCTCAAACTCACCATTGTATTGCGACCCAAGGAATTTCACTTGCTTCGCCCATTCAGCAAACTGACCAGAACGAGATAATACCAATAAGCTTTCTACGTCTTGCGGATGTTCTTCCAACATAAAGCGCACCGCTAAGTAACCCCAGCGATAGATACGATTAGTGTCGTGAGAGTATGTAGTCGCGAACACATCCGACAGGCTCACTTTTCCTTTGCTTATAAGGCCTAGCGCTGCATCGTAGCCTTGCTTGTAATGCATGTACTCGGCAAACCCCTCTAACCACCACACCACATAACCGTGTGCCAGATTGTCGTTAAACGATCCATATTGGTTAAAGCGTGCATCGAGATAGTGAGAGTATTCATGCTCTAAGTTGAGAATAGAAAGGTCATCGCCATTGGCGTAACGATAAGCGATAAAACGAGCAACATTACCCACCTGTGAAGGGTCGCCTTCTAGATACTGACCACCGTTATCAGTCGTATTACCAAATAAGAAAGAGGAGTAATCTACATAACTGCCGTTGCTGCCGAACACAACGACTTCTACTCGTTCGTTATTGTCGTCAGTCACAGGTTGTTGACCTGTGTTCGCAACTTGATGGAAGTCCACCTCTTTCGCCGCGAGCACATCACACGCTTCAAGTGATTGTGCTTGCGTTAAATCTTGTGAGCGAATAATCGCAGGCCCTTGACACTCATGACGGTTAGGAAGTATACGCATTGCTAGATCACGTTTTGCTTGCTCTAGATCCAATCCATTCAAGCCGTCAGGTGCGTAATACCCCATCATCTCAACCGCCGCTAACCAAAGCTTATCGTGCTCGCTACCCAGTGGGTTTTGTGCCATCACTTGTTGCATCACTCGCAGTGCTTTGTCTCTGGTTGCTTTATCTGGACTTGCCAACAAGCGACCCGTTTCACGAACTGCGTTATAAACCAGAAAGCTCGCATCCGTGTCCAAAGCCCACATGTTATCACGCGCGAATGCCGCCAACGTATCGATGTGTTGTGTATGATTAGCCATGTAATCGTAGAAGTCATCTCGAGCAACATGTCCTGCCATTGCGCGAAATAGATTGTTGAGACCATCAACCCATTGAGTGTCTTGTGCGGTTTCTCGGTTGAATTGACGAAGTGCCGCAAGTTGTGCATCCATGGTCAGTGGTAATTGCTTAACGTTATCGACCATCAACGTCAGACTTTTCATTGCCCCCACTTGTTCACGGCCTTGATCTAGCGCGTTAGGGTTAGCTAAAAAAGCGTTGGTTGATTGAGCAAATCGCTGACTCAACGCTTCGCTGAAGTCTTGTACTTGCGCGTTATAGCGGACGTAATAAGCCGCACGAATAAACTCGCCAAAGTTCTCCAGTTTACGTGCTTGCTCAGCTTCACCTCGGTAACGGGCAATTTCTAAGTCAAGTGCAATTTGAATACGGCTTAGACTCGCTTCACTGTAGATATTGTCTAGTGAATTATCCGGGGCTGAGAACCAAGAGCTATAGCAGCTGCTATCCGCAGCTGATACAGCGAGAGCGAGATCAGGAGATCGCTGAAGGTCAGGAACATCACACGGATGTTGAGCAAAAGTAAAACTGGAAATACTGGCAAGAACAAGAGCCAGTGCCAGTGCCAAACGACGACGTGGGAATAAACGGGTATGAGACATAACAACACTCATGAATTGATTATATATTTAAGGCCGCCGTTATATTCCTTGTAATTCATAAGGTGAATTCAGTTGCGTATTAATTATGAGGTTGGTTCAAAAAATAGATATTTCACACTCATTTATCGAACCAAAAAGTTAATGATCGACTTGAATACGTCAGGCTAAACGTACCAAAAACTCACGCAAGATACTGATAATATTGTAATTTATAAATTAACATCCATATAATAAAGCGCTGTTGTTAAGGGTAAGCTTAAGTAGTAAACTTGGCCCGATTGTGCAGCTTATGTTCACGCAATAGACGAGAGTTGTTGTTGCTCACTCTATGTAACGTTACATCAAATACTTAAAATAAATGTCCGGTGACTGGTGCCAGATCGAATAATAATCAATAAACCCAGGCTAGGCTAACTACATGAAATTAACGTCGTCTTTAGGCTCACTGTTAGCTAGCAGTCTGTCTATCGAAAAAAAACAACGAGCGCTAATAGAACTCGTTATTGGTGCTTATCAGCCACAAGAGCGCACAGTTCTTTTCCATACCGTAACAAACTATCGTAGAAACCAATTAGAATCACTCTTCTCTGAACACCAAAACAAGAGCTTCTCTGTATTATTTGATTTAATGGATTATCGAGATCTCATTCAGCGCTATCCAAGCACCTTATCATCCGAGATAATTCAACTTGAAGCAGTCGTAGGCCAGTGCTACATGCATTGGTTAGAATTTTGGTGTGAGTGTGAAATTGCCGTAATAAAAGCAAAGTCACCATTAAAAGCCCCGCTCCACTCTTCTGTAGATCTCCCCGTTGAAGATAGTGCTTACTATGGTGCGATCATTGAACAGATAGAGAATGATCAACTTATCGTACAAACACCGAGTCACCCACAAGGAATGCCAATATGCGATGCTATCGCTTTGAGCAATCTTGAGGTATTCATCAAGGGTGAAAAATGGTTTGAGATGCTGCCTTTACTGCACCTATCTCAAACGGGTAAGCACTTTATTCTACTCAAGCACCCAGCCAGCGAAGCCTTTCCGACACTGGTTTCTTCTGCGCTCATTCAAGATTGGTCAAAAAATGAAACTTGGTTAAGTTACGCACCGCCGTTCAGTAATGAGCAATGGCAATACTGTTTACCAAGTCATGGTTACGATCAATTAGTAAAGTTACAGCTTTTCACGCCATCGACGCTCTCAAAATGTTACTCTTTGCCTGAATTTGATAACCAGTTCCAATTACAATTGACCGATGAGCGCGCTATTTGTGAAATCCTCCGCCTAACAGTAAGCGGGAATACCCAACAAAAGCTCTACTTCCTCTATCTCGCTCAAAAAGAGTTGATGAGCGTATTACACCAAGTTGGCTACAAAATCGGCTTCACCATTATTGAGCAACCTTTCATGCTTCAGTTTTATCAAGCTATCGACCCAAAAGCCTATTTCCACTCTGGATATTGCGAGTTAAATGGTGATGGTACAACAATTTATCGCGGGTTCTGGAATTTCGAAATGATGGTAAAAGTGTTCAGTGACACAGATTTTCGCCGTTACAAACACCGAGTTCGTGAAAGCAGAAAACTTGGCTCGATAGAAAAACCAAACTCTGTACATAAACCAAACTCGGTAAATAAGGATGAACATGTTTGATTTCGGCTTAGAAGCGGTCATCCACGCCAAAGCGATAACGCTTCTTGCGACGGTTGCTGTAGTCGTGATGTGGTTACTCTACTATTGCTATCGCCTTAAACAAAAGAACGAAGTGATCGCAGGTACACACCATGCACCTTACATCGCGTACTCGGTTTGTATTGTTGCGTGGATCAGCAGTAACGCCTACTTCCATTCCGACTTGTTGCCGGGTCTTGGTACTTCAGCCGCAATATTGGCCGCAAAAATTGCTAATCTTGCCTCGTTCTTTGCATTTGCCTTCGCCTACTACTTTTCGTGCCAACTCGCTGCAGAACAACGTAATGGTAAGGTCCACCTGTGGCAACAAGCTATTTTCGTTACTTTTACGGTCTACTCCTTCTTTATTAACTTAAGTCCGGGGTTAACCGTTGAAGATGTCACCATTACTGGCCCTAGCAAATTCGTTATTGAATTCGGTCCGCATACGCCATATTTTTTCATTGGAATGATTAGTTTTGTTGTTCTTACACTAAGTAACCTAATGGCCATGCGCGCCAACAGTAGCAAGCTCACATTAACTAAAACCGGCTACATGATTGCAGGTATCTTGGTATTCATGCTGTCTACCGCGACAATTCACCTCGGTATGACCTATTTTTTGCGTGATTTCTCACTCACTTGGTTGCCTCCAGCATTGTCTATTAGTGAAATGTTATTCGTTGGTTATGCCCTGCTAACCTCGCGCTTCTACAGTGTGAAGTATCTCGCCTACATGAGCCTCAACGCGCTGTTGGCTTGTGTTATTTTAGTGATACCTTTCGGCGCTATATTCATCCCATTGACCGACAACAATCAATGGCTAGTAGCAGTCCCAATCTGCGCACTTATTGGTATCACCTGGCATGTTCTCTACAAACGCGTGAGTCGCTATGCCTCTTTCTTGATTTACGGAAACCCAAAAACACCAGTCCAGCAAATCCTAGCTCTGGAAGAAGATTTCAAGCTCTCTATTGATGATGCGATGCGTCGCTTAGGCCACCTACTACAAATTCCAGAGGACAAGCTGCGGCTAATTAACAGTAACTACAATGAAACCCTCTACGAGGATTACCTTTCGACAAACAAGTCAGTTTTGGTGTTCGATGAACTTTCTGAGGAGCTAGGTTACACAGCGCCGATGAAACGCTCAATAAAAGCACTGTATGAAAAAATGCGTTCCAACAACACCGCCTTGGTGATGCCGTTGTTTGGCCAGGGTGAGTCGGTCACACACTTATTGGTCTCTTCACACAAGAGCAATGATCAGATGTTCTCTAATGAAGAGATCTCTGCGCTACAGACCTTATTAACTCGTGTACAAAGTACCATCGAAGCAGATAAGCGCATCCGACAAAGCCGTGCACTTGCTAATTCAATTGCTCATGAAATGCGTAACCCACTCGCCCAAGTACAATTGCATTTTGAAGTATTAAAACAGCACATTGATAATCAAGCACCAGCTAAACAAATCCAACTTGATATTGAGAGTGGTCAAGCTGCCATCCAACGTGGACGACAGTTGATTGACATCATCTTACGCGAAGTCAGTGATAGCTCACCAGAGCATGAACCAATTACGGTGACCTCTATTCACAAAGCCGTAGATCAGGCTGTAAGCCACTATGGTTTCGAAAATGAGAATATTATTGAGCGGATTCGTTTGCCACAACATGATGATTTTGTTGTAAAATTGAATGAGACCTTATTTAACTTCGTTATTTTTAACTTAATACGTAATGCGATCTATTACTTTGACTCCTATCCAGATAGCCAAATTGAGATCAGCACCAAAACAGGGGCTTACGAGAACGTCCTCACATTCCGTGATACCGGCCCGGGCATTGACGAAACCATTTCTCACAAGATCTTCGATGACTTTTTTTCTCACCAAAAAAGCGGTGGTAGCGGCTTAGGCTTAGGTTATTGCCAACGCGTTATGCGCTCATTTGGTGGCAGAGTTGAATGTCAATCTAAACTTGGTGAGTTTACTGAGTTCAAGTTGTATTTCCCGGTTGTGCCTAACGCTCCCAAAGCAGCAACGCTGCGTACACCTTACTTCAATGATTGGAAACAAAACCAAACAACAGCAGAAGATAAAGCCAAAGCCGACGTTCACTTAGTAAAACAAGCCGGAAGTGGTAGCCAAGCACCGACAGTACTCATTGTCGACGACAAAGAAGTACAACGTACGCTTGTTCAAATGTATTTAACTCGACTTGGGGTTAACAGCATACAAGCAAAAAACGGTGAAAATGCCATCGAGCTGTGTAGAACGAACCAAGTAGACTTGATCTTAATGGATGTGCAAATGCCAGTCATGAATGGCTTTGACGCAAGCCAAGTAATAAAGGCTCGTTCGCCCCATGTACCTATCATTGCTCTTTCTGGAGAGTCAGGACAATACGAATTAGATATGATACGTAAATTGATGGATGGCCGCCTAGAAAAACCTACTTCATTAGGTGCACTACAACATGTGCTCGACAAGTGGTTAAGCAATTACGTTAAGCCCGACGCTTTTAAAGTCACAGAAAGTGATTAGTGATGGCGCTAATCATTTGGCACAAGTAACCAATTAAATACATGACTTAATGAACGATCCAGTGGTTAGCTAACATCCCTTCAAGCTTCGAGAGTGTTACTTGAAGGGATTTAATTTAAGTAACAACAAGATAGCCTTCATGTTAAGGCCGATATATATATTATGATTAAAATATATATCATGACTTAACATTAACTACACTACTTTGTTATTGACTTGATAACTTTTCAATAAAGCAGAGTCCAATTTTTTATTTTTCGCTACATACATGGCCTTATCAGCTGAATTAATAAGTTGCTCGTAGCTATCACCGTCATCGGGATAGTAGGATATACCGATACTTGCACCCACTTGGTAATCATTACTTTCAATAGAAACTGTTCGCATTATAGCGCTAACTAATTGTGTTTTTTTGTCTAATACTGACTCTTTATCATCAAGCAAATCTAGACCAATAACAAATTCATCACCTCCGTATCGACTGACAAGATCGGTACATCGAGTATTTTCTCGCAAGCGTTCGGCTACCTTAACTAAAACTTGATCACCAATTCGGTGTCCGTGATTATCATTTATAGATTTGAATTTATCCAAATCTATAAACAGAACTCCTATAATTCTTCCCGTTCGTTGGGCTCTTGATATCATCGCCTTAAGGTTCTCTTCAAAGGAACGTCGATTCATCACTCCGGTTAAGGAATCGTGACCAGACAAATATTCCAGTGCAACCTTTTGCCGTTTAAGCTCTAGTGTTTGTTTATTAACTTCATTTTCCAATACAGATTTTGTCACTACATTTTGCTCTAATTCTTCACTCATAGTATTGAAAGCTTCACCTAAAGAACTAAATTCTAGGTCAATATTGGTACATTCTATCCGATGAGAAAAATCGCGAGCCTTGATCTTCATTATCCCTTCAGATATAGCTGTCGATCCTGTCCGGAACTTTCTAAGCAAACGGTAAGAGATTGCTGTGATAGCGAAAAAAAACAGAGCGAGTAATCGCGTAATATCAATGATTGTATTTTCGGTCCTCTTCTCCGTTTGTAATAACTCTCTTTTTTGCTGGGTCGCTAAGTGTTCATGTATGTTTTGTATTAACATGTTATATCGAGCGTTTAGTAATGCACGCCTTTGCATCAGGGAGTTTGAATCTCGAATCGAATTTTTTACAACTATTTGAAACTTCTTGTCTTGCTCTATCAATTCTTCAAGTTGGGTATTTAGCAATTTGATTTTTTTTATTTGAGGTTTTGGGATATTAGATTCTTCTATACCAAGAGAAAACTTGGCCTGCTGATTAACTAAGTTATTATAACTCTTATTGTCTTGATACTCTAAGAATAGCCATAATTGCCCTTGTAGAGAACTGACTTCTCTTTGAAGATTAACAAGCTGGTTTTGGTTATTAGTAGCAACGATATGGCTGTTGTAGAGGTCATAAAGCAACCATGCCGTCGAAAAAGCCATCACCACGCTAATACCGAGTAAAATTTTCATCTTAAATATTAAAGAATGAATCATTCAATGACTCCACTTGTTTGAAGATCAATATACGCGGTATTGTCAATAAATGATCTAACGTCTATGGGCTCTCCTTCTATTATTTTTCTCTCTGAGGCCCACCTCGCTTGTAGCTGTAGATTTGAAAGCAAAGTATAACCGTTAGTTAATTCAAATATGTAATCCCCCCACGCCCACTTAACCTGCTGAGGGTCAACTCCTAATTCATTTGAGATCAACGAAATACTTTCACTAGGATGCTTTTCAATCCATTGAGTAGCTTGGTAAATTGCAGATAAAATTTCTTTATCTGTCGAGCTTAATATGGTTCTAGGCGATTTTGCGAGTAAATTGAAAGAAAGTTGATAAATACCCTTTAATCCTAAATCAATGACAGGCGTCGTCGATAATAACGAAGCTTTATATCCATATGGCTCCCAGACGGATATGGCATCAACTTGAAAAGAAAGTAAAGCGGGTACCATTTCATGAGGTTCAAGATATACTCTTTCAACATCGAGATCCTGAAGTGCATTTGATATTAAGAGAAAATCAAAATACAGTTCGCTGGCACTTGATTTGATAATTCCAACTTTTTTCCCTGATAATTCTTGAAGGCTATTTATCTTCAATTGATCAAGGGTCAGTAGTTTTATATCATTGCTCGAAGTAACGAAGCTTGAAAGTATTAATATATTATTGTATTGATGCTGATTAAATAGAGCAACAGTTCCAGACGCCGTCGCATAGTCCACAGTATTATTTTGAAGTAAATTTGCGCAATTTACGCCACCTTCGCATGGGATGAGTTCGACATCGATATCGTTATCAACGAAAAAGCCCAACCTTTCTGCTATAAACAAAGGTGTACTAAGCGGAGTTAAAGAAACGGCAATTTTTACCTTGGGAATATGGCCTGTTTGGATTGTTCTGCTTGCAGCAAAACTCGACCATCCACAGATTAAGGTGGCAATCACAGCAACTATAATCCCTTTCATTTTTAAAGCCCTGCAGTAACTTATCGTATAATTTCAATCTTAGACTACAAAAAACGAGGAAGCTATATCTACCCAAATCTAGATTAGATTTTGTATTGGCTATGTAGTTGTGAGAATTGATGAACATAACCCTCAATAACGTGGCGGCTTGACTTGCACATCACAGATTTCAGTTATTGAGGGTAGATGTATACCAAACACCCCAATCTCAAGACCAAATGCCGAAATCGTTCAGAAACAGAATACCGATAGTTTTCACCATATCCGCCTAGGTGAATCGCTCGAAGATGTCGATGAACTATTGGTATACGAAGTGATGACGCAAAATTGTGTTACGCATACTTCAATATCAAAGAAAGCAGAAAAATATACAGTTTTAGCGAGATAAGTGAATTACAACAACCGGTTCTTATATTGTTCAGGGGTACTTCCCGAATACTTTTTGAACATTGAAATGAACGGGCTCGCTTGGTTATAACCTAAAGTTAGTGCTACTTCTTTGACTGATTGGCCGTTTCTCAACAAATCCATAGAGTACAAGTAGCGTACTCTCAATCGCCACTCCGTAAAACTCATCCCTAACTCACTCTGGCAGTGTCGTGACAAAGTACGCTCTGTCGTGTGTACTTTTTCTGCCCAATCTTTTAAGGAAATATCATCAGTCGGGTTTTCTTCTATAGCGGATAGGATCGGCGCTAAGTATTTGTTGTCTGTCGATGGTAAAAAATGATGCTCAACCTGACGCTCAGCCAATTGATCCAGTAAGACTTGGATTAGTCTTTGGTCTTGCTCGCTCTCAGCAATATTGATGCTTCTCTGACGAAAGTCATCAATGATCGAAGACACAATGGGAGTGATTGTTATTAAGCTTGTTTTTTCAGGCAAGTGATGAGTTAACTCACGAGCGATGTTCAGTGAACAGTAGTCCAATGGCTTACGGTTGTAACTACAGTGCGTCACCCCTGCAGGTACCCAAATAGCTAAATGTGGTGGTGCTAGGAAGCGAGTATTTTCAGCTTCCATTTCAAGAATTCCACCGCTAATCAACTGCACTTGCCCCCAAGGGTGGCTATGTACACGAGTTTCGGTGTTCGATAAGAACGCTTCGAAATTCATAAATACGTTGGATGGTGCCTTATCAATTGATAAGGATGGGTGAAGGTTTCTCGAGTGTTTTTTCAATCTTGTCTTCCTATCGCGCCTGATGTCTTTTTAAAGATATCTATAAGTATAACGACCTGTCAAACTAGCCACATCAAATCATTTGCAACGGAACTAACATGTATTACCTCTTACCATTTTTTACGGTCTGTATATGGGGCGCAAATGCAATCGTCAATAAACTTGCAGCAAGCGCCATTGAACCTAGTGCAATGAGTTTTTACCGCTGGTTCATCGCGATGTTAATCCTTACTCCTTTTTGTATACGTTCAGTGATAAAACAATGGGCAATAATCAAACCTAACCTACCTAAGCTTGCTTTCCTTGGCTTTTTAGGCATGGCGATGAACCAATCTCTGGGTTATTACGCGGGTTTAACGACAACCGCTTCTAACATGGCATTGATCACTTCTTTGGTACCATTGTTCAGTGTCTTCTTGAGCGTTCCTTTGCTACACAAATCGATTTCGCGCTTAAGTATTATTGGTGGTGTATTGTCATTGTCGGGTTTGGCACTCATGCTTGGTAAAGGAGACCCTCTGTTCTTCATTCACCAAGAACTCACTCAAGGTGATGGGTACATGCTGATTGCAGCACTCGTTTACGCTTCTTATTGTGTTTTGCTAAAACGTTGGAAAATGCCAGTTAGCAGCGGAGTTGTGATTTATGTTCAAGGTTTGTTTGCCGTAGCGATGTTGACTCCACTTTGGTTGACAAGTAAGCAACTAATACCATCACAGCAAGCCATCCCGCTCATAGCTTACGCTGCGGTTGCTGCTTCTATTCTCGCGCCATGGATGTGGGTGAAGGCGATTGACACCATAGGAGCAGATTCCAGTGCGATGTTTATGAACTTAATGCCTGTTGTCGCGATTGTACTGGCTGCTACATGGTTAGGTGAAGAGATTAATCAATTCCATATCATTGGCGGTGTGATGGTGATCTCTGGTGTTATTCTCGCGCAAATTAAAAGAAAACCGATACTTGAAGCGCCTTTGCCACAACAAAGCTAAGCTCGTTTTAGCTCGGTTAGATTAGTGAAAACACTTTCATCGACATTTCCTCAGTACCTGCTCCGTTAGCCACAGTGAGCTTTTGCAACAAGTTCACAAGGTGGGAGAATCAACTTGAACGTGTAACGTAATTAAGAAATCACTTAATGTACTTTTAACATGAATACCTTTACAAGATTGAAGTTAGTACCAAGTGTAAATAAGTAATTACCAATCAATATTCCGAAAGGCAAAACTCACGTAAAGGATCTATACTTTGTAAAAGAGTAAAAGATGAGCTGATTAACAAAACAACCTGACTACCACTTTAGTGGTAAATAAGCTAGAATCATTTAAACTAAACCAGACAAACAGCGGTTAGTTGGCAAATATAAAAAGGTACCAATATGAGTATCTAACGGCTTAAAAACACCTAGCATCGCGCTAGGTGTTTTTTCTTCTTCTCAGCTTACTCACAAGATAGCCACCTAGCGTTTACCTCTCGCCTCCCATCCCAATAGACATCAATATTCACCGGTTTGTCATCTGTTTGAAGAAATAGTCTTAACCGTGAAATTATCCGCTTTAACTTATGTCATCTTAAGTATATTGTTACTGGCAAGTAACAAGCATGTTATGCAGAACAATAATAATGAAGGAAGGAAGGAAGGAAGATAGATGAGCAGTAACAATAGCCAAAAAAATGGTAAACGAGACGTTATACTGCGTTTTTTAGCTGAGCCTGGGGACGTGAACTTTGGTGGTAAGGTTCATGGGGGAGCAGTAATGAAATGGGTCGATTTAGCGGCTTATGCCTGTTCTGCAGGGTGGAGTGGTAAGTATTGTATAACAGCCTATGCCGGCGGTATTCGATTTGTCGCACCAATCCATGTAGGCAACTTGGTGGAGGTCAGCGCGAAGGTAATCTACACGGGGTCATCTTCAATGCATATTGCAATAGACGTTCAAGCGAGCGATCCAAAAGACCTTAACAACCGCCTGACGACTCACTGTATTGTTATAATGGTGGCTGTAGATGAAAATGGCACTCCAACTAAAGTGCCTGAATGGGTTCCTGAAACACCAGAAGACATCGAGTTAAGAGATTCTGCTATTCGCCTAATGAAAATGCGAAAACAAATTGGCGAAGAGATGGAAGCGCACGTGAAGTACCTTAAATAAGGTCATGCTACCCTACATAGATTTATTAATATGCCAAGCACATGCTTGGCATTTGTGTATCTAATACCCCACACAAATAAAACCGCTACAAATTCAATGTTGTCGATAAAGCGTGATATTCAGCCAAAGGTTGGAATGATTTAACGCTGGTTCACTGATTTATTTTGACTGTAATAAAGTCGTCATTTTGCTCTGATTAAATACCACCACTCATAATAGATTGTATTTTATTTCCCCGGAGCCAAACTTGAGCGTGACACCCCCTACTCTTAGCGAAGCTACACTGAACAACTTGAAGGCGGTTGAGTATCAATGGGTTAGAACGTTGTACGTCGAAGGCTACGACAACAGTGAAATTAACCACTATATCCAGACTTGTTTCGGCGGTGACCCAACGTTTGCGGATTTATTTCGTCGCGTAGCACTCGATCAAGAAAGCATCTATGTGTTGTTGCAACATTTGGGTTGCGCGCCTTCGAGTCGAGAGTTTTAGCTTCGAAAGCTCAAAGTTCATATTCTATAACTATCAATCTTAAGTTGGCCTGAGCGCTGAGTTTCGGCCATTAGCCATTCACTATTGCTTTAGCTCCATTCCATAACCCTGAATTATAACTCCTTAAGATTCACAACTGCCTTCCGTCTCTATACACACTTTCTATGCAACCTGGGGATTCGTTGCATGCAAATAATTGAAGTATCACGCATTGGATTATTAGTAATATGTCAATATAACAACAGCTCCTTATACTGATGAGCCTGATTTGTGAGACTCGTTCATTTTTCAAGTAAGAAGATTGAAGTAGGAAAGAGTTGAAAGAGAGATGACTCGAAGCTTTGACGAGTAAAGCTGACATAAAAAGCAAAAAGTAGCAGGCATAAAAAAACCCAAGTAAGTACCTGGGTTAGAGTTACAAAAACCACTAATCATTAATAGCGTAAGGAACCTGATTAGTAGCCAGCTATGCGTAACCTGAGGGTTATTTTTATTACTGATCGGCGGCCAAACCAAATGATGTAATAAAAATGCCAATATAGAGCGACCTAAAGGTCGCTCTTTTCTTTCTTATAGGCTACAGCTTATCCTTTTACACCACCTGCCGTCAAACCGCCAACTAACCAACGTTGAGCAAGTAAGAACACGATAGTAATCGGAAGTGCTGAAAGTACAGCCGCTGCCGCAAAGTCACCCCATAGGTAGTTCTGAGGGTATAGGTACTGCTGCATACCTACCGCTAGCGTGTAAGAGTTCACATCGGTTAACAGGATAGATGCTACTGGCACCTCACCCACTGTCGCGATGAAAGATAGGATAAACACAACCGCTAGGATTGGCACAGACAGCGGTAGTAGAACCAGTCTGAATGCTTGCCAAGGCGTTGCACCATCAAGAGCTGCAGCCTCTTCCAGAGAGTTATCAATCGTTTCAAAGTAACCCTTAATCGTCCATACGTGCAGTGCAATACCACCTAGGTAAGAGAAGATTAGACCACCGTGTGTGTTCAAGCCTAAGAACGGAATGTATTGACCAAGTTTGTCGAACAGCGCGTAGATTGCTACTAGAGCCAGTACTGCTGGGAACATTTGGAAAATCATCATCGCTTTCAGGATAGTTTCTTTACCTTTGAAGCGCATACGAGCAAATGCGTAAGCCGATGTCGTTGACAGTGCCACGATTAAAATCGATGTAACACCTGCCACTTTAATCGAGTTCCATAACCAAGTCAGTACTGGGAATGGAGGTGGCGTTACCGAGCCATCTGCGTTCACCACTGACATACCCAATGCTAGCTTCCAGTGCTCCAATGATGGGTTATCTGGAATCAAACTACCGGTTGCGAAGTTACCTTCACGGAACGAGATCGCGATGATCATCAATAGCGGGAAGATAATCATTGCCAAGAAGCACCACAACACTGCATGCGTTGCCCACACTCGGTATTTAAGGCCTTTACCTTGTACCATAGCCATTGTCGTGCTCCTTAATCTTGAGACAGTTTAGTGAAACGAAGGTTTAGTAACGCGAGTGCACCAACCAATAGGAAGATAAGCGTTGCGATTGCACTTGCTAGACCAAAATCTTGACCGCCGCCACCTTCGAATGCAATTCGGTACGTGTAGCTTACAAGCAAGTCTGTGTAACCAGCAGGCTCAGAAGTGCCAATCATATTCGGTCCACCATTCGTCAATAGTTGAATCATTACGAAGTTGTTGAAGTTAAACGCAAACGCTGCAATCAATAGCGGTGTTAGCGGCTTAATCATCAATGGGAACGTAATGCGCTTGAAGTTATCAAGGAAATTCGCACCATCAATTGCTGACGCTTCGTACAAGTCATCAGGAATCGCTTTAAGCAGACCCATACATAGAATCATCATGTAAGGGAAACCTAGCCATGTATTAACCATCAACACCATGGTTTTCGCTAAGATAGGGTCTGAGAACCAGTTCGGGCTTAAGCCGAATATATTCTCGAGCACCATGTTGATCTCACCAAAGCTTTGGTTGAATAGACCCTTAAAGATAAGAATCGAGATGAACGCGGGTACGGCGTAAGGCAGAATCAGTAAAACACGATAGATAGAACGACCTTTCAGCTCTTCCCATTGCACGATGTTTGCTAGCACTAGGCCGATAACAAGCGTGAACGCTACGGTACATACCGAGAAGATAACCGTCCAAATAAAGATGCTGATGAAAGGTTCTTTGATGCCATCATCTTTCCACACACGTTCAAAGTTATGCGTACCAATGCTAACTACAAAACCAGGAGAGATTGTATTACCTGTAAACTCACCGTTTGCATCAACAGGCTGGTAGAAACCCACATCCATATTTGGCTTGAGAACTTCACCCGTTTCATTGTTGATTAACGTTTCTTGATCGTCTTGTAGCGTGTAAAGCGGAGCAACAGAAGCAAACTTACGTAAGCCGCTCATTCGGATGTCATCACCGTTTGGTAAATTAAAATCAACACCACTGATCGCTGCTCGGTTTTGGATGATCGCCTTGATCTTCTCTTTCTCACCTTGCGCAGATTCGATGACAGATAGGTCCATCTCTGACGATGTCATATTGTCTAGAGAAAATACATCAGTCGCTAATAGCTGGTCGCCATCTTTTACGACGATCTGGTGACCATCACCTGTTTTGTACAAAGTAAATGGGTAACTCTCACCGCTTTGGAAAGAACGGTCTAAAAGAACGGTTTGAGTACGCTCTAGAGAAAGCTGGTTTTTCGCGCTGTAGTTAGTAAACGCAAGCCCTACGGTGTATGCCAAAGGGAAAAGAATGAACAAGATCATTCCGGCAATACCTGGGTAAATATAACGGTGGGCGTAAGTTTTTTTACTGCCAAAAATGTAAAGTGCCAAAGCCGTTAAGATCACTGTAAGCAGCGCAAAAGCGAGCTCACCGCGAGAATACATAAGAATTGTAGCGTAGCCGTTTATTAAGCCAACGCTACCAAGCAACCCCCATTTGATGAAGACGCTTTTACTGCCTGGAAGGCTTGATGGTGCTGGGATAGCATCTGTACCTTGAACTGACTGCATAGAGGAACCTGCTAGCGATATAGATAAAAAATAGAAAAGTAAGGAGAGGTTACCCCCTCCTTAAAAGGTAGTACTTGGGTGTTACTTAACCATACGACCTTCAGCAGCTTTTAGTGCTTGGTCTACTGATTGACGGCCGTCAACTACGTTGCCGATCGCTTCTTCCATGCTGTACCAGAATGTTGTGAACTGAGGGATGTTAGGCATGATTTCACCGTTCATCGCGTTGTCCATTGTTGCTGCAATACGAGTATCGCTGTCTAGTTGACGTTGGAAAGAGTTAAGAGCAACAGCGCCTAGTGGCTTGTCGTCGTTCAGGCTCTTCATACCTTCATCTGTTAGTAGGTAGTTTTCCATGAATTCAACAGCTAGGTCGCGGTTTGGAGACGCCGTGCTGATACCACCCGCCCATACACCAACGAAAGGTTTAGACGCTTTACCGTTGAACTTAGGTAAAGTTGTTACGCCGTAATCTACGCCAGCTTTCTTGATGTTTTCCCAACCCCAAGGGCCGTTGATTGTCATTGCAACGTTACCCGCTACAAATTCAGACTCAGCAACTGAGTAATCCATATCTGCAGAGATAACTTTGTCTTGTACCATCTTCTCGATGAAACCTAGAGACTTCTGAACACCGTCAGTCGCTACGCCCGCATCTTTAATATCATAACCTTCTGCAGTCTGTTTGAATGCGTAACCACCGTCAGCTGCAAGTAGAGGCCATGTGAAGTAAGCGCCGCCACGTAGAGGCCACATGATCGCTTTTTTGCCATCTTTTTGAAGCTCAGCATCAAGTGCTGGAATTTCTTCCCAAGACTTAGGTGGGTTGGGAACAAGCGCTTTGTTATAAATTAGAGAAACTGACTCAACCGCTACAGGGTATGCGATTGTTTTACCTTCGTATGAAACAGCGTCCCATGCGAAATCTACGATACCTTCTTTCGTTTCTTTAGAAGGTTTAATATCAACAAGAAGCCCTGCTTCTGCATAGCCGCCAAAACGGTCATGTGCGTAGAAGATCATGTCTGGGCCATCACCAGCTGCTGCAACTTGAGAGAATTTCTCTTCTAGTTTGTCAGGGAAAGCCACTGTTACTTTAACACCAGTATCTTCTTCGAAGCGTTTACCTACTTCAGCCATGCCTTCATAAGCTTTGTCACCACCTACCCAGATTGTTAGTTGTCCTTCTTCGATAGCAGCATTTGCACCAAAAGAACCCAGAGCAACTAATGTACCTAGAGCTACAGCGCTTAGAGCGTTTTTCATGTGAATATCCTTTTTATATTTATACGTAGGGCACATCAACCAAGACGAGCCAGTTTTCAGCGCTTATGATCTGAGAAAATAGACTTTAACTCATCATCCTAGCCACTACGCCCTAGCTATTATGGCTTAATTTCGTGATCATCATCCGGTCAGATTAGAGACTAAAATCACAAAACACATACTCATCGTGATCACAGTCACCGTTATGCCGTGGATTTATTTGAACTGGATCGGCTATTATCAATAACCTCATTTATCTACTCCTCCCCTCCTACTCCCCCTCGTTAAATTTTCATTGGGAGGATGTACGATTGCACCAATTCACCGAAACTGCATTCATCCAAGAGTGGATAGTAAGAACCCTTTACCAGCAGATGTTATGCGTTTAAGCATTGTTCATTTAGTTGGCTTCACTGCCCGCTGGTGTCTTTATTAAGCATCGAGCTAAATCTGTGATTGAATCACGGGGGAGATTTAGCTGGATGTGGGGGAAATAGGCACCAGTTTGGCTATGACGGGTGGGCTTGGTTACAGAATCCAAGTCTCACCCACTTTTTTCTTACTCATTCAATACTTACCAATTCCTACAGTTACTGCTGACCCAAAAATTTCTTATAATGATAAGCAGTAAAACTTAAAATTTGATCGATCGAGGACTAGCTAGATGGCGAATGTCACGTTAAAAAACGTTTATAAATCATATGGTGATGTACAGATTTCTAAGGACGTAACCTTAGACATCAACGAAGGTGAGTTCGTAGTATTCGTGGGACCATCAGGTTGTGGTAAATCGACGCTATTACGCTGTATCGCAGGTCTAGAGGACATTACGTCTGGTGATTTGTACATTGGTGACCAACGCATGAATGACGTTGAACCTTCCAAACGTGGCGTAGGTATGGTGTTTCAGTCTTACGCGCTTTACCCTCACCTAAACCTTTACGACAACATGTCTTTTGGCCTGAAGCTAGCAAACGCTAACAAAGCCGAAATTGATAAGCGTGTTGAACATGCTGCTGAGATTCTTCAGCTTGGTCACTTACTAGAGCGCCAACCTAAAGCACTTTCTGGTGGTCAACGTCAACGTGTTGCGATTGGTCGTACTCTGGTTTCTCAACCAAACGTATTCCTACTTGATGAGCCGCTATCAAACCTTGATGCTGCACTACGTGTTCAAATGCGTTCGCAAATCACTAAGCTGCAACGTCAACTTGGTTGTACCATGATTTACGTGACCCACGATCAAGTCGAAGCGATGACAATGGCAGATAAGATCGTTGTTCTTGACGGTGGTTCCGTATCTCAAGTAGGTAAGCCGCTAGACCTTTATCACTACCCTCAAAACCGTTTCGTTGCTGGTTTTATTGGTTCCCCGAAGATGAACTTTATGTCTGTACACATTGAACAGGCTGAAGCAGAACGCGTATTGGTACAGCTTTCAAACGGCATGACTTTCTGGGTCCCTGTTGATGGTACAACCGTTAATGCTGGTGACCGTATGTCTCTGGGTGTTCGTCCTGAACACTTGATGTCTGCTGAATCTGGTGATGCGACAATTGAAGCTGAAGTGATGATGGTTGAGAAGCTAGGTAACGAAACTCAGGTTTACCTAAACCTTGAAAGTGCCGATGCTGACGTTATCTATCGCCAGCCAGACACGTTAACAATCGAATCAGGTGACAAGTTGGCGATTGGTATTCCAGCGCACCGTTGTCACCTGTTCCACAGCGATGGCCGCGGATGTCGTCGTTTGTACAAAGAGTACGGTACAGATTAACCAGTTCGCCTTTTAAGATATAACTTGCCCATATCAAATCCCTCTTACTTAGTACAAGGGGGATTTTTTCATTTTCTAAAACTCATTTCTTTTTCATTGAATAGGCGGTTTTTGATAACGGCAATAAAAAAGGTCTAGCATGTGCTAGACCTTTATCTGTTTAATTTGAGCTTCAGCACAACCAGGTACTTTAAGCACTATGGTTTGTTTTGAGCTTAGTGGATTGGCGTATCACTTTTTTTATTGAACTGGCCAAAATGCTTTTCTAACACTTCAGGTGTTAGCTTGCCTTCCGCTTCTAGTCGCTTAAATTCAGCAACGATCGCTTTTTGCTCTTCAAGTGATGGCAGTTTCACTTCGGGCTCATCGCCCATCTCTTGAGTCATCTGCTCTAGTTCTTTTTCAAAATCGCTCATGATACTTACCTAAATATTAAACCTAATCAGATTTTACTCATTTACGCCCTGTGATGCTAGGGTGATTGAGTTTAAAGCCCGAAACCAGATCAAGCTAAGGCCAGTTAGAAGAAAACAAGCCCGTAAATAAAAAGAGCTGGAGTCACGATTAAATGAATCCAGCTCTTCGTCTATGTAACTATCTAAGCCATTCTATGACCTAAGGGGTTAAAGCTTGAATGAACCAACCATCTTATCTAGACGAGAAGAAAGGTCGCGAAGCTCTTGGCTCGCTTCTGCAAGTTGCTCAGCAGTGCCCGTCGTCACTTCGTTGATCGCATTGATCTCTTCAATGTTCTGGTTGATGGTGTGAACCACAGTCGATTGCTCTTCCGTTGCCGTAGCAACTTGCGTGTTGCGGTCGGTAATATCAACGATACGGTCTGAGATACCACCCAGCACGTCTACCGCTTCATCCGATGCAGATACACCCTCTAGAGTAATAACCTTGCCTGCACTCATTGCAGTTACCGCATCTTTCGCATCGCTTTGCAATTGGTTGATCATCTTCTGAATCTCTTCCGTTGAATCTGCAGTACGGCTTGCTAGGTTTCGTACTTCATCTGCTACCACGGCAAAACCACGACCTTGCTCACCCGCACGAGCTGCTTCAATCGCTGCGTTCAGTGCAAGTAAGTTAGTTTGCTCTGAAATATCACGGATAACACCCAGAATAGAGCCAATGTCTTGCGTTGTTGAAGCAAGCTGCTCAACCACTTGACCTGTACTTTCAATGTCTTGAGCTAAACGGCTAATCGCGTCTTTTGCTTTGTTCACAACAGAGCGACCCACTTCAGTATTACCCGAAGCTTGCGTGGCTGTTTCTGCTGCTGTTGCTGCATTTGATGCAATCTCACTGATGGTCATGCCCATTTGGTTAATAGCAGCAACCACTTGAAGGGTTTGGTCGCGCTGCTCTTGGCTGTTGTCATGAGTGATATGTGCTTTGTTAGAAACGCTCTCCGCCGCCACTTGAAGTGCTTGACTGGTTGAGCATACCTCTTTCATCGACTCATGGATTTTTTCAATGAATCCATTAAAGCCAGCAGAAAGCTGTGCAATTTCATCATTGCCTTTCACTTCAATACGCTGTGCAAGATCGCCATCACCTTCACCAAGATCACCAAAACGCTTAGCCAACAGCTTAATCGGTTGAGTAATGCTGTTTGCTAGCACTACGCCCATTAGGATAAAGACTAAAGCAACGATAGCAGTCATGATCAGCATCTTTTGCGCGGTGGCATCGAGCTCAGCAAAGACTTCATCGGTTGGTACTACGCCAACAACAAACCAGTCCATTGACGACACGTATAAACTCGCAACGAACAACTCTTGTCCCTGGCTTTCAGTGGTAATCAGGTTGAAACCCGACTTGTTCAATAATTGGCTTGATTGAGAACCGTAAAGTTGTTGGAGTGAAGAATCACTACGAGAACGTTCGCGGTGAATTTGTACGTCACCTTGACTATCCGTTAAAAACACAAAACCTGTATCTTCAATCTTAAAACTGTTAAGTAGGCTAACCATGTCATCCATCGATTTTGATAAGCCAGACATTGCCAAACCTGAAGGCTGTTGGTAATTAGCGAACATTTTCACATCACCATTGGCTTCTTGGAACATACTGACCATTGTCTTCTGACCAGATTGTGTAAAGCCAAAGAACCAGTCATCTTGCTGTTGATTAAGTTGACGTAAAAAACCATCTTGATTCCAGTAGTAAGCCGTTTCGCGGTTAGCTACCGAGGCATCGTTCAACTGATATTGGTTACGAACATTATTCAGTTGTTTAACCAGCTTATTCTCTAATGCTGCATCGCGATCGGTCGATTCGATAGCATCAGAAACAAATTCATTTGAAGCAATTTGTTCCGCCGCCAACAACAGCTGAGAGACTTCGCGATCAACTTCACCATTGATTCGCTCTAGCATCCCTGGAAGCTCAATATCGATCAATCGATGACTCAATACATCTCTTGCTTGTTGCTGGGCCATCGCACCAACAATCACTGTCGATGCAAGAACCGCAAAGGTAATTCCAAGTACAACTTTTTGTTTGATACTCAGAGAGTTAGTTTTCAACATATTTGGACCTTTAAAAGAATCGCTCGTTATTGGTATACCCTGAACAGGACTTGTTTAGTGCACTCCAATAAGCAATGCACAACCTGAGCAATATATCGGCCAAAGCCTATAAAACTGGAGAGGATTCTCGCAAAAATTTGCAAATATGATGTAACAACAGGCTCCGCTTATTCTTAAGTTATGATAACCAAGGCAAATATAATGATTTTTGTTATGAATTTCTAATCTGAACTTTAGATTTCACCTAACTCACACAACGATGCACTTTTTTGAGCTTTAGTATATAAAAAGCGATTGATATGATAAAAATCATTGCTAACGGTATTTTAGCTAACCGCGCTTAAACCACTCTAATTTTGGAAAAATAAATTCCGCAAATGTACTGGAACTTTTTCCAACAAATCAGTGACTAATACTCAAAATAAAAATCAAATGGATACCCAGAGAGTCCAAAATGCACAAAACAAATTTCGAAGTCCTTCAAAGCTATTTAGAGTCTCAAATCATTGGTCAACAAGAACTAGTGAAACAACTGATGATCGCCCTGCTGGCGGATGGTCACATCCTAGTCGAAGGGCCTCCCGGGTTAGCAAAGACCCGTGCGGTAAAATCACTGGCAGACTGTGTCGAGGGCGACTTTCACCGCATTCAATTTACCCCTGACTTACTGCCTGCTGACTTAACGGGTACCGACATTTTCCGGCCAGAGACAGGAGAGTTTACCTTCCAATCTGGCCCGATTTTTAACTCACTCATTCTAGCGGATGAGATCAACCGTGCTCCGGCGAAAGTACAAGCGGCTATGCTAGAAGCAATGGCAGAGAAACAGGTCACTGCAGGTCGAAAAACCTATGCTCTGCCTGAACTTTTTTTGGTCATGGCAACACAGAACCCGATTGAACAAGAAGGGACTTATCCGCTGCCGGAAGCTCAGTTAGACCGTTTCTTACTTCACCTAGAAGTTGAATACCCAGATATGGAAAGTGAACTTAATATCCTGCGACTCAACCGCGGTGAAGCTCAAGGCAACGAGTCGATTCAGCCACAAGAGATATCCCAGCAAACGATCTTTGAAGCTCGCCAAGAAGTACTCAATATTCACATGGCAGACACCATTGAGCAGTACATAATCAGACTGGTTATGGCGACTCGCCAACCTAAGCAATACAGCGATCAACTTGATCAATGGTTAGATATGGGTGTCAGCCCACGCGCAACTATTGCTTTGGATCGCTGCGCGCGTGCTCACGCATGGCTTGCTGGCCGCGATTATGTAACGCCACAAGACGTTCAAGCGATGGCATACCCTGTGCTGCGTCACCGCCTACTTCGTAGCTACCACGCACAAGCTGAAGGTGTCACTGCAAACCAAGTGATCGCACACCTTATTTCACTGGTTGGTAGCGCATAGGGATACGCGCATGAATAATCAACTACCTAACCACAGTGACGGCGTGATGCTGAATCTGGATGAGCTGCTGCAATACAAGGCGCAGTCTGTTCGATGGTTGCCTCCGGCGAAGAGCCTATGGTCACAGCTCAATGGTCAACACGAAAGCAACCGCAAAGGTCGCGGGATGAATTTCTCGGAAGTTCGTCAGTACCAAGCGGGCGATGACATTCGTAGCATTGATTGGCGCGTGACAGCCAGAACGGGCAAGGCGCATACCAAATTGTTCTCTGAAGAAAGGGAGCTGCCTGTCATTTTGTTCTTGGATCTATCAAGCAGTATGATTTTTGGTTCAACCTTGTTGCTTAAATCGGTTCAACTTGCGCACTTTGCCAGTCAACTGTGTTGGCTAACTGTGGCTCAAAAAGACCGAATTGGTGCTGTGATTGATACGGGCAAAGAGATCATTGAGATTAAGCCAAGTGCAAGCAACCATGCTCCACTGCGTATTTTGCAAAAAGTCATAGAAATCAATAATGCGGCACTATCTAATCACGACAATCATAATGACACGACCTTAGAGCATGGGCTGAAATCTCTGCACCAGCTTTGCCCTAAAGGAAGCGATATTATTATGCTCAGTGACTTTGTGCGTTACCAAGAAAGTGACTACTCACTTATCAGTCAAATTCGCCGACACAACAGAGTACGTCTGGTGCATTTCTACGATCCGCTAGAGCAAGGTGAAACCTCCTATAAAGGTTCTAAACAGGTCACCGATGGCAGCAAAACTCAATGGTTTAATTTCTCTTCTAATAAAGAAAAGCAAAAGCTTAACCATGCTTTTTCGCTTAAGAAACAGCAGCTGCAACAGATGGGGTTGTCTCTCGCGATACCTTATAGCTCGCTGTCGAGTGCGCAGTCACTCATGAGCCAGATATCAGGAGCTCAGTCATGAAACAGCCCTTAGATTTAAGTCCGGTTATTGCGCCAGACGCACCGACTTGGTGGCCTTTGGCGTGGGGTTGGTGGGCCGTGATTATCACAGCCATTGCCCTGATTGCCTTGGTATTTTTCATTGTAAAACGTAGAAAAAACAATCAACAGGCGAAGCAAGAAGCGCTGTCCTACTTTAGTAATAGTCAGTCCCAAGATGGCTTGTCTCCGAGCAAAGCTCAAGACATCGTTCGTCAAGCAGCACTGAGCTATTTCCCTCGTGAAAAAATTGCAGGCTTGTCTGGTGATGATTGGTTGACGTTCTTAGATGCGCAATTGGCGAAGCCGTTGTTCGCCGCAAAACAATCCCAGTGGCAACAAGCGCTCTATCAAGATGTAGCCCTAATGAACGACGAACAGAAAAAGGCTCAGCAGCAATTGATTAATGACTGCGAAATATGGCTTCGTAAAGCCCTTCCTCCTAAGCGAGGTCGTTATGAGTGATTTTCTAAGCCCTATGTTTCTAAGCAGGGACTTGTTAAACATCGAGTTCGTTTGGTGGTGGATGTTGTTCCTCGCGCCACTGCCGTTGCTCGTTTACTTGTTCTCACCAAAGTCAGAATCAAGCAATGCCCTAAGGCTTCCATTTCTGCCCGAAGACAGCAATACCAAAACACCGAGCAGTCGCTTACCAAAGGCGTTGTCCGTGATTATCTGGCTTCTGCTGGTTACGGCGAGCGCACGCCCTGTATGGTATGGCGAACCGGTGGAGTTTCAACCGAAACATCGTGATTTGATGCTGGTTGTCGACCTCTCCTACTCGATGAGCCAAGAAGACATGCAGTTCAATGGCGAGTACATCGACCGCTTGTCGGCTGTGAAACGCGTATTGAGTGACTTTATTGAGCGACGAAAAGGCGACCGAGTCGGATTGGTGCTATTTGCCGATCACGCCTACTTGCAGACCCCACTTACGCTAGATAGAGATACGCTTTCACAACAACTCAATCAAGCGGTGTTAAAGCTGATTGGTACTCAAACCGCGATTGGTGATGGTATTGGCCTTGCCACCAAAACCTTTGTCGATAGCGATGCGCCCCAACGTGTAATGATTCTACTCAGCGACGGCAGTAATACTGCTGGGGTATTAGACCCATTAGAAGCGGCGGATATTGCAAAAAAATACGACGCGACGATTTACACCGTGGGTGTCGGTGCAGGCGAGATGATGGTCAAAGAGTTCTTCATGACGCGTAAGGTCAATACTGCTCAAGATTTGGATGAACGCACACTAATGGAAATTGCCAAACGCACTGGCGGTCAGTACTTCCGTGCGCGTGATAGTAAAGAGCTGGCGACCATTTACGACACCATCAATCAATTAGAACCCGTGACAAATGCCACCAAGGTTTGGCGACCACAACAAGAGTGGTTTGTATGGCCTTTGTCTGCGGCAATGTTCTTCGCATTTATGCTGTTAGCCATTAGGAGAAGCAATGTCTAACTTTACTTTTATCTACCCATATTGGTTCTTGGCGCTTGTCGCGGTGCCCGCGATTTGGTGGCTTAGTAGGAAGCAATCTAAACAAGGGTTACTGGCCTCTCATATCGCTCGTTACTTGGCGCCAGAATCAAGCAAGCCATCGAAAAATCGCAGTACTTACTTCGGTATTTGGTGGCTGGTCGGCGTTATTGCATTAGCTGGACCAAGCTTTGAGAAAAACGAACAGCCGAGCTTCGAAAAAACGCAGGCACGAGTTGTGATCATGGATATGTCGATGTCTATGTATGCCACCGACATTAAGCCGAATCGTTTAACGCAAGCCCGATACAAGGCTCTGGATCTGCTTTCATTATGGAAGGAGGGGCTAACAGGCATGGTGGCATATGCTGGAGATGCTTACACCATTAGCCCGCTAACGTCCGACATCAACACTATCAAGAGCCAAGTACCAAACTTGTCTCCGGATATCATGCCTTACCAAGGCGGTGATGCCGCATCAGCCGTTAAGCTAGCGATTGATATGATGACTCGCGCTCATATCTACCAAGGCGATCTAGTGCTGATTGCTGACGATATTGATGCTCAAGAGAAGGAAGCGATCGATTCCCTACTCTCTGGCAACGATTGGACATTGTCAATTTTAGCCGTCGGTACTGAAAGCGGTGCCCCAATCTCTTTGCCAAGCGGGTCGATGCTGCTAACCGGCTCCGGGCAAACCGTGGTCGCGAGAACCCACTTAGAGAACATGAGCGACCTGACTCGCAGTTATGGTGGCACGTTCACTGAGGTGCAATTCGATAACTCAGATGTTGAGCATATCGCGAACTACCTCGATCGAGTGGCAACAACATCGGAAGTAACCAAGACCAATAACTCACTCAACACCAGAGTGAACAACGGTTTCTGGTTACTGCCTTTGCTATTACTTTCGGCTCTTGGATTATTCAGAAAAGGGGTTATTTGGTGTGCTTTAGCCGTGGTTATCTCTTTCAGCCAACCAAATACTGCGTTTGCAAATCCGTGGAAAACCGATGATCAAATAGGCTACCAGCTGTATCAGGACGAGGACTTCCAACAAGCTGCTGAACAATTTACCCAGCAAGAGTGGAAAGGCATTGCTCAATATAAAGCCGGTGATTTCGAAGCCGCAGAACAGACGCTGCAAGAGCTTTCTGGTGAAGATGCTCGCTACAACCTTGCTAACGCCCAAGCCAAACAAGGCAAGTTCGACCAAGCGATAAAAGAGTATCAACGTATTCTCGAAAGCAACCCTGAGCATGCTTATGCCAAGAAGAACTTAGAGGTCGTCGAACAAGCCCAGAAGAAGCAACAGCAACAACAACAACAACAACAACAACAACAACAACAAGGCGATTCTGACTCCAAAGACCAGAAAGACCAAAACCAGCAAGGTCAGCAAGGTCAGCAAGGTCAGCAAAATGATTCTTCGCAAAGCTCTCAGGATCAACAACAAAGCCCTGCTGACAATGGCAAGTCACAAGATCAAAGTAGTAACCAAGAGCAGCGCGATAGCCAAGACCAAAACTCATCTCAAAGCCAACCTGAAAATCACTCTGACTCTGAAAAGTCTAAACAAGACGACAAGCAAGCCGCTCAACAAAGTAAGAGTGATCAGCCGAAACAGAGTGACCAAGAAAGCGCTAAACCTCAAAATGCTAGCGCACAACAAGCTTCAAAAAAAGATGGTGAGCAAAATGGTCAACAAGCTGTAGCACAAACTTCGGGGCAACCGCTATCGAGTGACCCAGATATGCGAAAGCTTGAGCAAGTAGAAAGCGCCCGTGACCCAAGCCAGCTGCTTAAAGCACAAATGATTTTACAAGCACAACAAAAAAGTGCTCCTAACAACCAGAACAAAAAGTGGTAACCATGCGATTTCTAAACAAGCCATTTTTATCCGTCCTCCTAACATTGTTGTTGGGAGCTTTCTCGTCCTTCTCAGCCTTGGCTGCAAACGCCGTGGCGAGTGTTTCACATAACAGTGTCACCAAAGATGAAGTATTCCTTCTTAGAGTCACAACCGATGAAAAGGTATCTTCTAATGCTCTAGATCTAACAGCGCTCCAGCAGGATTTCTATGTCGGCACACCAAACTTTGGGTCGTCGATGCGGATCGTCAATGGCAGCCGTTCGGTGTCAAGTGAATGGAACATCAGCCTTGCTCCACTGCGCTTGGGCAAGATACAAATTCCTAGCTTCGATATTGAAGGGGCGAAAACCAAGCCAATCACCATCAATGTTGCCGTTAATAAAGCTGCGCCTACTCAACATGATATGGCTGAGTTCCAACTTAATCTGAGTAAAGACTCGCTCTACCCACAAGAAGTGGCAGAGCTTGATGTAAAACTCATCATCAAAGCTGACCCAAGAAGGCTGCAAGATCCTAAAATAGCACCACCGAGCTCGCCGGGTTTAGATGTGGAACCTATTGGTGAATCGAAGCAATTTCAAGATGTTCTCAATGGACAAGAGGTGACGGTAGTTCAACAGTCTTTCCGTATCTCTTCACAAAAGGCCGGACAGTTTATGTTGAACGGACCGAAGCTGACTGGAGCCGTTGTTTACTCAACCAACAACTCCAGTACAACGCGTCTGTTCCAGCTCGATACACCTGTTGAAACCTTAGATGTCACCGTCAAAGAGGTGCCAAAAGGCTACCAAGGTGAGTGGTTACCAACATCAAACTTTAAACTGATTCAACAATGGTCAGATAGCCAAGGCAATCAACTGGGAAATAGTAATGGTTTAGAAGGCGGTAACCCAACCATTGAAATGGAAGCCGGTGATTCGTTAACTCGAACCATCACCATGACCGCTAGCAATTTAACGCAACACCAGCTGCCAAAACTGAATATCACGTACCCTAATTCGGTACGTGTTTATGAAGAAAAGCCGCAATTTGGCACAACTCAGTCAGGTGATGCTGTCGTTGTTTACAAGCAAGTCCTGATTCCGAAAGAGGCGGGAACTATCTCGCTCCCTGATGTGTCTCAAACTTGGTTTAACACCGATTCGCAATCAGAACAAACCAGCAAAGCGCAGGGGCTAGAGTTAGCTGCAAAAGCAAGTGATCGCACAGCGTCAAGCACTCCACCAGTTACTGCTACGCCCGCCCAACAAGTAAGCCCGACGGTTGTTACTGTGGATAGCCCTGGGATATGGCCTTACCTAACCGCGCTATTTACAGTCTTATGGGTAATCAGCTCTGCGGTTGCTTTCTACTTCTGGTCACGCCGCGGCGCAGCAGTAAAACCAAAGCGCCCAGTTCAACATCAATCAGATACGGCAGACGCTCTTATTGAAGCGCTGAAGGCGAAAAATGGTGTGATGACCAGAACCTTGTTTGATCAATGGAAAGCAGAAAATCCAGACTTGAGTGACGAGACAATAGAAGTGATTGAAACTGAGCTAACGAAGCTCAATCAGAGCCTCTATGGTGAAGCAGGTTCACCAATTCAGTCATGGGACCCTTCTGAGGTGCTCAAAGCAGTTAAAAAACCAAAGCGAGTCACAAGCAAAACGCGTAAAAGCTCACTAGAAACGCTTTAGTTAACCAGCAATCTAAGTAAGCAGAAAATCTAAGTAAATAAAAATGAACGAAGCCGTGATGACCACCTTGTGACCATCACGGCTTCATTCGTTTTTACGCTAGGAAGAAACAAATACCGCACTAAGAAATTGAAACTGCGACCTTTTTACGTTTCAACGCAGAAACGATCCGATTTCGCCCTGAGTCTTTGGCTTGATACAAAGCTTTATCCGCCTTGCCATACAGTAAGTCGAAGTCAAACTGGTGCTGATCAGAAGTTATCGAGGCATACCCGACAGACGCAGTTAAATACTGGCTGATACTGCTTTCACAATGGAGGATCTTCGCCTCTTCAATGCATTTTCTGATCGACTCTGCTCGCCGCTTGGTCTCAGAGTGGTTGGTGCCAATCATCAACAACATAAACTCCTCTCCCCCAATACGACAGAAGGTTTCCTTGTCACTATGAACATGAGCATTAAGTATCTTGCCAATGGTGCGTAGAGCTGCGTCCCCTTCAGTATGACCATATACGCTGTTGTACAAACCAAAGTGATCGAGGTCGACTAAAACTAATCCAAATGTGACTTCGCATTGCGTGGCGAATGCGCCTTGATCGTCGCAATTTAAATCATCTAGAACCTGAGCCAACATTCGGCGGTTGCCAAGGCGAGTCAGTGGGTCTAATTTAGAAATGATATCCAACTGTTCATTGGCTAATTCCAGCTCTTGAGTTCGCTTACTGACTTCTTGCTCTAGCGTTTCATTGAGCTTTTTGAGCTCTTCTTGCGCCATAGTTCTTTGCAACACCTCTGCTAGGCTAGAGGCAAAGATACGAATCACTTCGCGTAGTTGAGAAGTTAAAGGGCTACGTGTTAACAAGTTATCGGCGGCAATAAACGCAATCGGCTCACCGGTGTTTGTGGTGAGCATGGTCATTGCCGTCCAACCGACTCCGACAATATTGAAATCGTGATAAATAGGTACAGACTCTTCGAACGCGACTTGATTCGGACAAGCACGAGCCGCAGCTACGATGTCACGCTCCACCAGTTCTGAACGATAATAGGATTCATCGACAATATCGCCCTTAATGTCGGTGCCCCACGTGCCTTGCATATAGCTACAGTTTTTATCCGTGAGAAAAACCGCTAATCGGTCAATGCCTAAGTGCTGAATCGCAAAACTGACGGCTGATTTACACACTTCACTGACGCTGTCGCAACGAGACAGTTCAACCATACTCGAATGCAACATGCGTATGTTCTGCTCTTGGCGTTTGCGAATGTAGATCTGAGACAACAGAGAGCCGAAGGATTCGAGCATCTGCTTTTGATAGTTAGTAATTGGCGAGCGGTGAATGTAGTTATCCATGGCGATCCAGCCGACAGGTTTGTCCCCTTCACGCAATATAAGCATACCGTTCCATCCCTGCCCGACCACGTTTCCTTCTGTATATAAGGGGGCCTGTTCGATGACAACCAGATTAGTGTGATTATCTGACAACGCCTCGATGTATTCAGCTTCTAATTGATGTAAATCGTACTGAGTATGGTGTTCGCTGTTTGTTTTACCAGATTCGTCAGTGCCATAAGTACCACTGAAACAACGCTTCTTCATATCGAGTAGCATGAAAATGGCACGATCAAAGCCTAATCGGTCGCGAACCGCTTCAACTGAAGCCTTGTACAACGCATCCAATGACTCAGGGTTAGAAAGCTCTAACGCCACCTGATGGACTAACTTCATGTTATCGACAAATAGATCACGTAGCTTGATCTCATCAAGGTATTGAGCTTCACGAATATCTCTGTGCTTCATCTCAATCGCCGTATTTTTTTCTGCGCGAATACACTGCCAACGGGCTGCAGCTAACTGAAGAACATCAAACTTCTGCTCAAAAGCCTGATTGAGTGTTTCAGTATTGCAATTCTGAACCATTAAATAAGTTCTACAATCAGGAGCATTGTCGAGTACCATGATGAATGACTCACGACTCGATACGTCCACATGCTCCCATTGACATGGATTAGCGGCCATAGGCAACATTCCATCAGCAGTATCAAATTGTGAAATCCATGACCAAAATGGCGCGGGGTAGCTCGACAATGGAGTTAGGTTACCGCAAGAAAATAGCAGCAACGATTCACTTTCCGGTTTCGGCTCAGAAAATATTCCAATCCCTTTGGGAATAAGCACTTCAACAAGGTACTCAAAAAGAGATTCAGCCAATAAACGATGATCACGAATAGCAGATATTTGCTTTGCAAAGGCTTTTACAGACACAGCGATCGTCCATTGGCTATTAAGAATGAAGCAAAAATACCGAAGCCTTAATATGCAATCAATATAACTAAAAATGAGATGTTAAGCGGATCGCAATTTCACTTTTAACATTATTACAGACATGAGAAGCACTACAAAAATGGGATTTCTTGCCCAAAGTTACATCGACATTGGTGCTTTTTTAGAAGCACAAAAAAGCCCCAACCAAAGTGGGGCAAAACTTCCATCGCTTATAGTTATAGTGATAATTCTGTCGATCTATTCGATTATCTAGCCTGCGTTTCAGTTAGCGTGCTTGGGTATTTGACAGCGGAAACAAAAGGTCAAATACAACACTTAAATACTCAATTAACCAAAGTCACCGTTTACGTAACCTTTGGTACGATCATCTTTGGGTTCGCTGAAGATAACACTTGTTTCGTTGTGCTCTACAAGCTCTCCCATTAGGAAGAAAGCTGTACGGTCTGAAATACGACGCGCTTGCTGCATTGAGTGCGTTACGATTACGATAGTGAAATCTTTCTTCAGGTCTTCCATCAATTCTTCAATCTTGTGTGTCGCGATTGGGTCTAAAGCCGATGTTGGTTCATCCATCAGGATTACATCCGGTTCCATTGCAATGGTACGAGCGATACATAGACGCTGTTGCTGACCACCAGATAGACCGAAAGCGTGCGACTTCAGTCGGTCCTTTACTTCATCCCACAATGCTGCACCGCGAAGTGAGCTTTCAACAACTTCATCAATGTGCTTTTTATCTTTAATGCCTTGAGCACGTAACCCGTAAGCTACATTTTCATAAATGCTCATTGGGAATGGGTTTGGCTTTTGGAATACCATGCCCACTTTAATGCGTAAGTCTGCAACATCAATGTTACCGTAGATATTGGTACCGTCCATCTCAAGAAGGCCTGTAATCTTAACACCTTCAATTAGGTCATTCATGCGGTTAAGACAGCGTAATAGCGTTGATTTTCCACAACCAGACGGGCCAATAAGCGCGGTAACTTGACGCTCAGGTACGGGTAAATTGATTGACTTAAGTGCTTGGTTGTCACCATAAAAAAGGTCTAGATCTTTAATATTAAATTTGTTCATGTTCGTAATCTCGTAATTCGTCAAAGTCTGTACTGTGTTTGTTTTATGAGCTCATTTAGCTCTAGAAAAACCTGCTTAGTAAGTTGCAGTATTAAAACGTCTTGCGATCAACTTAGTGAGTGTGTTGATCAGCAGTACAAGAACAATCAGTACTGTTGCTGTGCCGTATGCTTGATTCCATTCTTCAATGGTAAACAGTTCGGTCGTTAATTTATATAAGTGAACCGTTAGTGTACGACCAGAATCCAATAATGAATCTGGGATACGAGCAACCATACCTGCGGTCAAAAATACTGGCGCAGATTCACCAATTACACGACCAATACTAAGAATGACCGAAGTTAAGATACCTGGCATTGCGCTTGGAAGAATCAAACGCCAGATTGTATATATTTTAGAAGCTCCCAAACCATACGAACCTTCACGGTAAGTTTGAGAAACAGCCATCAACGCTTCTTCTGTGGTTCGAATAATCACCGGGAGAATCAGGATACTCAAGGTCAACGCACCCGATAGGATAGAGAAGCCTAAACCTAAAATAGCTACGAAGAATGTCATACCAAACAAACCGAAAATGATCGACGGGATACCCGCTAACGATTCTGTGCAAAAACGAATGATCTTAACCAAACGACTGCCAACTTTTGCATACTCCGTTAGATAAATTGCCGTCATAATGCCAAGTGGAGCGGCAACAGCAATCGAAGCGATAACCATATAAATCGTAGAGATTATCATCGGGAAAATACCGTGCTCATCGCCAGTACGAGTGTAGTCATCAGTAATGAACTTCCAATCTACGTGTTGTAAACCGTTAGAAAGGATGTACCACATAATCCAGAACAGGAAGCCAACTGTTAAAGCGGCTGCCGCCCAAATAAAGCCACTTAGAACGACATCTGTACGTACACGTGCTTTCTTCAATGCGACTCTATCCATCTTGCTACCTTGTGACATTATTGTTTTAGCTTGAGGTGTTACGTTATTTTCTAAAGACATAATGTTTACCTCGCCTTCTCACGGTTCAAGTAAAGGAGAATCGCATTTAGAGACATGATGAAAATAAGAAGAACAACACCCGTTGCGTATAGCGCACTTGCGTGAACACCACTTGCGTAAGACATTTCAATCGCAATATTCGCGGTAAGTGTACGAGCAGAATCCAAAATACCTTCCGGCATAGCTGGCGCATTACCCATCACCATGATGATTGCCATCGTTTCACCTAGCGCACGACCGATACCCAAAATAACACCAGTCATAATGCCTGAACGAGCAGCAGGAACGAGCAACTTAAAGATGGTAAAGATCTTTGAAGCACCTAACGCTAAAGATCCTTCTTTATATGTTCTTGGCACTGCACGAATGGACGTTTCTGACACCGTGATTACCGTCGGAAGGATCATCACGCCGAGTACAATGATTCCCGCCAAGATGGTGTTGCCCGCAGGGACTTGAAAGACGTTTTGAATCAAAGGGACAATAATGACTAGGCCGAAGAAGCCGTAAACTACCGATGGTATACCCGCTAACAATTCAACAGCAGGGCGAATGATGTCCGCGAGACGCTTTGGTGCAATTTCCGCAATAAATATTGCCGTTAGTACACCAATAGGGACACCAACAACGACCGCACCTAATGTCGACACAACAGAAGCTACAATCATGGTAGCAACGCCGTAAAGTGCAGGTGGTAACCAGTTTTGCCCTAAAACGATACCTGATAGGCCCGCTTCTTGGAATGCGGGGATACTTTCTTTAACGATGAAGTAAGCAATAACAGCAAGAGATACGATGCCGATAATTGCACTTGTAAGAAATAAGCCGTGAAAAATACGCTCTTTCCAATCTACACGCTTCTTTTGACGTAAGCTGCGTTTCAGTTGAGTCGCTTCGCTATTCATAAGCTGTTCACTATTCGTTGCGATGGTCATAACAAGTCTCACATATCGATAATCCCTAGCACGTAACATGAGGTACCGGGTTAACTCGAAGTGGGATAGAAAAGGCTCAGCCTGAAAAGGTAGGCTGAGCAATATTATTAATTTAGGTTTAGATTAGTTAATTGAGATGTAGCCGTTGCTCTCAACTAAAGACTGAGCTTCGTCTGTTAGCATCCAATCTAGGAACTTTTGAGTTTCAGAAGAAGGTTGGCCTTCTTTATAGAGAACTAAGAAAGGGCGAGCTACTTTGTAAGAGCCGTTCTTAACGTTGTCCACAGATGCTTCAGTACCGTCAATTGCAAGCGCGTTTACTGAGTTATCTACTGTACCTAGAGAGATGTAGCCGATTGCATAAGGGTTAGATGCAACCATTGTTTTTAGTGCACCGTTACCGTTAGCAACTTGAGCACGTTGAGAGATTGCTGACACTTTCTTACCAGAAATCTTCATTTTAAGAGACATGATGTCTTCGAATGCACCGCGAGTACCAGATGCTGTGTCACGAGTGATTGCTACGATTGGCTTGTCTGCACCACCAACGTCTTTCCAGTTTGTTACTTCGCCTTTGTAGATAGCTGTAACTTGCTCAGCGGTTAGACCCGGAAGGCTATTCTTAGGGTTAACGACGACTGCAATACCATCACGAGCAACCACTTCTTCAACTAAAGTTGCTTCTTTCTCGCTGTCTTTAAGGTTACGAGAAGACATGCCTAAATCTGCACTGCCGTTCTTAGCCGCTTTAACACCAGCGGAAGAACCAGGGCCTTGCACTTCAATAAATACATTTGAATTCGTTTTCATGTATGTTTCAGAGAAAACTTCCATCAGTGGAGTCACGCTGCTTGAACCAACTGCTGAAATAGTTTCTTTAGCTGAAGCCGGAGTCACTGTTAGTGCACCTAGAAGGGCGATTGCACCGATAACTGTCTTTTTCATCACAAATTTCCTTTAGTGGCGTTATTGCCGTAATGTTATGTTTTGCTTGAACGGTGCCCACTTTAGAATCTGAATGTGACAGTTGTGTTTCACTAAATTGAAGCCTATATGACAACTACAGATGAATGACTAATTTCTCCCCTACTCCACCACTTGATAGTCATAGCCATTGATTCACTTATTCCATCCACTCCTCACAAAAAATTTAAGCGCTCAACTTCAAGTAACGGCTTGACTTATCTCGAACGCTGCCACTATTTCTTACTAAACAGCCATGAATGATGGAAAGATTTACCAAACTGCCATTTAAAACGAGAAATAATAATACATATCAAATATCTATCGCATTTATCAAAGCAGAAGCCATTACTGATTGAATTATCAATCTTATTAGTTAAAATCGCCAATCAATTCTAATAAGAACAATTCTCATTTATTCGTTTATTCAAAGAGGGACAATACATGCGCCAACTACTCAGTGGCTTATCTATAAAAATACAGATTCTTATTCCAGTGCTATTTTCCGTTGTAGTACTTTTAGCGGGCGTCATTATCGGTGGTGATAAGCTGGAAAGCGCATTTAAAGATGTATCAACAGCAACGGACCAACTCATCCTACATAAAGAAGAGCTTAGCGAAATCGTCGACAACAGCTACGGTATGCGCATTAAAGCAATTTACAGTTTATTTAACGCCGATGATGTAAAAACTCTAGTAGAAACGCTTAACCAAAAGCGTGATCAGAATACTCGCCTATTGGATTCATTGGACACCGTACCAGGAATGCAAAACGAAGTCGCGGGCATGCGTAAGGCCATGGAACATTACGTTGATTTCTCACGTAATACGATGCTTCCTCTATTAAGAATGAAACACAATACTGACGCCCAGACTTCCGATTTCGATGCTCGTTATCAAGCTGCCACTGACCAATACCGTCACGCTGGCAATGAAATGGTCAAATCAATCAACCTGCTTTCAACACAACTTAACCACCTCGCTACTCAAGCAATCAGCGTGAATGGTCAGCAACACACCAACACACTGGATACCGCGACCATAGCCCTGCCAGTGGTTCTTTCTATCGCATTGGTCATCAGTTGGACGCTAGCTGGCATCATTGTTAAGCCGCTTAGCAATATTCAAGAAACCATGCGCGAAGTAGCCAAAGGCAACCTACTGGTTAAAGCCGAAGAGTGTGGAGATAACGAAGTATCACGCCTTGCACAAAACGTAAACACATCCATTGAACAATTAAGAGAAACCGTCAGCTCACTGTCTCGAATCAGTATCGAGGTCGCCTCAGCATCGACGGAATTGGCAACTGTGATGACTCAATCAAGTGCTAACTCAGATCAAGAGAAGCAAGAAGTGGAGCAAGTGGCTTCTGCCGTGAACCAACTTGAGAGCACAGCATCGCACGTAAACGAGAATGCGGTACAAGCCGATTCAGCTTCCAAGCAAGCCGACGAAATGGCGACACATAGCATGAGCTTGTTTAATGAGAGCAACCAAGCTAATGAGCAAATGGCGATTCAACTCAGCGAAGCTGCAAATGTTGTGGGCACGCTAAAAGAGCACTCTGAACAGATTGGTAAAGTGATTGAGGTGATTCAAAGTATCTCTGAACAAACTAACCTGCTGGCGCTTAACGCAGCAATTGAAGCCGCTCGTGCAGGTGAAAGCGGTCGTGGTTTCGCAGTGGTTGCTGATGAAGTTCGAATGCTAGCGGCACGTACTCAAGATTCAACCAAAGAGATCCAAACCATTATTGAAGGTTTGCAGGTTCAATCTGGCAACGCTAACGAGAGCATGAGCAGCTCACTGGCAATGCTAGAGCACAACCAAACACTGGCAGCGGAAGTAAGCACAGCGCTTTCAGGCATTGCCAACTCAGTAACCGACATGACAGAAATTAACACTCAAGTAGCCTCTGCTGCCGAAGAGCAAAGCCAGGTGACGTCAGACATCAACCGCAATATCTCAAACATCTATAATTTGGTGAGCCAAAACGTAACCGGTATTACTCAAGCCGCAGCAGCAAGCTACGAGCTGTCTAACCTAGCTGAACAGCAGAAGCAGCAGTTAGGCTTTTTTAAAGTATAAAATTCGAGGCTCAGGTGTAGCCAAACCTATAGAACAAAAAGGCCGTGGTAAACCACGGCCTCTGTAGTAGAACATTACTCGATGATCATTCAGCTACCAACAAAACACTAAACTTATATTCCGCAGCGTTGTACTGGTAAACCTCACCATTAATTGAATCAAGCGTCACTATGTTTTGTCCATCACCCGCAGGAGTCGAACTCCATAAATAAGCGGCTAGGTTACCTGTTTCAAAATTGAACGTATCACCAAACACTTTGGTACTCATTGCAGGAGAATGGCAAGCCACTTCTTTTAAAGATACCAACTCTTTAATATTTGGCATACGCCACTCTTTCTGCCCAGCAAACTGATGCAAAGCATGATGACCGCTCTTATCATTAATAGATTCGACCATCACGAGAGCACTCTGCCAGTGATACGTTTCGGCAGTTCCTTCACAGGATAAAGACTTTGCATCCCAGGTTTTTCCCAGTTGACAACGCATCCAAGTCAACCCCGTCGATTCATCGCTAAACGTACCGTTATCATTCGCGATGTAACGCGAACTAGCCGCAGATTTCTCCATATCTAAACTGCACTCTTGTGCCATTACACCCGCAGAAAATAGACCAAGTAAAGTTATAGTTAGTAAGTTTTTCATCGCTATTTACCTTGTAGTGAAACTAGACGAGCAGGGAATTGGTACGAGTCATTATTGGCTGAAGAATCAACATCACCTGAATAGATTTCAACAGGACCAACGTTTCCTCTATCGGCTCCCTGGGTACCAATTTCGTTATAATAGAAGCCACCTTCAACGGCAGTGTTCGTATATAGGTTATAAGTAATGGATTGAGTCCATACCGAGCCAGTATAAGTCGTATTTTCAATACCAAGAGTCTGATGTGGGAAGTACTTGTAAGTTAAACCGTAAACTTCACCATCTTTATTTTTTTCGGTTTCGCCAAAATCGAGAAGGTTGTAGAACTCATGGAACTTTGGCAAACGCCAGTCTGACTTACCACACAAATTAATGGAATTAATATATTCAACATAGTCTTGGGTAGTACAAACGTGATCGCCTTTTGTGTGACACGTGGCTAGGGCAACATCCTGATCATAAGGTGTTACTAACCCAGGTAATTCAAGTGCTAATAGACGGTCTTTGTATTGCAGTGAATTTTCATCGTCCGTTTTAGATTCCCACACCAAACCACTGCGTTGATCCAGAACACAAGACCACTGGGTCGCATCATCAGCAAGCACCTGACCACTTGAATCTAACTTTGCGAACTGGAAACCATTACCGGTATTGGCATTCAGCTCTGTTTTATCAAAGCCGTATTCTGCATCTTGACCTGGGAATGAACTCTGTGGTTCAACGACATTTTGTGTGTCATCGATATCTGAGAAATAGCGTAAAACACCCGTATCATTCAATGCTGTCGCAGCTTTTAGCTCTCCTTCGAGGAAATTTGCAAAAGCCGTAATTTGGTCAGTATCTAGGATTCCCCCCACATAATCGGACGCACTCTTATCAAATTTCGCACTCAATTGAGCCAACATGAACGCACGATTAGAGTGCTTAAACGCCTTAATTGTTGATACGATATTTTGTTCCAGACTCGCGAGTTCAGACGCAGATAAATCGTCTTGAATATCGCCAGATATAGTGATGCCACTTTTCGCCAACTGCGCTTTTAATTTTTTGTTAGCTTCAGCTACCGTCAATCCGTCAGCAACATAACCCGCCAATAGTGAACTGATACCATTAATCTGATTCCCCGTATTTTTTTGAAGACCGGGAGCGGCAATGTAAGCGTAAGACGATGCAGAACCACCTGAGCTATTGGCTGCTATACCCGAATCCACTTGAGCTAATAAAGGAACCGATAAAATCGATTTCTTAGTGCTGGTGATACTAAATTCGCCACTCGTGTTTGCCGTCGAACTTGGTTCCCCACTATCACACATGTAGTTTTGATTTAAGTCTGCGCAGACCTTACTTTGTAAATCTATATTCTGTGCTGTCACTGTACCTGACACTGTATAGGTTGGTGCTGCTGATGCAGAGGTATCGGAACCGCCTGAACCACCGCAGCCAGCAAGAGCCAAAGAGATGGCCAAAATTGTCAATTGAGGTTTCATAGAGTTATCTTCTTGTTTTGTTTTTAAAGAGCCTTGCCATTAAAGACAAGTAACGCGTACCAAATGACCTGCCGAACGAGAGCAAGGACATGAATAGAATCAATATGGGTGAAGCTGAACCACCAGAAGAGCCACTGGTAACTGTTGGTTCTTGAGGTGGAACCGTCGTTTCGCCGCATTCGTATTTCGAAATAGTGCCGAGTCCCCAACGCTTTAGGTTCCCAGTTTCACCATTCACATAATCGGCGATCTCTAAACGCCAAGACCCGTTAATAGGCTCCCCCTTAAACGAATCAAGAACCGAGTCATGCTTAAGTGTGAAATAACCATCAAAGCCAGAAAATCGCGTCGATTTATGGTTAAGTAAATCAACTCGTGTTCCCTTCGGGGAAATAAGGGTCACCACTAAATCGCTCAACCGAGGGTGGTCGATATCTAAATACAGACCGAAATTCTCGTCTGCGATCTGACCCATTCCATTTAGAATGAAATTGAATGTTTTAAAGCCAACGATCGGCTGATTGGTTGAGCTAAACCGGCTATCGGGAAGGTAGCTGTTTACTTCTTTAATATCGGATTCGAATACAGGTAAGCCATAAACAAGTGACAAATCATGTTGCCAGTTTTGTAATTTCAGTTCGTCGCTGTATCGATAGTCAACACTCGTATTCATGATGACTGAAGAACCACACATCTCGCCTGTTGGAAGTGTCGCCTCTATCGACAATTGATCAACAGGCTCGCTAACGAACGACTTCACTAATTCTGAAATATTGATTTGGCCATCCACTTGAGCCTGTCTTAACGTCGGGTACAATTCCATCGTCAACGGCTTCTTTGGATTAACATAACGATCAGGAACCTCTACTTTAAATGGCTCAATGATCAATCCATGCACATCGAACTTTTGCTTCAATATTTCTGCATAATCTCGATTCGGATACAGCTTTTGAGCCACAAACAGTGTGCTCTCAGCTAGGTCGTGCATTTTCAATCCACGACCTAACCCGTACATAGACTCGAGTATGATTGAATCAAACTCTTTAAAAGCGCTCTCACCATACTGCTCAACCGAGGCTTTCAGAGCCTGGAATAAAGGCGTTGACCAAAGCTCATCACCTAGTTCACCAGCAACACTTTCATGAGGGCGATATTCCGCTTGTCTAAAGTAACGTGCTCTTTGGTTCCATAGGCTACGAGTGGTATTCCTTACGCCAAAGTAACCATCCCAGTTAAAGACAGTATCTATCTCAAACTCTTGTCCTCGAGTCTGGGCATTTTCATACTGAGTACGAAAGCTAAAACTCCCCGCCCAGTAGTCTCCAAACCCTTCACCGATGGCACCTGTATGCCCATATGCCCAATCTTTCACGATGTGATAGTGAATCCCATGCCCCAGCTCATGCAGAATCACATCACCGTCTAATGCATCTGGAGAGCCACCGCCGATACCAAACAAGACCGCTTTAGGACCGTAATAATAGGTTGAATTGTCAGCTGATAAGCCTCTGCCATCAAACTCAAGAGGTGAATCAAACACATCAAAACCTAAACTACTGATATAGCGTAAAGACTGGTCAAGATGAGCAAAAACCATTAATTGCGAGAATCGAGTATCTTGCCAATCCACATTTTGCAGCTCGTTCAGATCGGCAAACTTTGTGAGACCTTCAGCTGCGAGAAAATTTGAAGAGTCACGGTTCGTTGTCGCACCTGAGTCTGGGTCAAGTGAATACAAGGCTGTTGCATCAACCTGAGATACACGAGCATTGGTAAGGTAGATACCATCGTTGTGGTTCAATACCTCCACATCAGTTTGTACATAATGTGGAAGACTCGGGTATTGTCTGACATCGGTTAATAAAGTTTCTGGTGGTGCCGCTCTGTCCATGGTTCTCAAATCAGGGCTGAACACATTCACGTGAGTCGACACAACTTGTCCACTGCTTAAGCTCGGCGCTCGCTCTGCTTCTAATAAACGAGGAACTTCCAGCTCAGCAGCCGTTGTTGGCTTTCCATTCAGTAACACGGTATTTTCTAAACTTCTGAAAACTCGTGAGACCTGTTCATCTGTGTCAGTTGATAAAACAACGGACTGTTGCGGTTGATATTCACCTTCAATTAGCACATCAAAGTTATAGTGATGCCCTAATTTAGACAGGGTTTCATAGCGAAACCTAAAAGTACCCACCTCTGGGTAAGCTTGTTCTAAATAGGCTTTAGCTTCCTGTTGCGTTGTCACTACCGTATTGCCACTCGGGTAATCCCACTCAGCAGCAGAGCTGGTTACTGATGCTAATAATAGTGCTAAGTAAAGAGGACTCTTTTTCATATATCCTCCTTAAAACGCATACTTGGCGTTGACGGTGAAGTAACGACCAGGTTCTGTGGAGTAGGTTTTATTGCTGTTCGCAATACCCGCAACGTCTTGGTAACGAATATATTCTTTGTCGAATAAGTTCATCACATTGGCGCTGATATCCAAGCCAGAGTTCCAAGAGTAACTTACGCCAAGGTCAACACTCGCCCAACCAGAAGTAGTCGCACAGTCAGTAACGATACCTAAATCATTTTCACATTGAGGCACGCTGCTCATCGCTTGCGCCCAATTAACTTGTGCATACGCTGATAATGCGTTGTCATCATAAGTAACGCTGGCATTGCCTTCCCAAGGCGTTAGTGTGCGAACTTTTTCGCCATCCTCATCTTCCCCATCAACATAGCCGGCTTTGGTCCCCACACTCCAAAACTCGCTTAAGCGGTGCGCGATAGAAGCCTCAATGCCATATGTCTCGACTCCATTTACATTTTGGTATTGCTTGTAGTAGTTACCCGTATTTGAGTCTGGGACAAATGTAACCTGCTTCACGTCGATAAAATTATCGAACTTCTGATAAAAAACGGCGGCGTATAATTGCGTCTGTCCATTGTCAAACTTACTGCCTAATTCAAATGAATCACTGGTTTCGGCCTCTAAATCCATATTTGGCACAATGACAAATGGGGTAATTGGGACAAAATCATGGTTCTGATAACCATAAATTTTGTCATAGCCTGGAGCTCTAAACCCGTGGTCGTACGAAAGGTAGGTATTTAATGATTCCGTTAGCTGATAGCCAACCGATAAGCTAGGAGAAAACTCACTCGAATTTTGCTCCTTCACTTCATAGCCATTAATCGAGTTCTGTGATTCAGGCTTCAACTGGTGTAAATCAAAACGGGCACCTGCTGTCACAGTCCAATCATCGATCTCAATCGCATCACGGATAAAAGTAGCAAAATTGTACGAACGAGCTGGAGCAAAAGGCACATCCGCGTTAAGTGACACTCCATTCCAGTCTAAAACAGAAGATTGGCTAGGGCGCTCATGAAGGTTAGACTCCATATTCAAACCATAAGACAGCGTATGACTCATGTCGTGATGTTGAAATGCGCTAATAAAATCAGCGTTTGCACCCAGAAGTTGATCCGTAAAACCACGAAAATCAATCGTTCTACGTAACTCAGAAACGTTGTTGTTGGTTCGAGACATCAAACGATTGGTGGTATCTTCATTAGTCATATCACGCCAATAGATCTTGGCATCTAATTCTTCAAACCAAGTATTGGCAGGTAGGTACTCAAACCCCGCATACGCAGAAAACGTCTCGGTATAAGACTGTTGGTCAAAATCTTCAGTGTCCCATTTTCCGTCTTTTTGGATCTTAGAGGATCCTTCTTTTCGACTTAGATTATCTTTGTAGTACTCAACATTGCCTTTGAGCATCAAGGCATCACTTGACCAGTAATTCAGGGTATAGCCACCACCGACGCCATCGATACTTCGGTTATATCGGTCTTCATCAAAATTACGGGTTTCTTCACCTTCCCAATAAGAAAGATTGACCAAGCTTTCGAATTTCCCCGAACGGAAGGCAAGGTTTGTCGCGCCTTTGTATTTATTACTGATACCGGTATAGGTTGCAGATACGTCGCTGTAGAAATCTTTATCTCCGAGGTAATCTCCCGGTTTTTTTGTCCTAACAACCACCACGCCACCAATAGCGCCTGAACCATATACGGATGAACTCGCCCCTTTTATAACCTCAATACTTTCCAAGTTAGACATATCAAACGAGTTACGCCCTACCTTGTCATTGATGTCGTTGGCGCCAAAGCCATCAGCAGACTTTATTCCGTCTTTCACAATCAAAATCCGGTTGCCTGTCATCCCACGGATCGTAATGTTTTGAGGTCGACCAGCTCCCCCAGAAACACTGACTCCAGGCTCGCTCTTTATTGCGTCATAAAGCTCCGTTGCGCCTTTTCTTTCTAGATCTTCACCAGTAATCACGGCAACTGAGCCCGCGACTTCAGATAATGGTTGCTCTATTTTATTGGCTGTTACAATCACTTCTTCAAAGTGATAAACCTCAGATTCAGCGTGCACGAGGTTGGCAGCAAGTACACTCAGTACTGCCACTGATAGGGGGGAAAGCTTCATTTACTGCTCCGCTTTAATGTCTTTCAGGGTAAGTGATAAAAGAAATGCGTACTCAAACGCTTGTTGCGATTGGGACTGTCGCCTGTCTGTCGAATGCCCTTGAGTAAAGTTTGTCGACAATAGATAAGGCCCGCTTCCAGTCGTTAGCTCGCTTAATCTTGCGTAATATTTAGCCCCTTCCCAATAGGGAACGCGGCGGTCGTTAAGGCCAACTTGAATCAATATCGGTGGGTAGTTTTTTTCACGAAGGTTTAAATAAGGATCGTATTGCTGCATCACTTTCAATTCGTCAGCAATGTGTGGATTTCCCCATTCACCGTACTGCTGAGCAGTTAAAGGTAACGACGAGTCAGACATGCTATTCACAACATCAACAAATGGCACTTTCAGGACCGCACCATCAAACAAGTCAGGAGCCTCATTTAATGCAGCAGCAACCAGAGTGCCTCCAGCACTTCCCCCCATCGCGTAAATAGCTCGCTGACCTTGGTGATACATTTTCAAATCTCGCGCAGTGGCAACGAAATCCGAAATGGCATTCTTTTTGTTTATTCCTTTCCCAGCTTGATACCAAGCGTCACCATAGAAGCCACCACCTCGAACATGTGCAATCGCATAAATTACACCTTCATCAAGTAGGCTAATGATTTGAGGCATAAAGTAGGGCTTCATCGTCATGCCATAAGCCCCGTATCCGTATAAAAACACTGGCGTGGTATCGGTAAGTTTATCTTTACGATAAGCCAAAGTGACCGGGATCATTACCCCATCAGAATTCACCATAGCTTGCTCTGTGTGATACTTAGATTTTTGGTATTCCGGATAACGATCCTGAGAGAAGACTTCTCGTTTTAGAGTGTCAGTGTTCAACCGTTCCCACTTTGCTGGCTGAATCAGCGACATACTACGAATGTGCAATTTATTACTTTGATAGTCACCCACTTGGCTTACCCAAGCAACTTGACCCGGCTTTGCTAAAAGCTGACTTGCTCGATGGCGGTTATCCGTATCGAAAAAGTGTAGAGACTGAATTGCTCCACTTTGACTAATAATCACGGTACCAGACTCAAACAAGTAAAAGTTACTGATTCTAGATTCGTCCGTTGGTTCAAAAACCGTTCGCCAAAAGTTGATATGTGTAGCCTGAGTAAGTGGTGCAGAGTAAAAAGCAAAATCATTGCGCTCGTGATTGCTGTTGGCAAACAACATAGAACCCGCAACATCAACGTAGTATTCCACTCCTGCTTTGCGTGGTAAAATTGGTTCAGAGACCTCACCGTTATCAAGATTTAGTAAGCGTTGCTCGCTGGAGTTTTCACTGTTTGCCTGAACCACAGCAAATTGCTTATCACTGGAAAGGTAATACGAAAGCAACCATGCGGAATTTGCCTCTTCAATTAGGCGAATTGGCTTTGACTTGTTTAAGGAGTATTTTGTTAACGCATAAGGTCTAGACGTTTGCTTATCAAGTTCAATCAAATACAGAAACTGACCGCCTTTCGACCACGCCAGTGAGCTGTCTGCATTTTGAGCAATGGGTGTCACTTGATGAGTTTCAAGATCGACAACACTCACTCGGTACTGTTCTGCACCGCTTACATCCTCTGCTATTGCAAGCTTTGTTCTGGTTGGGTCTAATGCCCAAGCACCGAGCTGGTAATAGTCGAGATCAGCAGCTCGAGCATCAATGTTAAGCAACTCGGTTGAATCTTCACTCCCAACTAATCGAGACAGTAAGGTTCTTTTACCATTCCGGTTTAGGATCGCATACTCATACCCACTGATTTCCTGCCATGGTTTATCGGCACGTACCGGACGCTTGTCTTGCCAATCTTGTTGTAGAGATTCACTCAGAGATCGAATTTTTTTTTGATACAGATGAGTCCTATCATTTTGCTTATAGAGATAATCGAGGACTTTGCTAGCGCTACGTGAATCATCCTTAAGCCAAGAGAACTCATCAGAAGCGCTAACCGTTCCCGAGAGTGCGAGAACAAAAACTAACAACACAAACGCTTTCATAAATACAACAAATCCACACGCTAATTTAATAAATTTCGCGTATACTGCACTCAAACGATAATGAGATCAATTATCATTTACATGATTATGTGACGTAAATCACAGGGAGTGTGTCAATTAACGATCGGTTGGGCTTGCAATGAACTGAAATATTGGAGGGGTAATGAGTCTACGTGGTTGGGAGGTTACTCCTTTTATAATCAATTAATTAGCTAACATTTAGGAAAAATAGTGACTATTTGATTCTGGGAAAATTTTACTGGCTAAGCTCTGCTGCTCTGATTCTTTCAATCGCTTTTACTCTTCTAAACTCCTGTGGCAGAAAATGTGTATTCCTGAGTTGAGTAACCCTCTCTTGTTGTTCAAGTGCCGAGAGTGCTGAATCATCCAAAATCTCATTTCGTTCTGTAAGATATATTTCTAAGGTTCCTTCAAAGTCCGCTCTTTGCTTATCAAGTGCTTCAAGCCGCAGAGCAGCCTTTTCACCCACGAGTTCATTTCTCAGCAAATATTTGTCCTGCTGATCCATGGCCTCGGAATTTGATAGCTGTTGCAGTAATCTCTGGTTTGTAAAACTCGACTGCACATAATCAGGCTGATCTAACATATATAACTCAAGCCGCTGCTGGTATTCCTCCCCTTGTAAACCCTCTTGTTTAAGTAACAACTTTTCAAGAGCGATCTCCCTCATTCGATTATCATGCGTAAACAGAATACTTATCTCACCCTCAGTAAAGAACTGATCTTGAAGGTCGAGTAGCGCTTGATTAAGCAGACGTAAATCCTCAACGGAAATTGAGACAATGTTAACCCCCACATCCAGTGAAGCCAGTGCCGACTTATACGCTATATATTTTGAAAATAGTGCTTCATCAACAACTGCAACTTGTGATTGCGCATAGTGTTTCTCGACGTTAGTCCGAATATCTTCAAGGGTTAACTGTGTATTACCTGATACGAAATATTCCATCATGTCTTTGATTGAAGCTGTATCAATATCGGTATCTTGCTGCGAAGCTATTTTCAATGGAGAGACCTCTTTTCCCCTATTATTATTTGATTTCAAATCGTCTTTTTCTACATATAAAAAGACCGCCGCTATACTCATCAGGGCTATCGTAGTTATCGAAAAAATGGCGGTCTTTGTCATCATGGTTTCCTTGTTATCTTGATCAATGACACTGCGAACTACAGGCCACTTAACTTCAATCGATTAGCATGTTGACGATATAAAGTCACCGGATCGGTTTCAAAGAGGTGATGAATACCCAGCATTCCATTGATCTCATCGAGGTGATTCATTTTGTAGTCATCCCCTATCACTTTGCCTAAATGCGCGCTGCATGCTCCCACTAGTCCGTCATTCGGTTCATTGAAGGCTAAGCCAAGGATTGTCATCGCTCCGTCGGTAGGATCAAGAAGGTTGGTAAAAGTGGATGACCCTGTCCACGAATAGTAATAAACGCCATTACTCGCCTGCCACTCACCATCACCACATTCAGAGGTAGGAACCCCCTCAGGGTAAAACTGATTAAACGCCAATGAGCCCTCTGTCGTTAGGGCTTCTAGGGAAGCAAGCCCGTCTTGGTCTAGGTCTGAACCACCAGACAACAAGTTAATAAGTGTCGTTAACCCACCAGCTAGCTTAACGGCAATATCTTCTGTTGGTGAACCTTCTGCGACAGTTCCACGTACTAGGTCGGCCACTTTTGAGCCTTTATGGACACCACCGATACTCGTAACAGACGAAACGAGATCAGGGCGAACTGATGCCACATAACGGGCTGTCGGTCCTCCATGACTATGCCCTATCAAATTAACCTTACTCGCCCCCGTCGCTGCTATAAGCGTTTCAACTTGAGCAAGTAACTGCTCTCCTCGAACTTCAGAGCTGTTGGTCGCCGATACCTGAGCGACGTATACCCTCGCGCCATCTTTTGCTAGAGATTCTGGTATGCCATAAAAGTAATCAACACCAGCCAAGGTATCAAAACCAAATAACCCATGTACTAACACAATAGGATATTTCGTTTCAGTGTAACCGCTTGCTTCCAATGCCGAAGCACTCGTACCAGCATAGGCACTAAAGCAAAATAGGTAGGTAATTGCCCAAATGAATATCTTTTTCAACGTTCTTTCCTTAAACAGATTAGACCTCTGATGAGTAAAAGAACCGTAGGTTATGATTTTGTAAAATAAAAAATAAGGGATCGATATTTGTGACTTCTAACTTAAATTAAACAGCTGCAATTAACATCGATAATTGTTACTCGTAAGACAAAAGACAAATTGGCACATTGCGTCTCTTACCTTGGTAATTGCACAACTGAAAACTCGTTGAAAATTTGATGTTTATGCCAGTTATGAATCGAAACAAGCCCGAATGCATTGACGTAAGTTATTGATTTTAGGTATAGGTCGTACCAGTTACACAGATGTTCAATTATAAACAAGCAACAACGTCTTTGTTTGGCTTACCTAAATACAACAAGAGATCCAGTGATGAAAAATACCGCTTTAATACTCGCGTTAACTATACCTTTTGGTGCTTATGCAACTGAAGATTCGGTGCCAATACCGCAATCCATCACATCCGCGCAGGTTCTCAGCACACAGGGTTCAGAAACCTATTCGTATGTTCGATGTTGGTACCGAACCGATGCATCGCACGACTCTCCAGGTACAGATTGGCAATGGGCAAAAAAAGAAAATGGCGATGATTACACGATTAACGGATATTGGTGGTCTTCTGTTTCCTTCAAAAACATGTTCTACAGCGATGTACCTCAATCCGAAATCAAAGAGCGTTGTGAACAAACTCTCGACATCCAACATGATGTCGCAGATATCACCTACTTTGCGGCAGACAATCGCTTCTCTTACAACCACTCCATCTGGACCAACGATAACGCTGTTCAATCCAATGCCATTAATCGCATTGTCACTTTTGGTGATAGCCTTTCAGATACAGGGAACCTATTTAATGGCTCTCAATGGATTTTCCCCAATGCTAACTCATGGTTTTTAGGCCATTTTTCAAACGGGCTCGTCTGGACTGAGTATTTAGCAAAAGCCAAAGATGTCCCGTTGTATAATTGGGCTGTCGGTGGAGCGGCCGGGACTAATCAATACGTTGCGCTGACTGGCGTTTATGACCAGGTAACGTCGTACTTAACCTATATGAAATTAGCGAAAAACTATCGTCCGGAGAATTCACTGTTTACTCTAGAGTTTGGCCTCAATGATTTCATGAATTACAACCGAGAAGTCGCTGATGTCAAAGCCGATTTCAGCAGCGCTTTGATCCGCTTAACAGAGTCTGGTGCAAACAATATCTTGCTGTTCACATTGCCAGATGCCACAGAGGCTCCGCAATTCAAATACTCGACAGAGCAAGAAATTATCAAAGTTCGTGGCAAGATTTTGGAGTTCAATAAATTTATCAAAACCCAAGCCGAGTATTACCAAAGCATGGGAAAAAACGTGGTACTGTTTGACGCAAATGCACTCTTCGCAAGTATTACTGATAACCCAGAGCAGCATGGATTTCGAAACGCGAGTGACGCTTGCCTGGATATTCGCAGAAGCTCATCAACCGACTATTTGCAAAGCCATAACCTAACAAACGATTGTGCTACATATGGTTCTGACAGTTATGTATTTTGGGGAGTTACACACCCAACGACAGCAACGCACAAATACATCGCAGATCATATCTTGGCGTATTCATTCTCGACGTTCGATTTCTAATCATTGAAATGACCGTCAGACGTAAATGAAAGGTTCTACTGTTTTAGTTCACTTTTTCAATTGGGGGTGCCTTCAATAGCGAAAGTCGATACAAATAAGCTTCAGATACAAAAAACCGCCATTATCGGCGGTTTTTATTTACGTCAGTTTAGCTCACACTGATTGGTTACTCGTCGTCCAATTTTGGTGCGACTTTCTTCTTAGGGATAAAGACAGTATCGCCCACAGCCACATTCTGGTGGAAGCTCTTATCGCGCTTAACCGGTTTCTTAGGTGTTTTCTTAGCTTGAGTGTTCGCTTTCTTCTTCGCTGGAGCACCTTTAGCAAAAGCAGGTTTACGTGGTTTAATGCCTTTGAATTTGCCTTTTAGGCCTTCTAGCACAGAGAAAGTCAGGTCTTGTTGCAAATATAGTTCAACACGCTTAAAGCTATCCCAATCTTTTGGGCCAACCAAAGAAATCGCGTCACCTTTATTGCCAGCACGACCAGTACGGCCAACACGGTGAACATACTCTTCCGTGTGCTTAGGCATATCAAAGTTGATAACGTGGCTTACATTTGGAATATCAATACCACGTGAAGCAACGTCTGTTGTTACTAAGATCTTATAAACCGCACGCTCGAACTGGCTCATGATGGCATTTCGTTGCGTTTGGTTTAGATTACCACTCAGGGCCACCGCTTTAAGCTTCTTCTCGTTCAATTTTTCTGTTAGACGATCAGTATCTGCACGAGTTGCTGTAAAGATCATCACTTGACGGTACTCAGCTTCTTCTAATACACGATCTAAAATAGCTTCTTTGTGGTCGAGGTGATCACACAGGTAAAACTTCTGAGTAATATCAAGGTGCTGCTCGTTAGAAACACCTACAGAGATTCGCTTAGGTGCGTCTAGCATTTCATTTGCAATGCCATTCACTTCCGCGTGATCAAGCGTCGCAGAGAACATCAACGTTTGACGACGACGGTGCTTAGCTGCATTCGCAATGCGACGCAATTCAGGTGCGAAACCTAAATCCAGCATACGGTCAGCTTCATCAAGGATTAGCGTTTCAACACCATCGAGGAACAATGAGCGATGTTCTAGGTGATCAGCAAGACGGCCTGGAGTCGCCACGATAAAGCGAGGGTATTTACGCAATGCTTTAACTTGGTCGTTGAAGTTTTCACCACCTAAGATCAGTGCCGCTTCATAAGACAAGCCACCAAGCATGCTACGTAATTCGCCGTAGACTTGCTTCGCTAATTCACGAGTAGGAGCCAAAATTACACCACGAGGATCACGAGCAGAAAACGCTTTGGTTTTTAATGCTTTGTGTATCATCGGCAACACAAACGCCAATGTTTTGCCGGATCCCGTTTTTGATGAAGCCAATAGATCCTTACCGGCAATAACAACAGGGATCGCTTTCGATTGGATCTCTGTCGCTTTCTTAAAGTCATAATGTTTTAAGTTCTTCAGTAAGCGATTATCTAAGCCTAAATCTTTAAAGTGCAAAGGACTCTCCAGTCATGATGGTATTGAATAAAATTATTTTAACGTGACATGATACCGCGAAAGTACTTTCTAAGGATAGAGATCACAGTAAATTTATCCCGTTATCTATAAGTTCACTAGAGCATTGTATACATTGCTAACAAAGGGATAGCTCTACTAAATGAGACAAAAATTGATTCCAATACCGCCATCTCAAAAATGAAACAGACTGTGATAGCTAGCTAATTACCTCAAAAATTTAACAATTTCTTTAGTTATTGATTTTGCGCTTAAAAAATTAGTCGCTACAATCATTAATGAAGCGACTATATGATAAAAAATGTATAGCGCATCTTTTGATGATAAATAAGCAAGGAGTTCTTATGAATAAGACATTAATCGCAGCTGCAGCCTCAGTTTTCATTCTAGCTGGTTGTTCTTCTGAGCCAGAAGAGGCTGCAATGTCAGAAATGGATCAATTGACTAACCAAGTTGCTGAACTAAGCAACGAAGTTGAAGCGCTTAAGAGTGACAAGGCTGCCGCTGAAATGAAGGCTCAAGAAGCATCTGCAGCCGCTATGGCAGCAAAAGAAGAAGCGGATCGTGCTAACGACCGTATCGACAACATTGCAGAGTCTTACACGAAGTAATTGAGATACAAGCGCTATTGCGCTTTAAATCAAATAAGTCGTAGAAATAAAAAGCAGTAATTAGATAGCACCACCTCTTGACGGAAGTGGTGCTTTTATTTGAAATAAGAAAAATGAAGGTCAAGGAGAGAGAAAAGCCGTATCGCTTTCCACAGGAGCCATCGAATTAAAACTCAATCACAGGTGGTGCTATCTCAACAGGCACACCGTTTTGAGCAAAGATAACAGCTTTCGCTTTTGAGTTAGGCAGCTCTGCATCTTCAAGCCACCATTTCAATTCGACCGGGATTTGTAGAGATTTCTTAGAACCGTCACTTCTCGTCAATGGTTCGTGTGCTTCAACGAACACACTTCTGTCTGGTTCGAGTGATACTTTAATCGGCTCATCAATTATTGTGACTTGCTCACCACGGCTAACCTGCTCAAAGAGCCACTCAATATCTTTAGGTTCCATACGGATACACCCAGAACTGACTCGCAAGCCTATTCCAAAATCTTTGTTCGTGCCGTGTATCAAATAATCCCCGATACCATATGCAAGTCTCAATGCATATTCACCAAGCGGATTTTCCGGCCCTGCGGGAACCACTCGTGGTAACTCAATTCCCTTCTCTAGATACTCTTTACGAATTGAGTTAGGAGGGGTCCAAGTCGGGTTTGGTCTTTTCTGGCTTATCTTGGTAATCATTTCTGGAGTATCACGCCCCACCCGCCCGATTCCGACAGGGAAAACATGGACCAGATTTCTAGTAGGCTCAAAATAATACAACCTTAGCTCTGCAAGGTTAATGACAATCCCTTCCCTTGGAGTGTCCGGTAAAATAAAACGGCTAGGAATACTTAATACATAACCTACCTTTGGGAGAAAAGGGTCCACACCTTTGTTTGCTGCCATCAACGAAAGAAAGCCAATATCGTACTGCTTGGCAATAATCGCTAACGTTTCACCCTCAACGACTTCATGTTGCTGTATTCTGCCTACTATGCGACTTTCAGCAGAAGGTAACTCAAAAGTCGCCGCTGACACCCACGATGAAGCCGTCGTCACTCCTACAAGCAAAGTCGTTTTCACGGCAAACAGCGCGATCTTACGTAGTTGTGTTTTCATAGAGATCAAAAGCGTCGAGTTAGCGCAATAGGACATACAATTCCTTGGTTTGTCTTTTATCAAAGTTTAGATTATCGCTGATAAAACGTCTCTACAATGATTAGTTGACGTAAATGCATATCCATCTTGCTCTTAATATGCGTGTTCTTCTTTTGATTCCAAGCGATTTAACCACACAAAATCGATTGCCTTTACGATTTCAACATATTTAGTTATCTATAATAATAAAACTGTAAGTGCAGAACCATTTTGTGACAAACATCTCATGGAGCCTCGTTTTAACTCGCTAATATTGCCTCAACAAAATGAATTCAATTCAACAGAATCGGTAATTTACTCAATCTAGTTCCTATCATTACCGTTTAAACTTTGGAGAACGACCATGGCTACACCTCATATTAACGCGCAAGCTGGTGATTTCGCAGAAACAGTACTTATGCCGGGCGATCCGCTTCGCGCAAAATACATTGCTGAAACATTCCTTGATGATGTGAAGCAAGTTTGTGACGTTCGTAACATGTTTGGTTACACAGGCACTTACAAAGGTAAAAAAGTTTCTGTAATGGGTCACGGTATGGGTATTCCATCATGTTGCATCTACGTACACGAGCTTATTGCTGAGTACGGCGTCAAAAATGTTATTCGTGTTGGTAGCTGTGGCGCAGTACGTGACGACGTTAAACTAATGGACGTTGTTATTGGCATGGGTGCATCTACCGATTCAAAAGTTAACCGAATTCGTTTCAACAACCACGACTTCGCAGCTATCGCTGATTTCGATCTTCTAGAAGAAGCGGTAAATCAAGCACGAGCGCAGGAAGTTCCAGTAAAAGTAGGTAACGTATTTTCTGCAGACCTTTTCTACACACCAGAAGCTGACCTTTTCGAAAAAATGGAAAAACTAGGCATTCTTGGTGTTGATATGGAAGCGGCTGGTATTTACGGTGTTGCTGCGGATCTAGGTGCTAAAGCACTGACTATTCTGACAGTTTCTGATCATATAATTCGTGGTGAGAAACTAAGCTCAGAAGAGCGTCAAAAGTCGTTCAACGACATGATGAAAGTCGCTTTAGAGACTGCAATCAACATCTAATCATTAGACAATAGATGCATTTCTAACACTAACTGTATTTTTGCTAATAGATAGTTTGAAACGCAATACCACGCAGCCAAGTTCGCTTGGCTGCCTAAATAACCCCGAGGGGGCGATTGTGTCCAACGACAAGCTGCCAAAAGATGCGGATGGATTACAACTCAACTTTTGTAAAACATTGGCGTGTGACAACTTTGGCTTGAGCGATGCAAAACGATATGTTTTGCAACATGCGAATCCTAAGCGTCCAGCGATGGTTTGTCGTGAGTGTGGAGCTTTCCCCCCCTTACTTAACAATCGTGAAGTGTTAAGCGAACTTCATCGCCTACGACAACTTCACAGCGATGGCCTTCCTGCTTGTCGCAATGATGATTGCGATAATTTCGGCTTATCGGTCCATACCCACAAGCACCTTTATCATGCCTTTGGCTATAGTGGCGACAAGCAAAGATATCGATGCAAAGACTGTCAATCCACCTTCGTTGACAAGTGGTCTGGATCCAATAAAAAACTTCAGTTTCAAGAAAACCTTATGGGCTTATTGTTCATGGGCTATTCCGTACGTGAAATCTGTAGAAAGCTTGATATCAACCCCAAGACTTTCTACGATCATGTTGACCATATCGCGAGCCGTTGTCGTCGCAAGTTAGCGATGATAGATGCACGATGGGTTAACCATGCTCAAGACTATCAATTCGCTTCCCATTATCAGCGCTTGCAGCCACAAAGTAATAATGGCGTCGTTTGGATCGCGACTGGCGAGGCCCATTCCGGCTATATCCTTTGCCAACACGTTAATTACTCTCAAAATGAAGAACCGTCAGGGAATATTGATCATAACCCTTATGATGATGTTGCGCGCTTTGTATCCAAAGAACACTCTTCAGAAGCTAACCTAGAAATACCTCAGTCCTCAGACAAACTGAAAGAGCGCATTGAACAGCAATACCAAGTAATTCTTGCCAGAGGAAACGTTGAAGATCCTATGGGCAACCTCACCACGTTTAGCTACCCTTCGAAAGGGGCATTAGTTCGACCACCCTACACCTCCTATGCTCACTTTCTACATGTACTTGATATGTGTGATGAGAATAAACATGTCGCTATCTATATGCCACAAGACCCATTACTAAGGTCTGCCGCCCTAAGCGTATGTTTGCCGCGCATCCAGAGTCAAAATATTGACCTTATGTATGTAGAGGAAGATTCGGGTTGGCAAGATGGTCAAAGTTTTGAAAAAATCGACATTGTTCATATGAGTTGGTGGCGTGATCGTTGGGCTATCGCAAATCAAGGTTATAATCAAAAAGGAATTTGCTACCTAACTGGTAGTAATCCCGAGCCAAAACAGTGGTTTAACATCGCCTCAATACAGCAAACTAAGTTCTATCAACAGCGTTTTCAAGTCTTATTTGATAGCTTCATTAATGAACCTAGACGTAAACTTCGTCCTGGAGGAATTCTTCCATTACTCGACATATTTAGAGCTTGGCACAATCTGTGCTACCAAGATAAGCAAGGGCTTACTGCAGCGCAACGTTTAGGTGTCGCGGAGCAACCATTGACCCTAAAGCAACTGCTTTCATAGAAATAGAACATGTAGCGATTTATTCGGGAACTCGTTGATTTAAAAGTAGCAACATGATGTATCCCCCATAATTGTAAAAGATAGATGTTCCTTTAATGCTCTAAGAAAGATAATTAGTGTTTATCCTAAATCACACTCTTATAATGGTTGTGCTATCAATATGCTCGATAATTATGGATCTAAGCCTTGGACAAAAATCAGTACCTTCTTGAAACAGAACTAGAACAACTCAAAACTCGCGTCGACTCTGAACCATTGGTGATCTTAGAGATTGCACAGCAATGCCTCGTTAGGTCAGAGCAAGTTCTGTTTGAAGAGGGCGCGATCCAGTCACTGATGTTAATGGCCAGATGCTCCTGGAACCTAATGGACTACCAAAAAGGTTTAAAGTACATCAAAGAAGCCCTCAAACGACAAAGCCGATTAGATACTGATCTTTTTCTCCCTGAAATACTCCATTTACACGCTCTCCAATTTTGGGGGCAAGCCAAGTACTACTCCGCCCAACAATTCTGGATCAATGCATTAGAACAATCAGCGCTAGTTGATGAAGTGGAGATACAAATTGAATGTCTCATTGGCCTAGGTAACATTTGGCGAATTACCCACGAGTATAAACTAGCACGCTCTACCCACCAGCTCGCCGTGAAAGTCGCTAACAACAGACGTATTGGTTGGTTAGAGGGCAAAGCCAGGATACTGCTCGCTTGGGATTACTATCTGCTCAACAACTATGTTGAAATGCTGTCGGTACTCGACGGTGCAGAAGAAGCATTAAAAGATCATAAAGACAATACTTGGCATGCAGAGGTATGGGATTTCAGAGGTCTAGCACTACTTGGCCTTGAACGTATAGATGACGCAGAACGCGCGACAGCCAAAGCACATAATTTGGCAGTAAAACACAATCTAGTATGGATGAAGGCACACTCCTACATCAGCCGAGCTCGATTAGAGCTCCTAAGAAAAAGGCCAGAGCAAGCGGCAGAACTACTCAGGCTCGCCGAACAATCTGCGAACGAATTCGATAACGGTGAGTTACTTAGTCAAATTTGTTACCAACAGTCTCTAGTTGCAGAAGAAAACCAAGAGTTTAAAGTGGCGTTAATCGCTTTTAAAAAGTATCGCCAGTATTCTATCGATATGCTTCGAGAGCAAACAACCCGAGTCGGTTTAGATAAAGCACGCAGTTCAAAGCGTCAATTAGAGCAGAGAGCTCGAAAGCTGATTAATCGTATTCGTGGCCAACATGAGTATGACCCCGAAAAACACCTTTCTCATGTCGTTTCTGAAACCTTTTGGTGGGAGCAACTGGTTCTCTTTAAAACAGAGCTCAAACGTTCAAACCACAGCATTATTATGTTTCAGCACATCGATACCGATTACTTAGATGTCTGCACCGAAATTGCTCACACTTTATGTAACCAAAACGATTTCATTTCAAGGTTAAGTTCAGAACGTGTTGCTCTTATGCTTTCCGAAAAAGGAGAGGCCGCAGAGGAAACTTTTCAAACCCTTACCACCATGCTTGATATATACCCATGGCACAGAAAAGGGCTAAAAGGTTCGAAGCCTACCGTTAGTCTCAACGACATATTGACGTTCCCGTTTACTCTTGAACAACTTGAAGAAGACGATGCAAAGGTAAGATTATGATGGAAATCCTATTAAGCAAGATCACGGATGCTGGTTTAGACCCATCATCAGTTTCTGGTGAAGAGGCGATCATATTCTGGAATCATATTCGTCAGCACGTTTCAACAACAAAAACAGAACAAGCACACTGTTATATTATCAGCTCTGAATATCGAGCTGAGTTGCAACAAAATCAAACCAGTATAGAAGAATTGAAACTTGCTCTCGACTTACTGCATTTACCCACTGATATAGAAGACATTCTTACGGTCAAGACTAGCCTAAGTGATCGCTTAGTTGAAATAGGTAATTACACCTCTGCACTGAATGAATTCGTAAGTTCTTCGTCCATCGCTGTTGAATACGGCTACATCGATGAGTACGTGATGGCCATTTTAGGTATGGGCAACCTGTGTGATGCCTATGGTGATCACAACCGAGCTTTACGTTATTACCAAAAAATAAATAGCATTGACCATGCGATAAGTAGTCGTTCACTGCGACTCAAATTCAAACTGCATATGGTGGCTAGCCTCTTGTTGCTCAACCGTATTACAGCGGCCAATGATTTACTGAACGAATGTGAAGAACTGAGTATTTTGGTAAGTGACAAGCTACTCACGGCTCAGATACTGCTTTATCAAGCAAAAGTGCTCCGCGCCAAGAAAAAATATCACGATGCACTACGCTGCCTATCTAAAGTTCACTATTCTGCTAACAACACCCAAGCGAGTTGGCTTTCTATCATGACGCGTCTAGAACTCGCGCATTGCTTCAGCGCGAATGGCAAACAAGAATACGCCAGCATGATTCTTTCGAATACAAGCAAACGTGTGAATGAATACTCATCCCCCGTTCTTGCAAAGCGTTTCTACGACTCCTTGAGCGATGTGTGTATGAATCAAGGTCGCTTTCAAGAAGCACTGAACTATGAGAAAAAGGGCTACCGGATTGAAACGGATCTCATGAAACAGATCCCGATCAGCGAACTCGGATCGAGCCAACTGCGCCGTCTTTCGCGTTTTGAGCTACAACTAAAGCTAATTCTGTCTGAGCAAGAAAATCGTGAGTTGAAAGAAACCACTGAACAACATAAAAATGCAGTTGCTCAACTACAACAAGATGTATTCACCGATCCACTAACAGGCCTACATAACAGACGATGGTTAGATGTAAAGCTTAAAGATATGCTGTTGCACGAAACACCTTTCGCGTTGATGGTTGTCGATATTGATCACTTCAAATCGATTAACGACGAGCTTAGCCATTTAGTCGGTGATAAAGCGATTGTCAGTGTTTCTCAAGAATTACACTCTTACTTTAAGTTTAAAGGCGCGTCATGCGTCAGGTTTGGTGGTGAAGAGTTTTTGGTCATTATTGAGAACACCAATCTTGAAAAAGCAGAAATGCACTCTGAAAATTATCGAGAACGCATTTTCCAATTCGGCTGGCATGAGATATTGGGAGAGCGAGGCTTAACCGTCAGTATTGGTATCACTATGCATCGCGAGGGAGAAAATACTCAGCGCACCTTCTACCGAGCAGACAAAGCTCTGTACCGAGCCAAAGCTAATGGCCGAAATCAAGTATGTACAGAGTAGTATTTTTACTATGTAAATAACGGTCTGTACCTTCACTCCCTCTAAGGTCACAATGGACCGGCATGCCGCTACTTATAGAAAAATACACCCATTGATAGAAAAAGAACTATTGATAGAAAAAAAGAGAGATTCCACCTAAAGCAGCAATTGTCCCAATAACACTCTGTTTTGAGACTCTTTCCCCTTGTAAGGCATAAATCACCAAAATAAAGACTGGGCTAGTCGCTATCAACGTTTGTGCGATAGCAGGGTTAGCATTTTTCAACGCAACTTGTTGAAGCCACAACGCCAAAAACGTTCCAACAAATATCGCCCCTGATAGCCAAAGTTTGTCGAGCTTCGTCATTTCCCATAAATCTCTTTTTATAGATGAGTAAGGCTTACTCTCAACAAAAGGAATAATAAACATCACAGCAAGTACACCAACGGTCAGGCGAATCAATGCCCCTAGCAATGGTGGAAGATCGCCCGCCACAAGAGCGTAATGAGAAATGACCACGCCCGAAGCCTGACACACACTCGCCACAAGCCCAAATCCAATACCTTTCCATTGTACTTTGTCATTATAAAGAGAGTCTCCGCTCGCTAGCCCAGACGGTTGAAAGACGACAAACGTCACCGCTACCGTCGTTATTACGACAGCAAACCAGCTTTGTAACGTCAATACAGCGCCAAGGAACATTAATGCCAGTACGCCAGAAAGAGGGGGAGCTAAAGACTCAAGTAACAAGGTCTTATTGGCACCGATTCTTTTCAATGCCGCAAAATAAGCACTATCTCCAATAGCGATGCCAATAACACCCGAAATAGCCAATATCCAAAAATGGTTGGCACTGAGTTCAAATTCAGGCATTGGGATAAAAGGCATCACAAGCAGCATCATGCCTGAAGCCACAATACCCTTAACAATGTTAAGTTGCATAGCTGAAAAGCGATGTCCGAATTGCCCATAAATCCATGTCGCGCAGGCCCATACAATCGCAGCACCTATGGCCGCTAATTCCCCTATATACATCCGTGTTTATCCTCAGTAATTATGCATTTCACTAAAAATAGTAATCTTCATCACCTCAATTTCTGGTTGTGAGCAATTATGAGTGAATAGGCTTACGACAAAATTTCGTTCTGACAACTCCAACCAAGATAACAGTAGCTTCCTAACTTAACGTGAATAGGATTCAATAAGATTTCACAAGGGTAGTACTCGTGTTAAAAGCAAACACATTTATTTTCAACTTGGTAAATCATTTCTATAACAATTACTTGGATCATAGCGTAATATATTTATAACTAATATCTATCATTGGAAGGATCTGTTATGTTTTTAGACTACTTTGCACTAGGTTTACTTGTATTCGTAGCATTAGTAATCTTTTACGGCATCATCGTTATTCACGATATTCCTTATGAAATAGCAAAAGAACGTAACCACCCTCATCAAGATGCTATTCACGTCTCTGGTTGGGTTAGCCTATTCACCTTACATGCAATATGGCCGTTTCTCTGGATTTGGGCCACGCTATGGCGCAAAGATCGTGGTTGGGGCTTCGCTAAGCTTGAAGAAGAACAGCACGACATTCATCATCGCGTCGATATTCTCATCGATCAAGTGAGTACCCTTCAGGAAGAAATCGTACAACTCAAGCAAGCGAGTACTAAGCAAAGCAGTCTAGAGAAAGAGACAAATAACGTTCAAGATCAGGAGGCTAAATAATGGATTTACTGCTGATAATGACCTATGCGGCACTTTGTATCACCATATTCAAAGTATTTAAGATCCCGCTAAACAAGTGGACTGTACCAACGGCTGTTCTTGGTGGTGTTATCATCATTGGTACTTTGATCCTGCTGATGAACTACAACCACCCTTTCACGCAAATTGGTAACCAAGTTTACTCAACAACGCCAGTCGTTTCAGGCGTTAGGGGCAAAGTTATCGAAGTGCCTGTAAAGGCAAACAAGCCTCTTAAACAAGGGGATATACTTTTCAAAATCGATCCTGTTCCATTCGAAGCTGAAGTCGCAAGATTAGAGGCTAAAGTAAAAGAAGCAAGCCAAGGTGCTCTTGGGATGGAATCAGAAGTAGCCGAAGCAGAGGCCGCAAGAATCAAAGCGATAGCAGAGAGAGATAAAGCCCAGCGTGAATTCTCTCGTTATAAGCGTGGTTATGACAGCGGGGCCTTTACCGAGCAACAACTCGACACTCGCAGGCAAGCGTACAAGGCATCGGAAGCTGCGGTAAAAGTGGCCAACGCTAGCCTAGAACAAACAAAAATAGCCTTAGATTCTGAAATAGGTGGCGAGAACACAGCCGTTTTAAGCTTGTTAGCTGAATTGCGCAAAGCTAAGTTCGACCTTGAGCAAACCGTAGTTAGAGCACCAACCGATGGTTACGTGACTCAATTAGCTCTCCGCCCTGGCGTAATGTCAGTCCCGCTGCCTCTCGCTCCAGTTATGACTTTTGTTCATACCGAAGATAAATTCTATACCGCAGCATTCAGACAAAATTCATTACAACGTCTAAAGCCTGGCTACGAAGCTGAATTTTTATTCAGAGCGCTACCAGGGAAAGTCTTTAAAGGACGTATTGACGAAGTAATTCCAGCAATTGGAGAAAGTCAATTCCAAGCCAGAGGCGCACTATTAGGTACTGATGCCCTACGCACTAACGGCCGTGTATTTGTTAAGTTATCCATAACGGACGATCTGTCGGAATACCACTTGCCTATGGGTACCGCGGTTGAGGTTGCTGTTTATTCAGACAGCTTCACTCACGTGTCTATCATGCGTAAAGTCCTTATTCGCATGAAGAGCTGGCAGAATTATTTATACCTAGATCACTAAGTCACAGCTCTCTAGGTCACTAAATTAACGGCACTTAGCCCTCAAGTGGACCTAACATATTGTTAATATAAGTAAAAAAGCCGGACCTGTTCTGGCTTTTTTATTGCTCAATTAACCGTAAAATCACGCATTTTTTATGATATTTGGGCGTTCAGACGGAATTTTAGACATCTAGACACTTACCTTCCCTTATGGAAGGATTCTACTGTATAATGCGCGCCTTATTTTTCATATTTGCCTAAAAAACGTTCTCATTGAGACGCATATTAATAATGGCGAATATTCGTTCTTTATCATGCTTTATCTTTCAGTATTCGAGGTTATCTATGAACTTTTCAGCGAAAACAGTCGTCGTTATCGCCATTGGCGCGGCACTGTACGGCATTGGTGGTCTACCTATGTTTGGTGTCCCAGTGTTTGCTAACACGACATTGAAACCAGCAATGGCAGTCCTAGCACTGTTTTCTGTTTTGTTCGGCCCGATTGTTGGCTTCCTGGTTGGTTTTATCGGTCACTGGGTAACAGACTTATTCGCAGGTTGGGGCGTATGGCTAACGTGGGTATTAGGTTCAGGTATCGTAGGGTTGGTTATTGGTCTATTCCCTATTATGACTAAAAACCGTCTTCAAAAAGGCGAACTACCAATGAAAGATTTCGCGCTATTTGTCGTGCTTGCTCTCGCAGGTAACGTTGTCGGCTACGGCTGTTCCGCATTCCTAGATACCATTCTATACGCAGAACCGTTTACCAAAGTCTTTACTCAACTGTCTATCATCGCAGCGGGTAATACCGTTCTGATCGCAGTTGTTGGCTTCCTGATCCTAAAATCAGTCGCTAAGCGTAACAAACAAAGCCGTAACCTGACTGAGGCATAGGCGATAATGACTATAGCATTTTCGAACTTCTCTTTTAGATATGAGTCGCTGGATAAACCGACGCTAAAAAATATCAATCTAAGGATAGAGAAAGGAGAGAAAATCGTCATTATTGGACCAAGTGGTAGTGGTAAATCTACCCTAGGCCAGTGTCTGAATGGTTTGATACCTCATGCTATTAAAGGTGAGGTCACCGGTTCTTTAGAGATCAACGGCAAGAACATCTCTGAATTTTCAATGCACGACTATACCGAGCAAATCGGCACGGTATTGCAAGATACGGACAGCCAATTTGTGGGTTTAAGTATCGGCGAAGACATCGCATTCGCATTGGAAAACCAGCTGATGTCGAATATAGATATGTATCCGTTGGTTAAGTCGACAGCAAAAATGGTCGACTTGGCGGATATGCTTGATCGTTCTCCACATGACCTTTCTGGTGGTCAAAAACAACGAGTATCGTTAGCGGGTATCTTAGTTGATGATGTCGATATCTTACTGTTTGATGAGCCTTTAGCAAGCCTTGACCCTAAAACAGGCAAGGCAACGATTGAGATCATCGACCAACTTCATAAAGAAACCAACAAGACTATTGTGATTATCGAACACCGCCTTGAGGATGTTCTGCATCGCGATATTGATCGTGTGATCTTAATGGAACGCGGCGAAATCGTTGCCGACATGACACCCGATGAAATCTTGGCTTCTGAACTGCTTGAGACACACGGTATTCGTGAGCCGCTTTACCTATCAGCACTTAAAGCAGCCAAAGCACCTTTAACAAGCGAAGACAAGCTGTCCAACCTAAAAGCTTTGGATTACAAAAGGTTCCGTCCTGCGGTTCAAGCTTGGTTTGCAAAGTGCCCTGCCCCGATAGCAGAGAAGCAATACACTCCCTTACTCGAAGTTCATGGACTAACTTACTCTTATGACGGTGATAAAAACGCACTCGAAGATGTCAGCTTTAAGATTGGCAAGGGTGAGTTTGTTTCAATACTGGGTAAAAACGGCTCCGGTAAATCGACCATTACCAAGATTATCATGGGTGTGATTGACGCGGATTCTGGCTCTTCGTATCTGAACGGCGAAGAATTATCTGAACTTTCTATCTTTGAAAGAAGCCAGAAAGTCGGTGTCGTGATGCAGAACCCAAATCATATGATCTCGCATCATATGATTTTTGACGAGGTTGCATTTGGCCTTCGTAACCGCAACATTGCAGAAGAGCTGATCACAGAAAAAGTAGAACATGTTCTTGAGTTGTGTGGGCTGAGCAAGTTCCGCCACTGGCCAATCGAAGCACTGAGCTACGGCCAGAAAAAGCGTGTAACCATCGCTTCTATTTTAGTGCTGGAACCTGAGCTTCTTATCTTGGATGAACCGACAGCAGGTCAAGACTACCGTAACTACACATCCATGCTGGCATTCATCCAAAAGCTTAACCGTGATTTGGGTATTACTGTTGTGATCATCTCACACGACATGCATCTCGTTCTTGAGTACACCACACGTTCGATCGTAATAGCAGACAGCAAGTTGATTGCGAATGCAGCGATGACGGAAGTGTTTAGCCAACCATCACTTCTAGAACGTGCAAATCTTTGTACCACCAGCATTTATGAACTCGCGACTATGATGAAAATCGACGACACCAATGCGTTCATGCAGTACTTCATCGACTACGAGAGAAGCGCTTAATGAACGCATCAAAAGTAAAATTCGGCATCAATTACATTGATACAAAATCACCGCTTCATGCACTTAACGGCATCACCAAATTTGCACTCTTCTTAGCTTGGGTAACCGTGGTATTGACTACGTTCGACCTAAGATTGATTACGCTGCTTATTGTGACTGGTTTATACCTACTAAAGCTTACCAATGTGCCTGTACGCGTGTATAAGCCTTTGTTATTAGGAACGGCGAGTGTATTAAGCCTAAATGCTTTGTTCATGTACCTGCTTGCGCCGCAGCAGGGTACTGAACTTATCGGCAGTGAAACGCTATTACTGACGCTTCCTGGCAATTACTCATTGAGCCAAGAGACCCTGTTTTACTTAGTCACTGTGACGCTCAAATACATGAGCATGTTCCCGATAGCGTTGATTTTTGTCTTCACAACGCATCCGACTGAGTTTGCAGCTAGCCTCAACCGTATGGGTGTTCCCTACAAGATCGCCTACGCGGTGAGCTTAACACTGCGTTACTTGCCAGAAGTTAAAAAAGACTTCATCAATATCATGCATGCTCAACAGGCTCGTGGTGTAGAGCTTTCAAAGAAGGCTCCCCTAATTACTCGAATCAAAAATGTGGCTAAGGTTCTAGGCCCGCTTATTTTCTCTAGCTTGGACCGCGCAGACGAAATTTCAAATGCGATGACGTTACGAGGCTTTGGCAGACACAAAGATCGAACTTGGTATAGCTACGCACCTTTGCAGCGTGTTGACTTCATTTGTCTCGCTGTCATTACATTAGTAGTGGTAGTCGCTATCGCAAAGCGAGTGCTCGAAGAGCAACTGTTTTGGTACCCTTTCTAGGCTCGTACAACAATATAAAATATTAATGCCTCCCTAAAGGCCGTTTGATAAAGCGGTCTTTTTTAAATAAACAATAAATTAGTCTAAAATATGTATTAATTATATTTTTTTATACGCGATTTTTTGTTTTTTTAAGGTCTATGGTTCGAGATTTTGTTAACATCCATTTTCCGTAATTTCTATACAGAATGTCACACCTAATATAGGTTTGTAATGGCTCGAATAACTCAACTACAGAAAATAGAAAACCAAAAGAAATACAACAATATTGTATTACAGCTGTTTCTATCTGAAGGACACGAAGCGCTCACCTATGCAAGGATTGCTCAAGAAACGGGCGTTAGCCTCACAACTTTACAGGGATATTTTCCTTCAACATGTGCAATAAGAGCTGTTCTACACGAACATGTTTTGTCTATTATGATGGCACCTTTAGATTTCTCTACGAAGTCTGCATTCTATGACTCTTGGAAAGCAGCGTTGAATGACAAGCCATTCAAAAACGCTATCAAGCTTATGTTTTTCCATGCCTCACAGAACCCAGCTTCTGAAGAGCTTAACCTACAGGTTAATGGCGTATTTCGTCACAAAATGATGGAAAGTTTTGGTGAAGATACTCAACAAATCATTGAGATCGTTTTAGGTAGATCCCTTCTACAACTAACGAACCTTAGAGCACCGTAAGAAAGAGTTTTTAAGCAGTAAAAATGGGAGACTAGTGCTCCCATTCTTTATTTTAACCGCTGGTTAATTTCACTTATAGGCTAATTGAGCTTGTAGAAAATCGTCGATAACGGTGGTAGGCGTAGCTCGATCGATGTGTCTAAGCCTTCGCTTTCTACGGATTCAATTTCAGCAGTCTGCTTCACTTCAAAACCACTACCAGCGTAATCAGTCGAGTCCGTATTCAACAATAGTGAGTACTTGCCTTGTGCTGGAACACCTAAACGGAAGTGCTCATGAGGAACAGGGGTAAAGTTAGATACCACCAAGACACGCTCACCAGACTCACTAATACGTTCATGAGCTAAGACACTTGCTTCTGCAGAGTCTTGAAGACGCCACTCAAATCCTTTCGGGTCAAAATCAAGGTCGTGCATAGCGACTTCAGAGCGGTATAAGTTGTTCAAATCTTTGGTCAAGCGCTGAACACCTTGATGGCGATCATAATCTAGCAAAAACCATTGCAGCTGGTCATCATGGTTCCATTCCGCCGTCTGGCCAAATTCAGTCCCCATGAAATTCAATTTCTTACCCGGCTGTGCGTACATGTAGCCCATGTAAGCGCGTAAGTTAGCCGTTTGCTGCCATTCATCACCAGGCATCTTGTTATGGATAGAGCCTTTACCGTAAACCACCTCATCGTGAGACAGAGGCAATACGTAGTTCTCACTATGTGCGTAAACCAATGGGAACGTAATTGTATTGTGGTGGTATTTACGGTTGATTGGATCTTCTTGGATGTAAGACAAACTATCGTGCATCCAACCCATATTCCACTTAAAGCCAAAGCCTAAGCCGCCCATAAAAGTTGGGGCTGAAACACCAGGGAAAGCTGTTGATTCCTCAGCTATCGTCATCGCATTTGGGAAGTGTTTGTAAACTTCTTCGTTCATCCACTTCAGCGTTGCGATAGCGTCGTAGTTTTCGTTACCACCGTCCACATTTGGAATCCATTGGTCATGACTGCGCGAGTAATCGAGGTAGAGCATTGAAGCGACGGCATCAACACGAATGCCATCAATGTGGAATTGCTCGAACCAGTAGAGAGCATTAGAAACTAAGAAGCGACGTACATGTTCACGACCTAAATCATAGATGTACGAGTTCCAATCTTGGTGCCAGCCGCGGCGAGGATCCGGGTCATGGAACAACGGCGTACCATCGAAGTTTGCTAAGCCATGATCATCACTTGGGAAGTGAGCTGGAACCCAATCAAGTACCACACCAAGACCTGCTTGGTGACATTGGTCTACGAAGTATTTAAAGTCATCTGGTGAGCCAAAACGGCTCGTTGGTGCAAATAGACCTACTGGCTGATAGCCCCAAGAGCCATAAAATGGGTGCTCTGAAACTGGCATCAATTCAACGTGCGTGTAACCAAGATCCGTTAGGTATGGAATCAGCTCTGCAGCTAGCTCACGGTAATTTAAGAATTCACCGTCAGCGTTCCGCTTCCAAGAACCAGCATGTAATTCATAGAATGAAAGCGCTTCTTTACGCTTTTGCGTGACTGGGCGATTCTGCCATTGAGTATCTTGCCACTCGTAACGAGCGTGATCATAAGTCACAGATGAGAACGATGGGTATTGTTCGGAGTAGAAACCCCATGGGTCAGCTTTGTGTGGTAAGCCTTCGCCATTTGGTCCTTTTAATTCAAATTTGTATTGAGCGCCCTCTTCCAGTTCAGGAATGAATAGGCCCCACATACCGTAGTCCAGACGTTGCATTGGGTGACGACGACCATCCCAAGCGTTGAAGTTTCCCACCAAGCTTGCCGCTGTAGCATGCGGAGCGTACACCAAGAAACGCGTACCTGAAATCGTCTGTCCATCACGCTCTAGCGTAATAAACTGAGCCCCCATGTGATGATACATATCTTTCGGTGTATGAAGATCTTCATAACTTGCGTACAGATCATGGTACTGGTATGGATCATCGATGATCTGCTCGACTCCAGCCCAATCAACTGCAAGCTTATAGTGAGTAAAGCGTAAGTCTCTTTTCTGCTTAAGAATGAAACCACTTTCACCCTCTCGCGCTAACTCTATACGAGGTTCCTTTCCAACAATCAACTCGACTTTATCTGCCCCAGGAATCCATACACGTAATGCTCCTTGATTAGAAGGTAAGTATGGCCCTAAAAATGCAAATGGGTCTGTGAAGCAAGCCTGTGATAGTTGGGCATATATTTGTTTTTGCTTTGAAATAGAACTTAGTTCCAAAACGCTTCTCCCTAACCAAACATCCAAAAAAATATAATACAAAAATGCCCGCTATTAGTGCGGGCAATATAACGACTATTTATTCTACCAGATGAGCATTGATCATTGAGTGACCGAGGTTATAGTTTCGTACGGCGTAAGCAAAAAACCACGTATATTCAAGTCACTCAATATCATTACTTCGCTGCTTTCTCTCGAACATCTGTCAGCTTAGAAGCAATACGATTTACCCCTTCGTGAGCAAAGATTTCGTCCAAGTTCATTGATAATTTACGACGCCAGTTAGGGTACTCATCTACAGTGCCAGGAATGTTGACTGGCTTGTCCATCTCTAACCAGTCTTCTAGTTGAACACTTAGCAATGTTGAACCACCAGCCGCAACGTGCAGTTGAAGTGCTTCAGCAAGGTACGAGTCCATAGGGACTAGGCTTGCATCACGGCCAACACCTTCAGGTAAAAAACCATGCCATGCCACCGAATCTAAGATCCCTTGTTTGCACTCTAGACGGTCATCGAACAGAGTTTCTAGCTGTGCTGCATCTGGGTATAGACCAATATCTTGACCCATCTTCAAGTCATCACAGTGCCAGAAGCCACGTAGTGTTGGCATATCGTGCGTACACAGTGCCGCCATTGATTGTGATGCGTAATGTTTTGGTGAAATGAAACCACCATCTTCTTCTGATGTTTCAAAGAAAAATACTTTGTAAGAGTGCACACCAGCATCTGCTAGGATGTCGACGATCTCATCTGGAACTGTACCTAAATCTTCACCGATAACGCTACATTGATAACGGTGGGATTCAAGCGCCAGAATCGACAGCATATCTTGCACTGGGTAGTAGATGTACGCACCTTTCGTTGCGTTTTCACCTTTTGGAATCCACCACAAACGCAATAAACCTAACACGTGGTCAATACGCAGCGCACCACAGTGTTTCATGTTTGCACGAAGCAACTTAATGTATGCATCGTAGCTTGTCTCTTGAAGCACTTCAGGGTTCAGTGGTGGTAATCCCCAGTTTTGGCCTAAAGGACCAAGAATATCTGGTGGAGCACCAATGCTTGCATCCATCACTAGATTGCCTTGATCAGCCCAAGTCTCGCTGCCTGAATCCGCAACGCCTACCGCAAGATCTCGGTATAAGCCAACGGCCATGCCTTTCTCTTCAGCAAGCGATTGAACATCGTTGATTTGACAATCTGCTAACCATTGCAGGTACATGTAAAGATGTACCTGATCTAAGTTATCTTTGATGTACTTCTGTGTCGCTGGGCTGTCGAATGTACGGTACTTCTCAGGAAATACCGGCCATCCCCACATGCCAGAGTCTTCAGCATGCAATGCCCCATGCAGAGCATCAAACGCCGCCTGATGCATCAAGCTATCGCCGCCCTCTTCCACAAAAGCTAGGAAGGCTTGAGCACGGTCACTGTTCTTATCTAGATGACGAGTCTTAAATTCTGCGAATAACAGAGGCAAGATGCCCATCTTCAGTTCAGACACCTCGGTGTAATTCACCCAATGCGCTTCACGCACTTTTTGTAGGCGTTGTTGGAACTCTGCGCTGCCTACAGTCTGTTGTGCTTCTGCACTTAGTGCGAATTCAGGTACTGAACTCACATCAATGTATAGGATGTTCAACCAGCGACGAGAAGACGGGCTATATGGGCTCGCACCTTCAGGGTTTGCAGGGAACAATGAGTGAATTGGGTTTAGACCAACGAAATCACCACCGCGAGAAGCGATATCCGCAACAAGCTGTTTTAGGTCACCGAAATCACCAATACCCCAGTTGTGCTGAGTTCTGAGTGTGTAAAGTTGAACGCTTGGGCCCCAAAGCTTTTTGCCTTGCTCGATTGGTGACTGCTTGAAACACGCTTTTGGCGTAATAATCAGTGTCATCTCATAAGGCTTCTTACGGCGCTTACGGCTTACAATTAACTTGTGGTACCCCCATGCCAAATCACTTGGCAATTCAAACACTAAAGGGCCACCTTCTGCACGCTCATCACGAACGACTTGAGATTGAAGATAGCCTTCGAGTACCTCTCCTTGCTCGGTTTCTAGACGCCAGTTGAACTCGCTCTCACGAGCACTAACACCTAAATTCAGCGCCACTTCTACTGGCTCACCGTCACGCAATACAAGAACTGGGTCTAGTACATCTTTTTTGTGTTTTCTTTCTGCTGATTTAAGCAGTGCATCATCGCTGCTTGTATCGTAGCCCAATGAAGCCAATAGAGACGTAATAGTATCGTCTGATACTTGTGCTTCATCGCCCCACGCACTAACGTAACTATCGGCAATATTTGCCATTTCTGCGATTTGTTTTAATACGTTTTGTTCTTTCATCGCTCTCTCCGAAAACGCCTTAACGCTTTCAATTTTTGTAGGGTTGTTTATTTAATTTGTTACTGATCAATTAGCTTGTGACAATCAGTTTGTAAGCGACCAGTTTATAAACAAAAAATGCCTCAACCATCTATTTGCCCACAAGCTAATTGAGCCAAGGCAGAAACTGCCTTGGCTACTTTAGAAGTATTAACGGTTAACCGCTTCAAGTTTCCAGATGTTGTTCACGTAGTCGCGGATAGAGCGGTCTGATGTGAACTTACCAACCAATGCTGTGTTAAGAATCGCTTTCTTAGCCCAACCTGCTTGGTCTTTATATTGCGTGCTCATGTCTTCGTGCGCTTTCACATAAGATGCGAAGTCAGCAAGACATAGGTAAGGGTCACCACCGTCTAGCAGGCTGTCAAACGTTGCACATAGAAGACCTGGCTGGCCCGGAGTGAACTCATCGCCAGTCAATAAGTCTAGAGATGCTTTCAGTAGTGGATCTGCATTGTAGTAATCGTATGGGTTGTAACCCTGAGCTTTCAATGCCACAACACCGTCAACGTCTAGGCCGAAGATGTAGATGTTTTCATCACCCACTTCTTCACGAATCTCAACGTTTGCACCATCCATCGTACCGATAGTTAGCGCGCCGTTTAGAGCCATCTTCATGTTGCCCGTACCCGATGCTTCTTTACCAGCCAGTGAGATTTGCTGAGAAACGTCTGCTGCAGGGATGATGATTTCAGCCATGCTTACACGGTAGTCAGGGATGAATACCACTTTAAGCTTGTTACCGATACGAGGATCGTTGTTGATCTTCTCTGCAATCTTGTTAACCGCGAAGATGATCTCTTTCGCTAGGTGGTAACCCGGCGCTGCTTTCGCGGCAAAGAAACATACGCGTGGCTCACATTCGAAACCAGGTTCGTTAAGAATACGGTGGTACAGAGATAGAATGTGTAGTAAATCTAGGTGCTGGCGCTTGTATTCGTGCAGACGTTTAATTTGAACGTCAAAGATAGCGTTAGTATCTAGCTCGATACCCATGTTCTCTTGAACCCAATCAGCAAGACGCTGTTTGTTTTCTTTCTTAACCGCCATGAATTCTTTCTGGAATTTAGCATCTGTTGCAAACTTAGCGATGCCTTCTAGCTGCTCAAGTTTTGCTGGCCATTCAGTACCGATCTTACCAGTAATTAGCTTAGATAGGCCTGGGTTACAGAACTTCAGCCAACGACGTGGCGTGATGCCGTTCGTTACGTTAGTCAGTTTGCCTGGGAAGATTTCGTTGAACTCTGGGAACAAGTCTTTCTTAACCAATTGTGAATGAAGTGCTGCTACACCGTTTACTTTGTAAGAACCAATTACACATAGGTTTGCCATGCGAACCATGCGGTGGAAACCTTCTTGGATGATAGAAAGCTTCGCTTGCTTCTCACCGTCACCAGGCCACATCTTGCGAACTTCTTGCATGAAGCGGTGGTTGATTTCAAAGATGATTTCCATGTGACGAGGGAGAAGACGATTGATCAAAGATTCAGACCAAGTCTCTAACGCTTCTGGAAGTAGTGTGTGGTTCGTGTAAGCGAACGTGTGAGCACTGATTTCCCATGCTTGATCCCAAGATAGACCTTTCTCGTCGATCAAAATGCGCATTAGTTCAGGGATCGCGATCGTTGGGTGCGTATCGTTCAGTTGAATCGTTTCTTGCTTCGGCAGATCTTCTAGAGAGAAACCAGCTGCTTCGTGGCGACGTAGAATATCGCGAACAGACGCTGCTGAGTGGAAGTACTGCTGCATTAGACGCAGAGTCTTACCTTTCTCATGGTTATCATTCGGGTAAAGTACTTTAGTGATGTTACCAGCATCGATTAGCGAGTGTTGCGCTTCAAAGTAGTCACCGTTGTTGAAGCTTGCTAGTGAGAATGGTGCAATTGCCTGACATTCCCAAAGACGCAGTGGGTAAACCGTGTTTGACTCGTAACCTACGATAGGTAGATCCCAAGGCATTGCTTTTACTTCCATACCAGGAACCCAAGTACGAACTTCTTTACCGTCGATGTATTCAACTTCTACATGACCGTAAAAACCAATGTGTTGTGCTAGTTCTGGACGAGCGACTTCCCATGGGTAACCTTCAACACCACGCCATGCGTCTGGTGATTCTTGTTGGCGACCGTTTTGAAAAGACTGTTTGAATAGGCCGTATTCATAGTGAAGACCGTAGCCTACTGTTGGGTATTCTTGAGCGGCACAAGAATCCATGAAACAAGCAGCTAGTCGACCAAGACCACCATTACCTAATGACGGGTCGCGTTCTTCTTCTAGAAGGTCAGTTAGGTTTTGACCTAGCTCTTCCATTGCATGAGTGATCTGTTCGTATAGACCCATGCTGATCAGGTTGTTACCTGTTAGACGACCAATCAAAAACTCTAGTGATAGGTAGTTAACGCTCTTCGCGTTCTTAATTTTTTCGTCATTTTCAGTAGCTAGCAGGTCAAAGGTTGTCAATTCTGCTAACGCGCGGCCCATTGCTAGGTACCATGCACGGCTATCTGCGTTTTCAATTGTTGTTGCGTAGGTCGCAGACAAATGCTTCTTAACGCTCTCTTGGAACGACACTTTATCGAAAGTTTTTTGCTGAGTTGGTTTCATTTCAGAAATCTCGCTTTTAATAGTTCTAATTCATCTATGACATATCGTGCATGGTCACCATAAACTAAACATCCTCCCGGCCTTACAACTAACTAGGAGTAGATTAGAGGGCGTAGGGGGCGTACCGAGATTTGGTTAGTGATCTGACTCTCATGTTCTGAGTTAGAACAAAATCTTGGAGTGACCAAGATCACAAGCTCCCGTCGGATAACTTAACTTCAATTGATGTAACTTTTATTTACGTCTCTAAAAGTCATTGCTAAATCTGATATTCAGATCACGAATTTTTTTTAGCCTCTCATTCTTTTACAGAGAAACCGGTGTAAGAGAAGGAGAAGTCACATTCACAAACCGCACCTAAGGTGACTTAAATCACAAATAAAGGGCGTAGAACATCAAAAACATGCAGGAGTGCAAGGTTTCTGTGGAGGATCATAGTCGGTATCGTTTCGCTTCACGTACCATAAACGAAGACTTAAGTAATTAGGCTAATGTCATTGGACAAGCACTCAACAATAGATTGGGATAATCCAGAACATAAGCCACGAAATAGGTGAAAAACTTCGATATGTGGATCCCTTCAAAACTGACCCGTCCCGGCCGCTTACACAATGCGATTCTACGACCTAGGGTTCTCGATCTGCTTCAGAACGCAGATTGTTACAAGCTGGTGCTATTTCGCTCCCCAGCAGGGTATGGCAAAACCACAATGGCCGCGCAATGGCTAGTAGATAAGCCTAATGTGGGTTGGTACAGCATTGATGATAGTGACAACGATCCATTTCGCTTTATTAACTATCTATTGCAATCACTCAATAAAGCGACTCAAAATATCTGTCCTAATGCCCAAAAGCTGGCAGAGAAAAGACAGTTTTCATCGCTGCATTCGTTATTAAGTGAAGTTTTCGCAGAAATGTCTGAGTTCCATCATGAATGTTTCCTTGTGTTGGACGACTACCACTTGGTTAACAATGATGACATTCATGAAGCAATGCGCTTTTTCCTAAAACATATGCCCGACAACCTGACGCTCGTTGTAACCAGCCGAGGAACACCACCACTCGGTACCGCCAACCTGCGCGTACGTGACTTAATGATAGAGCTAGGTAACGATTCACTGGCTTTTGATACTGAAGAGACCACGCGCTTTTTCAACCAACGCGTAGCCGATGGCATTGATGACATCACAGCAGACAGCATTTGTACTTATGTAGAGGGTTGGCCTTCTGCCTTGCAACTTATAGCGCTGCAAGCCCAACATCAAAAACGTACTCTAGCGCAATCAGCGGAGTCGTTCTCACACTTTAACCATGCTCATCTTTGGGACTATTTGGTGGAAGAAGTGTTCGACTTGTTAGACAAAGAAACTCGACAATTCTTAATGCAGTGCTCTGTGCTTGATCACTTCAACGACGAGCTAGTATGTGCACTCACTCAACGTGAAGACGCGCTCGGTATGATCGAGTCACTCAATCGATTTGGCCTGTTCATCTACCCTCTTGAAGGTGAGAAAAACTGGTACCGCTTCCATAACCTATTTGGTGAATTTCTCGCGCACGAACGCCAAGCACGAATTCCGCAACAAGAAGCTGAATTACATCGAAGTGCGGCTAAAGCTTGGATCAAACAGAAAACTCCTCATCAAGCTCTTCGACATGCACAGCGTGCTGACGACCCACAATTGATTGTTCAGATCTTAAGTGATCACGGATGGCAGATGTTCAACCAAGGTGAGCTCTCTTCATTAGAGATGGCGATCAAGCAACTGACACCTGACCAACTTTACAGTGAACCTAAACTGTCAATGTTGCGCGCATGGCTGGCACAAAGTCAGCATCGATATGATCAAGTAGGAACCTTGCTGGAAGAAGCCGAAGCGCAATATCAAGCTCGAAATATTGAGCTTGATACTCAACAACAAGGGCAGTACAACTCCCTGCGTGCGCAAGTAGCCATCAACAGTAATGAACCTGAAAAAGCGCTAGAATTAGCCGAACTTTCATTAAGTCAACTAAATACAACGGTATACCGTAGCCGTATAGTAGCGACCTCTGTTGTTGGTGAAGTGAACCATGTTATGGGCAACCTTAGCCGTGCGCTACCGATGATGCAGCAAACAGAAAAACTCGCACGTCAGTATCAAGTTTACCATCAGGCGCTGTGGGCAATTCTGCAACAGAGTGAAATATTAATTGCTCAAGGTTATGTTCAGGCTGCATTTGAGCTGCAAGACAGTGCATTTAAATTGATTGAAGAACACCAACTGCAATACGTGCCACTGCATGAATTTTTACTGCGAGTTAGAGCTCAGATTTTTTGGTGTTGGAATCGATTAGATGAAGCAGAAGAGTGTTGTTATAAGGGCTTAGATATTCTTGGCCATCACGCACCAAGTAAGCACTTACATAGCTACTCAATGCTGGCTCGAATCTCATTGAGTCGGGGAGAAATTGATAAAGCGTCTAAGTTTATTGACCAGATTCAGCACTTGTTGCGCCAATCAACTTACCACGTAGATTGGACGGCGAATGCCTCACTGTCTCTGATCTTGTTCTGGCAAGTAAAAGGCAATAAAGACGCCATCCGTGACTGGTTGAGCGTTGCTGTTCGTCCTGAATCAGCAAGCAACCACTTTTGTCAACTTCAATGGCGTAACATCGTGCGTGCTCACATCATCCTTGAGCAGTATGAGGAAGCAGAACAAGCGCTAACCTTCTTGAAAAACGAAGCCCAGCGTTCACACTTGATTACGGACACCAACAGAAATTTGATCGTCGAAGCCGTGTTACGCACACAGCTCAACGATGAAGACAGTGCTCGTGTGCTACTAGAAGAAGCCCTACACATGACCAACCAAACAGGTATGGTCGGTAACTTCCTAGTCGATGGTGGCACTATCGGGCATATCTTGGACAAGCTGAGTAACAAACCTGGCTTAGGTGATTTAGAACGTCACCGAGCCCAACAGATCATGAAAGATATCTCGACTACCCAACGCAGCCGTTCGGTTCACTTTGACGAAGACTTTGTGGAGAATCTGGTTAATCACCCGAATATTCCTGAACTGGTACGCACCAGCCCACTCACACAACGTGAATGGCAGGTACTTGGTCTTATCTACTCGGGGTTCAGTAATGAACAGATCGCTCAAGAACTTGATGTTGCAGGCACGACTATCAAAACTCACATCCGTAACCTTTACCAAAAGCTAAACATTGCCAACCGTAAAGAAGCCATTAGCACAGCAGAAAATTTGTTGCAGTTGATGGGATACTAAAACGGATTCGAGATTCGAAAAAAGCATAAGCTGGTCACCCATGGTGGCTGGCTTTTTTTCGCTTGGAGAATGAGGGGTTACCGATCAAAAACTAGAGATAGCCAAACGACAGACAAAAAAATAGCCAACCGCAATAATCGCGATTGGCTCTATATATTTGTGAACAAATCAAAAGTTCACTAACAACGTCAGTTGGCTAGGTGACCCTCGGCTTAAGAAGGGTCAAATTTATTAATGCAGTTAGCGTGCCAACTTTAATTCAGCGTTTTATAAGCTCTAAATCTCATAAAAGCCTCTAATTCAACATACTAATTGCAAAGTGCATTTGCATAGTGCAATAAAAATGCAATATTGATAGGATATCAGTTTCATCATAGAACACTAATGATAGATCACTAAGTGCTTGTATTTTAAATATTAGGCAAATGTTCACTTCAACTTATTGCGTTGCAATTAAGAAGATAATTAAAACACCTCGCCAAAGGCATATTCATACTTTTTTTACCTTAAAGTTTGTATACTGCACAAAATCATTCTCAACTCTATGAATCAATGAACTATTTAAGTACTTTTTTTAAAGGCATGGCAATGGGCGCAGCCGACGTTGTCCCTGGCGTTTCAGGCGGAACCATCGCATTCATCACTGGTATTTACGATACGCTGCTAGAAAGCATCCGTAGAATTAACCCAAGCGTACTTGGCTTATGGAAGCGCGAAGGCTTCAAAGCCGCGTTTAACCACATCAATGGTTTCTTCCTGATTTCACTGTTCGCAGGCGTGTTCACGAGTATTGCGACATTCGCAAAACTGATTTCTTGGTTATTGGTCACGCACCCTGTTCCACTATGGTCTTTCTTCTTTGGGCTGATCTTGGTGTCGGTATTCCATATTCTTAAGCAGGTAGAAAAGCGCGATATGATTCGATTCGTCTTTCTATTACTTGGCGTTGCCTTCGCTTATAGCATTACGGTTCTTAAACCACTACAAATGGAACCAACCAGCATCAACATCTTGATTGCGGGTGCGATTGCGATCTGTGCGATGATTTTGCCGGGTATCTCAGGCAGCTTTATTCTGCTACTGATTGGCATGTATGGCCCGATTCTTGGTGCCGTTAAAGAGTTTCAAATCGATGTGCTTGCCCTATTTTTAGGTGGTTGTGTGATCGGTCTACTGACTTTCTCACACGTGCTCTCTTGGCTATTACGCTCATTCCGCGATTTCACATTGGTATTCTTAACCGGTTTGATGATCGGTACGCTACCTAAGATATGGCCGTGGAAAGAAACCATCAGCTGGCGCATCAACTCGAAAGGTGAGCAAGTACCTCTGATTCAAGAAAACCTATCACCGTTCGATTTTGAAGCTGTGACCTCGCAACCTTCTCAGCTGGTGTTGGCAATTGTGATGATGCTTGTAGCCATTGCCTTAGTTCTAGGGCTAGAGAAATTTGCAGAGCGTAACGTTGACTAATCATTCAGCGTACTTCTGGAACATGTTCAGAACGGATAGAACTTAGAAATACTAAGCTCACCTCTCTATTAAGCAGACAAAAGCGAAGCCAATGGCTTCGCTTTTTAGTTCTACCATACGCACAAAATTGCTTTTTGATACAAGCACGTATTGAGGGGTATGATAACATCGCCGCTCTTATAGAATTAGATGAGAACACGACATGCACCCAGCATTAAAAGTGGCTGCTCTTGGAATCGCTCTCGTGGCAGGCTTTTATGGGCCACCCGTATTTCAAAAACTCAAGTCGGTCATTGAACATTCAACGGCCGAAGTCAATTTAGATGACTACTGTATGCTTTCAACAACATCGTGTGAGCAAGAATCGATTTCAATGTCGCTTGACCGTGAAACCGCACAACCTCTTCTACCCACGAAAATAAAGGTTGTTTGGGAAGGTGCCGCATCTGAGACACTAATGTTGTCACTCACCGGCTTAGAAATGGAAATGGGCTCAGCGCGTTTTCAACTAAAGAGCATTGGCAATAATACTTATGAAGGTGATGTGATTTTACCTGTATGTACTTTAGATAAGATGACATGGATCGGTGAGCTCACTGATGGTGTCGAGACTGTAAACCCTGCAATAAGGATGACAAGATGAGTAGAAATTGGTCGTTAGCATTGGTTGTTGCTTTTGTACTTGGCTTTGGTGTCAAAAGCTATCTTGACGGACAAAATAAATCTCAAGAACAACACGCAGCAAAGCAAGAGTTTTCCGCAACGACTCTTTTCGGTAAAGATAACCAACCAACGGAAATCTTTGACCAAACCGATGACAGAATTCGTATCGTCTACTTTGGTTTCACACGTTGCCCAGATGTCTGCCCTACTTCTCTGGCGATGTTAGCTGGAGCGCTTAACCAAGTGTCAGATGGAGCAAAAGCGAAGATTCGCCCGATGTTTGTCTCTCTTGACCCAGAGCGCGATGCTGCAGAAGCTTCTTATGAGTACGCACAATACTTCCACCCAATGATGGAAGGATTAAGTGGCCCATTAGATGTGACAACGACGCTTGCGCATAACTACGGTGTTATTTTCAGAAAGACCAAACTTGAAGGGTCAGAGTTGGAATACACCCTAGACCACAGCTCATATTTTTATTTTTTAAAGCCCGACGGTACTTTGATAACCAAAGTACCGCACACGTTGACGCCAGCGCCAATTGTTGAGGCCATCAACACGTTAACACGCTAGCGTATCAAGTCATCAACGACTAGGAACAACGTGTAAAAAAATAGAGAACTTAACTAATAAAGTTCGAACAAAAAGTCAGGTCCCAGACCAAAAACATAAAAATTAAGGACAACAACATGAAGTTAAAAGCACTTGCTCTAGCAGGCTTATTGCTCACCCCTTTTGCTCAGGCTAGTAGCGATATTATGATTCATGATGCGTACGCTCGTGCAACCCCGCCTTCAGCAGTGAACAGCGCGGTGTTCACGACTCTGATGAACCACAGCGATAAAGAACGCGCTATTGTTTCTGCAACAACACCGGCAGCAGGTAAAGTAGAACTTCATGATGTAATCATGGATGGCGATGTTATGAAAATGCGCCAAGTTCAAGAGATCATCATCCCTGCGAACGGTGAAGCAGTACTTAAACCAGGTAGCCTACACATCATGTTGTTCGACCTAGCAAGCAGCCTAAAAGAAGGTGAGCAAATCGAGATGACACTGACCTTCGCCAACGGTGAAACGCAGACCTTCGATGCGCCGGTTAAGAAAGTAATGAGCGGCATGAAAAAGATGAACCACGATCATCACTAATTGCTCAGCACAGGATGCAGAATATTCGTCGGTTGCGCACTAGGCGTGCGTGAAACATTTACCGATGTGGAAAATTTAGCCACGTACTATCGTTTTTCTCATTGCAACCATGAATCAGAACCGGCGTGCGACTACGCAAAGCGATTGAAAGTGGTGAGCAGCCTGGAAGAAGGCTTACAAACTATCAAAAATAATTGAGAGGACAAGCCCTTTGTGTTCATCACATAGGGCTTATTTATTTCAATTTGCTATCTATATGGCTATTGCTGCAAGCGATGATCTTATCAAAAGCTGTTTACATTCTTATACTCACAGAATATTGGGCTTGATAAACATCAGCATGCAGGCTTATAACTCAACATATGTACATTTATTTAACATTTCAACCCAAAAACACCACGTAGCGCAAACAATCACCCTAAAAGTAAACTATTCCTAGACACCCTCTTAGATCTCGCTAATATTAGCGCCCATTCCACTAGTGTATAGTTGGAATTGGTACAGCTTTATAAAAAGATACATCACTATAATAATTTAACAATTGCAGGTATTTTATGCAAAATAGCAACATACTCGCCCGCATCGCTCGTGGGAACCTTGTCCTACAGATCCTTGCAGGTATTGTTTTCGGTGTCGTTCTCGCCATGGTTTCTCCTTCAGCAGCTCAAGATGCAGGTCTACTCGGTAGTCTGTTTGTTGGTGCTTTGAAAGCAGTTGCCCCCATTTTAGTTTTCATTCTTGTCGCAGCTTCTATCGCAAACCAAAAGAAAGGTCAGCATACCCATATGCGTCCAATCATTGTGCTATACCTGATTGGTACGTTCTCTGCTGCACTTACAGCTGTAGTGTTGAGCTTCATGTTCCCAACCACTTTGACACTGGTTGCGGGCGCTGAAGGTGCCAACCCTCCTCAAGGTATTGCTGAAGTTCTTCATACGCTTCTATTCAAACTTGTAGATAACCCAGTTAGTGCGCTAATGAACGCGAACTACATCGGTATTCTTGCTTGGGCAATCGGCCTTGGCCTTGCACTGCACCACGCATCTGCAACAACTAAAGCGGTTTTCGAAGATTTAAGCCACAGTGTTTCACACATTGTTCGCTTCATTATTCGTCTTGCACCCTTCGGTATCTTCGGTCTTGTTTCAACGACATTCGCAACAACGGGCTTCGATGCTCTAGCAAGCTACGGTCAACTACTAGCGGTTCTACTAAGCTCAATGCTGATCATCGCACTTGTGGTTAACCCTCTGCTTGTATTTGTAAAAACGAAACAGAACCCATACCCACTCGTACTGCAATGTATTCGTGAATCTGGCGTAACAGCATTCTTCACTCGTTCAAGTGCTGCAAACATCCCAGTAAACATGAACCTTTGTAAGAAGCTAAACCTAGACGAAGATACTTACTCTGTATCTATCCCTCTAGGCGCAACAATCAACATGGCGGGTGCTGCAATTACCATCACTGTGTTAACGCTTGCAGCGGTACACACAATGGGTATTGAAATTGATATCTTCACTGCGATTCTACTAAGCCTTGTGGCTGCGGTATCTGCATGTGGCGCTTCTGGTGTTGCTGGCGGTTCACTACTGCTTATCCCACTAGCATGTGGCCTATTCGGTATTTCTAACGATGTAGCGATGCAGGTTGTTGCAGTAGGTTTCATTATCGGTGTGATTCAAGATTCTGCTGAAACGGCGCTTAACAGCTCAACTGACGTAGTGTTCACTGCTGCTGTATGTAAAGCTGAGCAAAACAAAGCTCAATAAGCTTTAAGCTCTAAGCTCTAAGCTCTAAGCTCTAAGCTCTAAGCTCTAAGCTCTAAAAGCAAATCATACACAAATAAAAAGGGAAGCATCGGCTTCCCTTTTTTGTTGCCTAGTTTTCTTGATTAGGGTGAGAACTACAGTTAACTGATAACCAAAGAAAACTGCTTCACAGAAGCACCGTATAAAGCTACTGAACACGACTATTGATTTCTGTTCCAGTTAGACTCAACAACTGGCTGACTGAAGTCCAGAGGGTCGCTATTCTGGTTAGCTTGTTTATCTGTTAATGCTTGACCTGTATTCATCTGCTGTTGGCTGTAATCAACGTTAGAAATTGATTCACTAAGCTCTTTAGTCTTTATATGACTACCATCGACACTTAAATCGGTATCTTCTTCATCAAGCACTTCTTTCACTTTCTTTGGGATAGGTATATTACGTTTGTAGAGCTTATTGAGCGCTTTGATGATTGAGTGCTTGGTTATCGCTTCTTGAGTTAACTTAGTCATTATTGGCTTAGTCAGAGCTTGTAAGCCCACCACTGCATCCACACCAAGCTCACCACCCACTTTGTCTCTCAAATGTTTCGCATCGGAATATCCGAAATGAGCCGATAAGAAGAGCCAAATATAAGCAATAGCGTTACCGTTTTCACCATGATCGATCCAAGCCTCACCGGCTCTAAACATCGCTTCGGCACTGTTTTTTTCCGCCGCAGTCTCAAACCAATATATGGCCTCACCATGATTGGATTCAACGCCAATACCATTCAAATAACACGAACCAAGCTTAATCTTACCTTCTAAACTATTCTTGTCCGCCGCTTTGTGATACCACTCGACTGCATTCTCGGCTGAATAGTCCGGATTTTCTTTGTCTAGACACCAGTCCCCCATAAACAGCATTGCTTCGCTATTGCCACCAGCTGCTGACTCTTCGATACAAGTGTAGCCCTTGGGGATGTTTTTATCCGTTCCACGGCCAAAGACGAGCGCTTTACCCATCTCAAATTTCGCAGCCAGATCATTGTCTAATGCAGATATAGCAAGTTGCCAAAAATTGGCTTTTTCTTTTAAAATTAGGTCTTCTTTACGCTTCATACTAAGGCGTACAATACCGTACATACCGTTGACATTATCTAAATGCGCCGCTTTATCGTACCAATACAGAGCTTCCTTGATATTGTTACGTTCGGCCTCTTTCGCCAAATACAGAATCGACGGAACATGCCCGGTTTCAGCTTTGAAGTGGCGCTCTTTTTGCTCTTGTATACGCGCTTTTTCAATCGCTTTTCGGTAAGCGACTGCACGTGCTTTACGTTCCTGTTCCAAGCGCTGTTTTCTTAGCGATAGAGAGATCAGCCAAACGGCCACAAGTATTAACGAAAGAGCCGTCGCACCAATTGCGATTCCCATTGTACTCATAAAGTTTTTTAACCTAACTCGGTTGATACAAGACCCAATCCAGAGGAGTACCCAACCATAGTGAATGTTTCTAAATTACAGGGAAAAGCGCAGTAGTTAAAACGTTTCACCCTAAAATGAACTTAGTATCTCAGGAATACATGGCGTTAAACAGATTCCTGATACATCTCAGTATGCACTCCATAAATGGTGTGATCTTACTTCAATATTAGTTTGCTTATGAAGATAACCTTCCAGAAAAGTCACCTTAAAAGCGACCACGATATGGCACCTATCACTGTCATTTCGTATCGTGGTGGCTATATGATTAAGTTAACTGCCCATAAATATATGCCAACTCAGCAACCGTTTTTGCAGAAAATTTCTTCATTAAACTCGCTCGGTGTACTTCTACCGTTCTCATCGCGATACACAACTCGTCAGCGATTTTCTGGTTACGCTTGCCGTCAATGATCTGCTTAAGAATGTCGATTTCACGCTCGGTCAACGACGCATAAGCTTGGCGATACACATTCATATGAAGATGCTTTTCAGAAGCCTCTAATCCTTGCTTGATTGCCTCGGACAATTCACCACCTTTCACCGGCTTTTGGAAGAAGTTCACCGCGCCCGATTGCAAGGCTTCCACCGCCATTGGTACATCACCATGACCCGTCAGATAAATCACCGACAATGGACTCTGCGCTTTCACCATCAACTCATGGACTTGCTGCCCTCTCATCTCTGGCATTCTGCTATCCAAAATTACACACCCCGGAGCACTCAAGTCGACAGAATCTAGAAAGTTCGGGCCATCTTCATAAGCTGACACTGTAAAATCATGCTCTTTCAATAAGAACACCAATGAGTCACGCATCGACTCATCGTCATCAACCACATAAACCGGCAACGTTTGATGAAGTTCTGACATAACAAGATTCCTTATGAATCATTTGAAAGAGAAAAAGGTAACGTTACCTCAACGTGACAGCCATGAGGAGCAAGTGACACAATGGCCATTTTACCACTGTGGTCTTCAATCACGTCTTGGCAAATCGAAAGCCCTAATCCCAAGCCATTTTCTTTACTGCTCACAAAGGCTTGGGTAACTTGTTGCTCGGCAAGATCTAACCCCGTTCCGTTATCAATAACCGACAACATCATTTTATCCGGTTGATACTCGGTAATCACTTTAATTGTCGCAAGCTTGCCGTTTTTGTTATTAATATCAGACATCGCGCTGTGTTCGCGTTGCTGCTGTATGTTACACGCATCTGTCGCATTATTGATCAGGTTTACAATTACTTGTTGTATGCCCACAGGATCAATATACAAAGTAATAGGCTGTCCGACCGCGTAGCGTTTAATAGTGATATTGTGCTTCTGTAATCGAAATTGCAGCAACTCAATGGTGTCTGTGAGTAGCTGCTCGATGTCGGTCTGAGACTTCTCAGATGAGCGTTTCTTAATCATGTTTCTTAAGCGTTGAATGATCGCATCAGCACGATCCACTTGAGACTGAATTTTCTCGAACACAGGTTCAATATCGGTCAATGGTTTGTTCTTCGAAACCCGCAGTAAACCACCTTCGCTATAGTTACGAATCGCTGCCAGAGGCTGATTGATTTCGTGTGCCAAACTGCTTCCCAACTCACCGACTACCGCGATCCGTTGCGAATGCTCGAGCTGCTCACTCTTACTTTTTAACTTGTGCAACGTGGCTTCTAACTGTTTTTTACTGCGGCTAAATTTATATTCCAACCAAAAATGGTAAGCATTCAGTAATACGACAAGAATAAAGAACGCCCACGCCCATTGCTGATTGTACTTAAGCCAAATTAACGCTTCTTTCCACCAAGGCTGTTGCAGTGGGTGCATGTCGAGTTGTTGATAGAGCTTGTCTATCGAGAGCAGGCTTGTCGGTGACGTCCAACCCGAAGCATTTGCCGCAATGGCGGGTGCACTACTCTTTGCCATTGAAAACAGCACCTGACTCATTTGTTTAGCCAGTGCTGAAGAGGCTCTTTCTGTTTTGGCAAACGACCAGTTAGGGTACAACGGCGTAGACACTTGGCATCGGAATCCTTCAGGCGCTTGATTGCCGATAATTCGATATTGGCCAGCGACTAGCAAACCTTCGCTGATCATGCTCTCAACTAAACACACAGGTACCACAGCCGCTTCAATGTGCCCTTCTCGCAGCTGGTATAAGCTGGCATCAATAGGAAAACCTAAGAACTGAGTATTAGAGAAAAAGTGGTTGGGATTGAGCCCCTCTTGCATTATTTGATAACGCATAGTCAGGTAACCACCAAACGCATTTTCTGACACGGCAGCAATTGGCTTTCCGCTCAATTGTTCAAAAGAGATATAAGGTGACATTCTTCTCACCACCAATGCGGAACCGATACTGCGCGTGCTGCTCACACCTTGATCGTCGTAATTGTGACTGGTCATGGTTGCTATCCAAGAGAGCGCATACTGACGCCCTAATCGCACCGCCTGCCCCGGGTTGGTGACAACAAAATCGACGTTGACGTCTTTCACCGCTTCGGCCATCTCTTCCAAGTTAAATGGTTTGAGGACAAAGTGCTTACCTGGGATTCGCTCAGACAACCAATCCATTGTTGGTTGCCAGCGTTGCCGCGCCGAAAGCTTACCTCGAGTTGCTAACACGCCAACTTCGATAACCTGGTCGGGTTCAGTGAGGCTTGGGCTTGGGCTTGGGCTTGGGGCTACTGTCGCTTGTTCAGATCGAGCCGCGAAACACGCACCTGAGGTTAGGCTTAACCAACAAAGGCTAACGATTGCCATTAGTTTTCGAACGCTCACTAAAATCTATTTCTCCAAACGGACTGTTTATTCAATTTATTCTCGATTCATTTTATGTCAGCAACATGTTGAACGCTCAACTTATGCTTTAGATCGCCTTAAATAAGCCTCTAAAACAAAGCATAACAGCTAGATTGGCAAAACCACATTTGTTCTAGATCAACTTTGATCTGGGTATGTGGAAATCCACAATATCCCATGAACGGTCAAAAACTGACAATGAGCCCAACAGAACGAATACCCATTTATAGGTACCAATATGGACTCATTGAAAAGACGGTTTCTCAGCCAATTCGGTAAAGTTTCCGCGGGTGCTGCGCTCATCCCCATTACTGGAATTAATACCGCAGTCGCAAGCACAGCCATTCGTAATAACAACCAACCAGACCGCAAAGGCGAAGTAGGAAAACGCTACGCCATGGCGATTGATTTACGTAAATGCGTTGGCTGTCAGGCATGTACTGTTGGCTGTAGCGTTGAAAACCAAGCGCCAATTGGCCAGTTCAGAACCACCGTAAAACAGTATGAAGTCTCCCTTGATGATGGTTCGACTACTCAACAAGAGGTGAAGTCATTCATGTTGCCTCGTCTGTGTAACCACTGCGACGATGCTCCGTGCATTAAGGTTTGTCCTGTTCAAGCGACCTTCCAACGCGAAGACGGCATTGTAATGGTCGACAACGAACGTTGCGTAGCTTGTGCTTACTGTGTTCAAGCCTGTCCTTACGACGCTCGCTTCATCAATAACGACACCCTTACCGCAGACAAATGTACCTTCTGTGCACACCGCCTTGAAGATGGCTTACTGCCCGCTTGTGTCGAAACCTGTGTTGGTGGTGCGCGCGTTATTGGTGACCTCAAAGACCCAAACAGCGAGATCAACCGCCTGCTTAATGAAAACCAAGACGACATCAAGGTGCTCAAGCCAGAGCAAAATACCAACCCACATGTTTTCTATATCGGCATGAACGAGCGTTTCGTTAGCCATATCGAAGGTCAGCCTGCGATTTATGATCCAGCCGCCATTGATAACTTGTCCTCTAGCAAACAAGAACTGGCAATCGCGACACAAGGTAAACAAGGAGAGACAGCATGAATATCACTGAGGTGTTAGTTCCCGCTCAAGAAATGGCTTGGCTACCGTGGGCGGTTCAATATTTTTTCTACATTGGTTCGGCTTACGCGGCCGCTATTCTGTTTTTGATTGCTCTGATATTCAAAGACTCAACCAGTCACCAATTCCGATCAGCGCTTGTGCTTGTCATGGCGATTGGCGGGATTGTTGGACCACTCGCACTAACAGGTGACTTACACCAACCGGGACGCGCATGGCATTTTTATGCTCACATCACACCTTGGTCGTGGATGTGGGTGGGTTCTCTGTTTCTGCCTCTATTTTCAGGCCTTGCTGTTGCTACCGCGTGGGTTTACCTACGTGACGACATCGCACAGCTTAAAGAGAGTGAAAATCCACTGTTAAAACGCTTGTCTTGGCTTACGCTAGGCCAATGGCAGGTTTCAACCAAGCTAATGATTGCACTCGCTGCTGTGACGGCTGTATCGGGCTTAAGCATTGCGCTTTACACCGGTGCCGAGATTGCAATTTTGGCGAGCCGACCACTTTGGCACCAACCTGCATCTCCACTACTTTGGTTCTCCACGGCATTCTTTGCCGCAATAGGTTTAGCGCTATTGATTTGGGCTCTTTTGCCATCAAGTGAGCCAAACCTAAAAACAACTGATCTATCACTGGTACAGAAAACCATTACCTTAACAGGTGGCCTTGCCATCATTCTCACATCAATTTGGGCATCTAACCATGGTCACTTCAACCTATATGAGAATGACACGTGGGGCATCAATTTAGGCATCATGACCACGAGCATTTTGCTGTGCATGATTTTAGTTCTGCCACTGCAGCGCCTATCGCGAAGCAAGCTTGGAATCGTCTGTATTGCGCTTGCGACCATCCTTTCAGCATGGGTAGTACGTTGGGTCACCATGATGGAAGTTCAAACCATTCCACGTTTTGATGTGGGTCCATTCCCTTACGAACTGCCAATAGGCAGCTCTGGTTTACTCGGCATTGTTGGTATGTGTGGCCTTTGGTTAGCACTTGCGTTGTTCGCTTCTGAAATCGTATCAACAAAAGCCCTATCGGTTAAATCAGCTCATAAAACATCGTCACCACTTAACCGTTCACATAGCTTGTAGTCTAAGGAATCATTATGGATAACAAACGTCGTCAATTTTTGAAAACAGGCCTTGCTGCCGGTGGTGTTGGAGCTTTTGCTGCAGGCTATGCTACAACCACAAAACACATGATTCACGGTGCTATCGATGGAACCGCGGGTAAAAAAACCAACCACATCCACCACGGTAATTCATTAGAGACGGAATACAGTGTCGATGAACAAGGTAAGATCTCACCAAATCCAAACCAACGTGTTGCACCCTCTATGTGTTTTGGTTGCTGGACACTGTGTGGCCTGCGTGTACGTATCGATAATCGCAATGACGAGATCTTGCGTATCTCAGGCAATCCGTACCATCCGCTATCAAGCGACCAACAGATCCCGTTCAAAACACCGGTAAAAGATGCCTACATTGGCTTGTCTGGTGAATCCGGTATCAATAACCGCTCGACAGCCTGCGCTCGTGGTAATGGCATGCTAGAGATTCAAAACAGCCCATACCGAATCACTCAACCGTTAAAACGTGTTGGTAAACGTGGTGAAGGCAAATGGGAACCAATCAGCTACGAACAACTTATCTCTGAGATCACCGAAGGTGGTAACTTGTTCGGTGAAGGCGAAGTGGAAGGCTTGCGATCAATTCGCGACATTGAAACACCACTTGATCCAAACAACACTGAATACGGACCAAAAGCCAACCAACTGCTTGTGACCAATGCCGGTAATGAAGGTCGTGACGATATCTTGAAGCGCTTTGCATTCAACAGTTACGGTACTCGCAACTTCGGTCACCACGGCTCTTACTGTGGTTACGCGTTCCGCGCAGGTTCAGGTGCAATCATGAACGATCTAGACAAGTTCTCGCATTTAAAGCCCGACTTCAACAACGCTGAGTTCATTCTGTTCATCGGTATGTCTCCGGCTCAAGCGGGTAACCCGTTTAAGCGTCAAGCACGACAACTTGCTGAAGCTCGCACGAACGGAAAGCTAAGCTACACCATAGTGACACCAAGCCTTCCTGCAGGGTCATCAAGCCTCGCGGCGGGCGATCGCAACAACTGGCTGCCGATCAAGCCGGGCACCGATTCAGCATTAGTTCTGGGCATGATCCAATGGATCATCGAAAACCAGCGCTACAATCACGACTTCTTGTCTCGCCCAAGCGCACAAGCGATGCAGAAAGCTGGCACCACACACTGGTGTAATGCATCTCACCTTGTTATCAGCGACGAAACACACCCACAAAACGGGCGCATGCTTCGCACATCGGATATTGGTTTGCTAGAAACGGGCGAACCACTATCTGACGATGACGGATTCATCACGCTTGATGTGACAACGTCACTATTAACATCACATATTCAAGTAGATGAAGCAGCTCTGTTTGTCGATCAAGACGTAGAGATCGATGGTCAGACCGTTCGTGTTAAGTCTTCTCTACAAAGATTGAAAGAAGAAGCCTTCAAATATGACCTTGCTTACTACAGCGAGCAGTGTGAAATCCCACAAGACCAAATTATTGCGCTGGCAAAACGCTTCACTAGCTACGGAACGAAAGCCGTCGTGGATACTCACGGTGGTAACATGCACACCAACGGCTTCTACAACTCGTTCTCTATCTTAATGTTGAATGCGCTGATCGGTAACATCAACGCGAAAGGCGGGGCGATGGCGAAAGCGGGTGGCTACCCAACTTCTGTTGCTGGCCCACGTTACGACTTTACCAAGTTCAAGGGTAAGACTAAGCCTCAAGGTGTGTTCTTGTCTCGCAGCAAGTTTCCGTATCAGAAAACCAGCGAATACAAACGTCGTGTTGCAGCCGGTGAATCACCTTACCCAACACGCGCGCCTTGGTACCCAATCTCTGCACCGCTTTTAACTGAGCACTTATCAGCTGCCATTGATGGCTATCCTTACCGAGCAAAAGCGTGGATCAATCACATGGCGAACCCACTTTATGGGGTTCCGGGTTTAGACAACTTGCTGGGTGAGAAGCTTAAAGATCCAAAACAGCTTGGCTTGATCGTCTCTATCGATGCCTTCATCAATGAGACCACAGCGTTATCGGATTACCTCGTGCCAGACACAGTGACCTACGAAAGCTGGGGCATGGCCACACCGTGGCATGGCGTCGCAACTAAAACGATCACCGCTCGTTGGCCGATTGTTGAACCGAAAACCTCACGAACTCAAGACGGGCGCGCCATCAACCTAGAGAATTTCTTTATTGATCTGGCGAAAACGCTTGGCTTAGGTGGCTTTGGCGACAACGTAATTAAAGATAGCCAAGGTAACTGGCACGGTATTCATAGCGCTGAAGATTTCTACCTGCGCTCAGCGACTAACTTGGCATTCGTAAAAGGCGGCGTGCCGAATGTCGATGCTGAAGATATCGTTTGGTCTGGTTTAGAACGCCTAGTACCCGTGATGAACAAAACGCTCAAACCAGAAGAGATGCTTAAAGTGGCGTATATCTTTGCGCGTGGCGGTCGTTTTGAAGATGCAACCAATGCGTACACCAATGAAACCATGAAGTACAAATGGACCAAACCATTGGCTATCTGGAATGAAAAGCTGGGCACCTCTCGCAACACCATTAGTGGCGAACAGTACATGGGTTGTCCGACATGGTATCCACAAAAGTTGGCAGACGGCACACCTTTAGCAGAGCAGTTCCCAGTAAAAGAGTGGCCGTTCACCCTGACGAACTTTAAATCCAACATTCACAGTGCAGTGTCTAACTTGTCACCACGTTTAGAGTCCATCAAGGGCGTGAACCCGGTTTACATTCACCCACAAGACGCCTCTTCAGCAGGCATCAAAACCGGTGACGTATTTGCCATTGAAACACCGAGCTCAACCACACAGGCATTGGCGATGGTTATTGATGGTATCAAGCCGGGCACATTAGGTTTTGAACACGGCTTTGGCCATAAAGAACTCGGTGAGCGTGCACACTGGATTGGTGACACGCAGCAACCAGTAAAAATGAAGTCGAACGATGGCGTTAACATCAATGATATAGGCTTGATTGACCCGACGAGAGAAGGCAAAGGCGTCATGCTCGATTGGGTTGTGGGCGCGGCAGCAAGGCAAGCGCTTCCGGCTAAGATCTACAAAGTGTAAGCCGAGCTATACAAGGTCGCATTATTGGGGCCACACACGCCTCGACTCATGCGCAATTATGGGTACAACAGAGCAATCCATCGTTTTGGGGTTGCTCTGCTCTTCCCCTCCTTTATATAGAAAGCAGGCAATCTTCACTTCACCACAACTTTTTTAGCCAGCCCCTATCAAGCGGCTATGCTTACACTATCGGTGCCATAAAAGAGCCTTAACAAACATTGACACTGAGGCGAACATGGCAGCTCCCTTGCGTTTCATTAACAGTAATTGGATCAGCCAACCGGACTTCACACCATTACCGCTAGGTTGAGTTATTACCACTAAGTTAAGTGAGGTTATTAATGTGAGACTTACCTCAAGTTATTAATGAATTAATGTGGAAATCCACAATAGCGCCAACAATCAATTATGCCGAAAATGCGTGCATTATAACCAATAGCGACACCTCATGACTAAGCTGAAAATTAGAACTCAAACTTTAACGCTTTGCATCGCAGCTTTAGGAAGCCTTTCTTTAGCTGGTTTTGCACAAGCCGCGCCTAATCCAATGCCAGAAGCCGCAGAAACCTGCAGCGGCTGCCACCAAGCTGATGGAAAAGGCATGCCCAACATCGCCCCTATGCTTGCAGGGCTCAATGCTGATTACCTCGAACATCAACTGATTTTGTTTTCTAGTGGCGAGCGTCAAAGTGCAATCATGAAAGGCATGGCGGATGGTGTATCCGACCCTGCTATTCGTCGTGAAGTTGCAGAGTACTTCGCATCATTACCTTCTTACGAATTCACCGATTTAGAGCAGCGCGGCTCACAGGCTGATATTGATAACCCGTATCGCAAGCTGGTATTCCAAGGCGATTGGGATCGAAACATTCCAGCGTGTGCTACGTGTCACGGGCCAAGTGGTATGGGCGTAGACAAGTTCCCACGTCTAGCGAGCCAGCACGCCGACTACATTCAAACCCAGCTCAACGCTTGGAAAAGCGGCACTCGCAAGGGGGATGATTTGAACATGATGGGCAATATCGCTGGCAAGTTGACCGACGATGAAATCAAAAACCTATCTTACTACTTCGCATCTTTCCGATACTAAAGGGCTCGCATGAAAACATTACTCTTAATTACCGCAACCCTTGCCTCTGGAATCGCTTATGCCGAAGGTGAATTGCCCGATCGTCAAACCGAACTGCCAGCCGTTGAGAAACCTCAAGATAACAAATATCTGGTGCCACGAGATTTAGTCAATATTCCTGCAGGGGAATTTGGTGACAAAGTCAAACTGGGCTATTCGCTGTTTGTCGACTCACAGCAGATGCGTGGTACGTTCGTTGGCAATGAACAAAACTGTGTAAACTGCCACATGCAAGCGGGCATGAAACCAAATGCCGCGCCTCTTTGGGGTGCATACATGGCCTACCCTGCTTACCGTAAGAAAAACGATAAGGTAAATAGCTACGCGGAACGGATCCAAGGTTGTTTCACTTACTCTATGAATGGCTTACCACCAGCAGTTGATTCAAAAGAGATGGTCGCACTTACAGCTTATTCATACTGGTTAACCATGGGAGGAATCTTAGACAAGAATGGCCTACAAGATACGCCCGTTCCTGAGATAAGCGATGCAGACTTACAAGTCGGTGGTAAAACTGAAAGCTTCCCTCTTCCTGAGGAGCTGCTAAGCAAATACCCAATCGATGACCGCAGCAAGCTAGCAGGTCGTGGCTACCCTAAGATCGATAACCCTGAAAAAGAACCATCAATAGCACGTGGTGAAAAGGTTTACCAGGCGAGCTGCCAGACGTGTCACGGTCAAAATGGTGAAGGCATTAAAGGCGCGGACGGTCACTCATATCTACCATCACTTTGGGGCGAGAACTCATTCAACTGGGGCGCAGGTATGCATCGCGTAAACACGGCTGCATACTTCATTTACGAAAACATGCCGCTTGGAAAGAGCCAACAGCTTTCTATTCAGGAAGCATGGGATGTGGCTGCCTTCGTCAACAGCCATGAACGTCCACAAGACCCTCGATATAAGGGGGATGTTGCTGGCAATGCTAAGCGTTACCACAATCACCAAGGTTACTATGGTAAAAAAGTCGACGGTCATGTCACAGGTTCAAAAGCCTACCCAAGCGGAAAGGACGTGATTCATTGATAGACATTTGTGAATACAAATAGCCGTTCACGTCAGTCATAGCTATACTTTACATTGTAAATCGGTTCTCGCGGGAATAATAAAAAGGAGCCAGATCGTATGACGATCTGGCTCCTTTTTCACGTTTGATATATTTAAAATACAACTAACCTTGCTGCATTTTCTCCCAAATCGTTGGAGATCCAATATAGTCTTGAACTGTAGTGATGAACTCTTTCACCAGTTTAGTCTGCTTGCGGTGCGGATACACAGCGTAGATAGCCGTATCTATCGTTGAGATTGGGTAATCAGGAAGTAAGGTGACCAAGCCCAGCTCTTTCATTGAGGCGTACAGATTAGATTGGTCAACAAAGCCATACCCTAAGCCATCTTTAACGCAAGACACCATAGTGCGGACATCGCTCACCTTATAATTGCCACGAATCGTTAGACTTTGGAAAGTGTTACCATGCGGCTCTTCGCTGATACTTAGATGATCGACCGTCATATCGCCATTGGTATAAATAACAGCAGGTAACGCGAGCAAGTCTTGTGGCGTCTTAGGCTCACCATGTTTTTTCACAAAGTCGTTTGACGCAACCAGCATGAAGTTACTATCGGCAATCTTCTTTGCGATCAAATTTGATTCAACAAGCTTGCTAAAGCGAAATGCGATATCAAACTGACCAGCAATAATGTTGGCTATCTTGTCGTCTAGCGACAGCACAATCTGAACATCAGGATACCTTCTCATAAACTGAGTGATGATAGGTTGCAGGTATTGCTGACCAAAATAGATCGGCGACGTAATTCGTAGCACACCTTTAGGCTCAGACTGATAGGAATCAGCAATGCCTTGTATCTGATTGATGGTATCTTTTAACACATAGGTTTGCGCGAGAATATCTTCACCCGCCGACGTTAAAGAAAACGAGCGCGTAGAACGATTGAGCAGCTGCACACCTAAGTCTTGCTCAAGCTTTTTAATCTGTTTAGAGAGGGATGAGTTATCCATATCATGTAAGGTTGCCGCTTTGGTGAACGACCCTTGTTGAACCACATCTAAGAACAATAACAACTGATTAGTATTGGGCACTGCGCCTCTCCTGACATACAACTCGACTAACGTTCGTCTTTAGGGGTATCCATGACCACCATGGTCGTTATAGATTGAACCTGAGCACACTCGCCAAGTACATTGGCATGAAACTTTTTATAGGCTGGAAGATCTTTGGTCTCTACCCTGATCAAGTACTCATTCGCACCGGTAATATTGTGGCACTCCACCACCTCTTTTTCCAAACTGACGTGCTGTTCAAATTCTAACTGAGCCGATTTGCTGTGACTAGAAAGCCCAATAGAAACATACGCAATAAAGCCCACCCCCATCAGGCCGTTATCCAAAACCGCGCGGTAACCTTGAATGATACCTTTACGTTCGAGATCTTGTACTCGTCTGAGCGTTGCTGAAGCCGACAAACCAATTCGTTCAGAGAGCTCAATGTTGGAGATTCTGCCGTCCAACTTAAGTTCTTGCAATATCCTTTCGTCAAATCTATCCATAGCTAATTATTATTGTGCATTAAGTGATAATAGAGATAATAAAAGCACATAATTGCCTCACTTTCCACATACTATATTTCTCAACGCGTGAAAGTCATGACCGGTCAGTCACCTTCGTTCATTTTATTGCTGGAGAACCATAATGCCTTTAGAACAACTTAGCGCGCTTGCCTTGTTTGCGTTTGTCTCGACCTTCACACCAGGTCCCAATAACATCATGCTCATGACATCAGGTGCCAATGTTGGCTTTGCACGTACGATTCCGCACATGCTTGGCATTGCTCTGGGGTTTGCAGCGATGTTGTTATTGGTAGGTTTCGGCTTAATGGGTATTTTCAATGCATACCCAGTGACACACCAAATTTTGAAATACCTAAGTCTTGCTTACCTCGTGTACCTTGCGATTAAGATAGCATTGAGTGGCAAAGCTAAAAGTACCGAAGCTTATAAGCCAATGACCTTCATCGGCGCTGCAAGTTTTCAGTGGGTGAATCCAAAAGGTTGGTCAATGGCGTTGACTGCCATTTCCGTTTACAGCAGTGGCAGTTCATGGTGGGAGCTTGCGATCATCGCGGCTATTTTCACTCTCGCTAACTTACCATCAGTGACCTTCTGGACGGCAGCAGGCAAGCAACTGCAACACTGGCTAACAACACCAGTACGCATCAAAAGCTTTAATTACGGTATGGCGGGCTTGCTGTTAGCATCAACGATTCCAATGCTCTAATCGACTCACTATAGCTATTGATGGTTAGCACACAGCTGCTAACCATCATTGTTTTTAAAGAAACCCGGTAATTTCACTAACCCAACGACCAAATATCGCCTGCCCGCTCGGTGTTAACGTCCACACAAACGCCGCTACATTCATTGCTACTGTTAGCCAATAAATCGCTCTGAACGGCTGCTTTTTCGTTTTATGACGCAGTTTATCTTGAGCAATCAAAGCCCCTAGCCAACCACCAGCAAAAGAGAAGATGTGCAGAGTTTTCTCTGGCACACGCCAATTGCCATTAATTGCCGCTTTCTTGTCCTTTGCATACACAAAAAACGTCACCACTCCGACAGCTAAATACCACACTAATAGTACTTTCGAACTTTTTACAAACAACACAGACACCGCTACCATCACCAGATAAGTGATGGAGATTTGAATAGATGAAGACAACATCGACCCCTTTTTAGCTAACAGCTCACATTCTCTAGCAATTACGCCCTATCAATTGTCATAAGGATGATTAAGACAGACTACTCATTTACTATTCGACTTCGCAATCTCATAGTAAACCCCTATACCGCTTTAATAAAAGTGGCTCAATTATAAAGATACTCAATCAAAATACTCACTTTATCTATACGGATAATTTTCCAACGATATTAAAGATCTTTATTCCTATTAAAAAATAAGCACTTAACATAGTGATAATTACCTCACACAAAGAAGGATGAGTACTCCCCCTTATTGCCTACGCCTAGGCTCTACGCCCTTGATAATATACTTCTTTTTTATGTGTTATCGACCCAATAAAATTTGAAATACCCGACGCAAATTGTGATTTGCTCACTAAGTTTCTTATATTTACCCGTTGAAAATAACTTTATATATAGCGGTCACAAATAGCTGACCATAACAAACACTACGATATCCAACTAATTAAAAGTGACATATGGATATCAAACGTGAACATGAACAATAGAACTATAAATCTCAATAACACGGTCAATATTTTGAATAAAAGACGTTTCAAACGATCTACCTTGGCCAAAGCGATTTTACCTCTCTTCACTGCTACTTTAATCGCGGGATGTGGCAGTGATAATAATAGCGACAACGGTACGGACGCAGCCAGCAGTGGCTTATACAAAGCTGGCGAAAACGAAGTCGTTGTTTACTACAAACGTGATATCGCGGCCGCAAGTGCGTCTCACTCGACCTACGACGGTTGGGGTCTTCATCTTTGGAATGGCGAAGGTTGTACTAGCACAGACTTAATCGGCATGGGGTTAAGCGAAACCGGAACCAACTGGGAAGCACCTTATGAATTTGACGGTATCAGCGATACCTACGGTGCCTACTACATATTGAAAGTTGACCCAGATGCCTCTGACCCACACAAATGCATGAACTTCATCTTGCACAATGGTGATGAAAAAGCATTTGGCAGTGCGAACTCGAAGGTCGAGTTAACTAAGCTTGGCGATTCACAAGGTGTATTCGGTTTCCATGGCAGCAGCGAGTTGTACTACGACCCGATCTCGGAACAACCAGTCAATATTGATGGTCAAAAAGCACACTGGCTAGATGCAACCACGATTGGTTGGGAAGCGGCAAGTAATACTGATTCTGTAAAACTCTTCTATGCGTTAGACAACAGCATCACAATGAACGATGACAAAGAGATTGTCGGCGGAACTGCAATTGAACTAAGCAAAGACGGAGATCTATCTTCTGAATTAAAAGAACGTTTCCGCCACCTTGCAAGTTTACCGGCCCTTGCTATTGACGTTGACGACAATACTTTACGTACCATCTTAAAATCTCAGATAATTCTTGTTGCCTACAACGCTAATGGCGATGTTATCTCTTCAACTGAGGTTCAAAAAGCTGGTGTACTTGATGCGGTATTTGCTAGTGAAGATGCTGGTAATGCGATGAGTGAAGAACTAGGCGCGATTGTTGAAGGCAGTGCAGCGACCTTCAAGCTTTGGGCACCAACCGCGCAAGATGTTGAGCTCGTCCTATACAGCGAAGATCTGCAAAGTTCACAAGTGCTCCAAATGACGGAAAACACTGAGACGGGTATTTGGGCGACTGACGCAGTGTCTAATGCAGTCAACAGTTACTATCGTTACCAAGTGAAGGTGTACCATCCAACCACAGGCAACATCGAGACTCGCCTTGTAACCGACCCATACTCTCTCAGTTTGTCGAAGAACTCTGCATATTCTCAAGTGATTGACCTGAATGATTCAACCTTGAAACCAGTGAACTGGGACCACTACCTACGACCAACCGTAGAGAAAGACGAAGACCACGTACTTTACGAATCACACCTACGTGACTTTAGCTTCAGCGATAAGCTCGGCACAGCTAGCCTAAATGGCAAGTACCTCGCTCTTACAGAAGCCGATCGTGAGTCGGTCAAGCACCTACAAGCTCTGAAAGATGCGGGTTTAACCACGCTGCATATCTTACCGGCATTTGATATTGCTACCGTCGATGAAGATGCCGCGAGCCGTGTCGATATTACTGACACCGTTGGTAAACTGTGTGATGTAAAACCGACTGCTACCTTATGTGGAAGCGAAGACGAAAACAAAGTCATCGAAGATGTACTCGATGGTTATGACCCTTCAACGGGTGACGCACAAGCATTAATGAATGACCTTCGTATGCTTGATAGCTTCAACTGGGGCTACGACCCATTCCATTACACGGTGCCAGAGGGAAGTTACGCGACCGATCCTAATGGCTCTCAGCGTATTCTCGAATTCCGTCAGATGGTCAAAGCCACGCACGACATGGATCTCAAGCTGATCATGGACGTGGTATACAACCACACCAATGCGTCTGGTGTGAACGATAAGTCGGTACTGGATAAGATTGTCCCTGGGTACTATCACCGTCTTAACGTCAACACAGGTGGCGTGGAAAACTCGACCTGTTGTGACAACACCGCGACCGAAAACCTAATGATGGGTAAATTGATGGTCGACTCACTCAAGGTATGGGCTGACGATTATAAAGTAGATGGTTTCCGTTTTGACTTAATGGCTCACCAACCAAAAGACGTAATGGTAGAGGCATTGGAAGAAGTGCGTAAGATCGATCCGAATACCTTGTTCTATGGGGAAGGTTGGGACTTTGGTGAAGTAGCAAACAATGCCCGCTTCGACCAAGCGAACCAAATCAACATGGCAGGCACAGAGATCGGCACGTTCTCAGACCGTTTGCGTGACGCCGTACGTGGTGGTAGCCCGTTCGATGGTGGCGTCGACTCTGAGGGCAACCACCCACTTCGCTTTAACCAAGGCTTTGGTAACGCAGCTATTGCCAATGAAGAAACCAAAGTTGATCAAGATTCGATCAATGGTCGTTTACATAACCAAGATCTTGTTCGTTTAGGGATGGCAGGTAACCTCGCAGAATACGTGCTGATTGATTACAAAGGCGATACCAAACTGGGTAAAAACGTTGACTATAACGGTGCACCTGCTGGTTACACCAAGGTGCCGTCAGAGAACATCTCTTACGTTTCAAAACACGATAACCAAACGCTTTGGGATAACAACGCCTACAAAATCGCTGCAGGTACGAGCTCTGCAAACCGCGCGCGTATGCAGTCTGTATCGCTCTCCACTGTGATGTTGGGCCAAGGCATACCATTCATCCACATGGGTTCTGAACTACTTCGTTCTAAGTCTATGCAGCGTGACTCTTACGATTCTGGTGACTGGTACAACCGCGTCATGTTCGATGGTACTGACAACAACTGGAACGTCGGCTTGCCACGTGAAGACAAAGATGGTGCTAACTGGGATCTGATCAAAACTATCATTGCTGACAGTACGGCTAAACCAGACGCAGACGACATTGACCTGACTAAACAGCAATTCCTAGAGCTATTAAAAATTCGTAGCTCAAGCGAACTGTTCCGCTTAGACACAGCAGACGAAGTCATGAAGCGTGTCGATTTCCGCAATGTTGGCGAAGATCAAGTCGAAGGCCTGATTGTAATGTCTATCGATGACGGCGTGTCTGCGGGCGACGATCTTGACCCTGCCAATGATGCGATTGTTGCTATTGTAAATTCAACTAATAAATCTCAATCGTTCAAAATCACCGGAGCGACAGGCTTTACGCTTCATGACGTTCAACAAAACTCGGCTGACGATACCGTGAAAGGTGCAAGCTTTGCCGCTCAAACCTTCACCGTACCTGCATTAACCACCGCTGTATTTGTGCAAGCTCAAGGTGACGCACAAGGTGTTGGCTTGCCAGTTGATAACTCAGGCAAAGATGTGTCTAGCATTCCACCATACGGTCAAACAACCGTGTATGTTCGTGGTGACATGAATGGATGGGGCACATCTGATGATTGGGCGATGAGCTTTGTGGCTAATGGGGTTTATTCTGTAACGGGTACTTTGGAAGCGGGAGACTATGGTTTCAAGTTTGCGGATGCAGATTGGAAAACACCTAACTTTGGTTGTGATTCTGTTGAACTTTCTGATGGTTCAATCAACCTAGGTACTGACGGTAACTGTCAATTGAGCGTAGCGGAGAGTGGTGATTACACGTTCACCTTGAATGCGACGCACGAGCTAGATGACAATGTAGATAAGGCCGTGGTTTCAGTCATCAAGAATTAAGCCTAAAAGCTTAGAATCTAATAAACAGATAATAAACCAGCGAAAGCTAGCCTTTGGGGAGACGTCAGTCTCCCTTTTTTATCCTCAACAAATACCAATCCAAATGCACCACACAATGGTCTTTGCCTATCATAGATAAATACTCAGAGTTAAGTGATAAACGAGCCTTCTTAGTTCTTAGTTCTTAGTTCTTAGTAGAAAGGATGGCGGCTTCGGAGTGAACTTTTAGTTTAACTGAGGGGACATCATGAATATAATTTAAGATCAATAATTAGAGTAGCTATTAGTCTATAGAGTTCGTATCTAGTTACTCAAGATGAGTGAAAGAGGTGAAAGTAATTTTCGTCACCACCTATTGACTCAGAGCTATGAATAACTGCTAACTTGCACTTATATTGATTATTTATAATTATGCGTAAGCCAGTGGTCACTTTAATTTCAATAATTAGGTGAATATATACTTGTTCATTTATCTCAAACAATAAAAAAGGCTCCCTACTAGGAGCCCTTCTCTTTTATATCAATCAGTATTTACGAACTATTCGACTACTTTTTATTTACGGCTTTGACAAACACTTCTTGTGCACCTTCAATACCAAGTGCTTTTGCTTCATCTAATAAGCTTAGAGCTTTTGGAATATTGTCTGCGTCGACTGCCGTTTGAATCGCGTTGTGGTAGTAAGTTTGCGTTTCTGGTTGAACCGTTTCAACCTTGGCTGCTGCCGCTGGATTAGCATTAGAGTCACTGCTAGAACCAATTGAGAAGAAGCTCGCTTTATCGATTGTAACTTCTATCTTACCCACGTTCGCATTTGGAATCGGGATATCTTTCACTTCAGGTAAATAATTACCACGGCCTTCCGCATCTAAGCGAGCCGGATGAATCACATCGGTAAAACCATCCAAATCGTTTTGATCTGTATAGATTACTAAGTAAACCGATTCAGCCGTTGTTGGCGGGTAAAAATCATTTTCAGCAACCAAACGGTTCCCCAAGTGTAATCTTGGTTTTGCGTACTCAAAGCTCTCTTTTCCATAATGCTCTAACTCACGACCGTTCTTGTCATAGATGACAGCATTAGGAACAAATGCGGTGTCACCAATTATACTAGTGATGTTAATAGAGTACTCACCGCGATTTGCAGGCAGTTCAATCGCGACTACAGGGCTGTTTATTCCTTGATAGTTTAATACTTGGCTATCGGGTGTCACATCGAAAATAGCTGAACTTGGCAGCTTCATCGGAGCAAATTGAAGACCAGCAATAGAGTTAACTTGTTCAGCTTGTGCCACTTGCACTTGCTCGACAACTTGCGCAGATTGACAACCGGCCAACGCAACACAGCCACTCAACATTAGAGCTTTAAAATACATAACCCTTCCTTCTTGTTATTTTTTTAAGAAATTTACTCACTTTAATTACCACAAAGAGAACTATTCACCTAGGTGAACGATCAACTTAATCGTACATTCCTTAAAAAAATAGCCGACGCGAGCCGGCTATGAATTAGGACAGTTTAGGATTTTTTACACTAAGTGTTTACCACCAAGCTTCAACTTGGATACCAACAACGAAATCGTTGTCTGCACCTTGACCAGTCACAACACCGTTTGCATCTTTAACCTCACCGAATGAATCACCTTCTAGATCCATCAAGTAGCTACCGTATACACGGATTTCAGGACGAGCCCAGAAGCTATCACCCATTGCCCATGCTTGAGCAACAGTAAATTTAGCGCCACCAAAGTCAACGTCATCTACTTCACCAGCGTTATAGCCCGCTTCGAAGATAGTACGCATTGTGTCGTTCCACTTATACATTGGACGAGCCACGATAGAGTATTGGCTTGAATCATGCTTATCAACACCTAAGTCAGAACCTGCTAGGTATGCAAGTTGGTGACCCATTTCCCAAGATTCGCCTAGATTCATTACACCCCAGTTCAGAATACGGTAACCAAAACCATCATCTTGCTCACCAGAGCGATCATAGTACGCACCTGAACCCCAGAAGTTAGCCATTTGAACACCGTAACCAGCAGTACCTAGCTGAACAACAGTTTGGTTAAAGCCATTGCTCATATTTTGATGGATAATACCTGTAGCTAGAAGGCCATCATCGCCATCGTATTTACCATTCTTGTTTTCAGTACCGAAGTTGTAAACAACACCAAGCTCTAAACTAGCATCTTCCCATAGACCGATATTAGCCAAGCGAGCATCAGCCATGTATCCAGCGCCATTCTCATCTTCGCCGTCTTGGATAATCGCTAAAGAAAGTTTTTGGTTACCAACCGAGATATTTTCAATACCGCCACCAGTACCTGATGTATTTAGGAAGTAGAAGTCAGTGATGTGGATATCTTTACGTTGGTAGTATGTTTTACCAGCCCAAAGCGTCGCTTCTTCATCAAAAGATAGAACGCCTTTTGCTTTAACAGCGAACTGAGCGACGTTAAAGTCGCCGTCTTCCCAACCATTTGCGCCATCAGCACCAGAAGCAATCATCGACTCAACTCGCCAAGTTTGCTCACCAGTTTTTAGTTCTTCAGCTAAGCCAAACTCAGAATAGTTGTCGCTTTCATTACCTAGACGGCCAATACCGTTCTTCATGAATGCAACATCACCACCATCATTACCACTAATACCTGTACCAGCACGCATGTAACCATTAAAATCCACAGCGAACGCAGAGCCAGCAGCTAATGTAGTTGCCACTGCAGCAGCAATTAAACTTACTTTTTTCATTCTTAACTCCATTAAGGACGATTTATTTTAGGTTTTTATATTTTTGCTCTCTTGCGGCAACCAAAGGCAGTAATGGCGGACGTAAGATAGAGAGGTTTAGGGTTTCCCCTGATTCGTTTCAACGGGGTTTATATTAAGAGGGGATGACAAGTTTGGCTTCCTCCACCCTTAACTAAATTAAGGGGGATGAGAAGGGAGTAGAAAACATACAGAACGGTGTTTTAAAGAGGTAGATCACTTAATTTAGGAGGAGTAGACAGCACACAGATCTAATTATTCACCTTAAGTGAGATCTACTTCAAATATATAATTTGAACTTCATCGATGAATTATTTTTATAACCGTAATTATTTTATGAAGTTTCTTGACCTTACTGAGACAAAGCTTTTTACTTATAGTTCACTGATGTTGATCAACGAACAAGAAATCAATCAATGACTAGAACGCTCGCTCGCCCATATCCGCTAGGCGCAACGCTAGGTAACACTGGCTGCAACTTCTCTATTTATTCTCCTGAATGTGGATCCATCTCGCTCGCGCTTTTTGACGAGAACGATGAATTCACCACTTATAAATTGGAATATGAATACGCTGATATTCAATATGTATTTATTGACGGGATCAAAGCGGGACAAAAATATGGTTTCGTCGCTGAAACTGAAGATGGCCCTATCCTACTTTCAGACCCGTACGCCAAAGCAATCAGCGAACCCCTTCATTACGCAACGCCCTATACCAATGAGAAAAGCTTTGCGATGGCGAAATGCGTTGTTGTCGATGACACCTTCGATTGGCAAGGCGTAGAAAAACCTCGTATTGCACGCGAAGAGACCATTCTTTTTGAAACTCATGTAAAAGGCCTATCTCAACTTCACCCAGAAGTAGAAGCCAACACCAAAGGTCGTTATTTGGGGTTAATTAGCCCTGAAATGCTTGCGTTCTACAAGCAGCAAAACATCAACTCGCTACAACTTTTACCTATTGCGGCGTGTATGCATGAACCACACCTATTAGATATGGATAAGGTGAACTATTGGGGTTACAACCCTTATTTGTTTATGGTGCCAGACCCTCGCTACGCAGAAAAAGACGCAGTCTCTGAACTTAAGACTACGATTCGTGAGCTGCACCGAAATGGCATCGAAGTTATTCTAGACGTTGTATACAACCACACGGCTGAAGGCGGTGAAGGCGGTGCCACTTTCAACTTAAAAGCGCTAGATAGCCGCTACTACATCAAACATGGCTGCCATTATGCGAACTTCACTGGTTGTGGCAATACAGTTGACCTCACTCACCAACCAGCCTTGAACTTAGTGATGGATACGCTTCGTTACTGGGTTAATGAATTCCAAGTCGACGGCTTCCGTTTTGATTTGGCAGCAACACTAGGACGCGAAGGTGACAACTACAACCCTGAGGCTGCTTTCTTCAAAGCTGTCGCTCAAGATCCGTTACTCAAAGAAACCAAATTAATCGCAGAACCATGGGATATCGGCCCCAATGGCTACCAAGTTGGTAATTTCCCGATGGGTTGGAATGAGTGCAACGACAAGCTCAGAGACATCACACGCAGCTTCTGGCGGGGTGACCAAGGTTACTTAAAAGAGTTTGCAACGCGCTTGATGGGGTCGCGTGACATCTACAGTGCAGCGCATTGGCCACACAGATTAACGGTCAACTACATCACTTACCATGATGGCTTCACCATGCAAGATCTTGTCTCTTACAAGCATAAGCACAATGAAGAAAATGGTGAGAATAACCGTGATGGACACGGTGACAATCGCTCTGAAAACTATGGTGTAGAGGGTGAAACCGAAAACCTCTTAGTCATTGCGACGCGTGAAAAGCAGAAACGAAACTTCATGGCGAGCTTGCTGTTTGCCTTTGGGATTCCGCATATTTTAACAGCGGACGTGTTATCTCATACTCAAAAGGGTAACAACAACGCCTACTGTCAAGACGGTGTGACAAGTTGGCTAAATTGGGAAGACTCGGAGCGCAAGACATACTTCAAGACTTGGCTATCGGAAATGATCTCCGCTCGTCAACAATACATGGTGCCATTTATTAAGGCATTCAGTGGCGATAAACGTAACTCTAACCGTATCTTCTGGAGCCGTGTTGATGGCACTTTAATGGGACATGATGATTGGAACCGTTTAAGCTCAGTGGCATTGCATCTAGGTATTGGTAAAGATGGAGACGAATTGATTTATCTAATCAACCAAACCAATGCTCCAGCTCGTTTTTCATTACCTAACGACCGTAAACAAAGCTGGGCCACTATCTGTGATACCAACTTACGAAACGTAAAACCAGGTCATGCAGAAGGTGAAATGCTACTCTCTCCAACTTCAATGGCTATTTTGCACTATTCGCCAAACAAGACGAATCCAGCTTAGTAAAATATCGAAAACCTAAAAAGCCAGTCATATTGATCACTGGCTTTTTTAGGTTGAATATCACAAAACCCTTTTATTTATATGGAATCATTTGCATTGATGTGATTTTGAAAACTGTTTAGTATGACCGTACTATAAAAATGAATCTATAACGTCTTTGGATATCATGGCTTTACCTAAAACACTTATTCGGCTTTTCAAACCATACATACTCTTGTTAACTGGAGGCATGTTTTACCTTGCAGTCATTCAATTGGAAAAAGTTGAGAAAACTGCAGCTAATCAATCATCATCAAATATTCGAATTGCCAACTCCATCATTCGCTCCAACATCGAAGCGGTGTTTGGCAAGCTCTACCTCCTAGAAGCCAGCTTAACCTTACCTAAAGTTACTAGCATTGATTACAAAAAATTTCGAGAACTCAGTGACAATATTCTAAAAAGCACGCCAAATTTCTCCGATATCATTCGATATCGACCTCAATCTCAGCGTTATATTTCCGCTCGAGGCCTTCCTCTTTCGAATGAACGAATCGCAGCGATACAGTGGCGTTCAATAGACAGTGTCGTTGAGGAATTTTACCTCTCTTCGGTTTATCAAAAGGCTGATGGTCGTTGGGTTTTCGCTGTCAAACACACAGCGGAAAGATTGAACGAAGAAATATGGATTGAATTTGACCTATTACACACCACACAAGAGTTGAGTGATCTTAAAACACTAAACAACGGCTATGTATTCATTGTCGATCGAGCAACTGAAAGATTGGTATTCCATCCCAATCCTAAACGCATAGGCTCCAAGTCTATCAGCTACCATGCGGGCATAAGCCACCAACTTTCACAAGGTGAAACCAACGGTCAGAGTGAATACTACTATCAAGACAGCTTCAAGATATCGGAATTTGATGCGAACAACCGCTTAAATTGGGTGTTCATTGCGAGCACTGATCGCCGCGATACTCTCACCAGCTCTCATCAGTTTACGCTGACAGGCATCGTACTTGGCTCACTGCTTCTATTATGGATTGGAGCCCACTATCTCACTTATCAACTAAACATTTCACTTTCACGACTCAACAAGGTTGATGAGCTAGCGAGCTTCAAGCGTGAGCTAAAGTCCATATTTGATAGCTTTACGCACCACAAAGGCATCCAATTCTGTCTGTATCAGCCTGAAAATCAATCATTCAGTACCATCGACTATCACGGAAACAAATCAACAGTACATTGTGATGATTCCCTCGCCGAGCGTTTTTCGCCAGACACCATAGCTTACAGATCTGGAAAATACGCCGATCCATTGGCGTGTAAACTAAAAATACACCAACGCCATTACTGCATTCCTTTGTACTCTCGTAAACAATTGATCGCGGTGATCTACGTAAACGTTAACTTACCAATCAGCCAGAGCATTCTGAGAATGATCAGAGATTACGCTGAGGTCTCGTTATCTAACTTGCTACTTCAGCATCAACTGAACAGCAAAGACTTGATGACACAGCTAGACAACAGAAGCAGTTTCAACATTGCGATCGAGAGTTACGCAAACGAGCCCGGTACCTATGTTGCTCTGCTTGATATCGACAACTTTGACCACGTAAACCGAGCTTACGGTGAAGCGGTTGGCGACAAGATGATCAAGCTGACGGCAGAAGCAATACACTCTTATTTTCCTATGCCAAAAGGGCTTTGTCTTGCTCGTATAGGAGGGAAAGAATTCGCCATATTGTTCCAAGCTAATGACGCCAAGGACGCTAAACTCCAGTTAGAACAATGTCGAATTGGCGTCGCAGAGAAAGCCATTGTGACACCAGACATCACATTATTACTAGGAGTCAGCATCGGATTCTCACAGATAGAAGGAGAACGAGATTCGGCTTTGGCACTTGCGGAACAAGCGAAGATTATTGCGAAACAGCTTGGTAAGAATCGAGTGGAAGGCCATATCAAGGCTGTCGCCAAAGCCTCATAGGTATACGCTAACGCACTCGTATCGAACCGATTCATACGATACTGACAACACCAAAGCACCTAGGATTCATCCCCTAGGTGCTTTCGTTTTTGTATAAAGTCATTACAATGCGCCTTCGCCACGACAATACCCTATTCCTAACGACACGAACCTTATGAAGCTCAGCAACCGACTACAAACTCTCCGCTCTCTTGTCAGTAATGACTACCAACACATTTGGGATTGTTGCTGTGATCATGGCTTCTTGGGTGTTCAATTGTTGTCGGATAACAAAGCCCCTCAGATTCACTTTGTCGATATTGTCCCGTCTCTGATGAGTGAGCTGGAAGGTAAACTTACGCGTTACTTTCCTCAAGATAACAACGTTGAGCAACACAAGCAGAGTCAATGGAAAATCTATTGTTTAGATGTCGCAGCTATACCACTGGATAAGCACACTGGCAGACATTTGGTCATCATAGCGGGTGTGGGTGGCGATCTGACTCAGAAATTAGTCGATGATATTCACCGTCAACACCCAGACAAAGCGATCGACTTCTTGCTGTGCCCTGTGCATCAACAATTTGAGCTAAGAAGCCATTTAAAAACACTCAAGTTCAGTTTGATTGACGAAGTATTAATTGAAGAGAACCGCCGTTACTACGAGATTTTATTGGTCAGCAATAACCAAGGTGAAGCTGAAAATAACCGAGCAGTGAGCGAAATATCAAACGTGGGTGACAAGATCTGGACACCCAGTTGTGAAACTCAGGTGAAAGTATCTCAGCAATATAAAGCCAAAACATTGCAGCACTACCTACGCATCCATCAAGGCCAAGAGAAGCAAGGTAAGCCTAGCCAAGTGAAGCACATCATCGATGCTTACCATGCGATTTAACTGTAGTAAGCACTAACTTTATCGCTTACCTCTGATAGAGCCTGATCAATAAAAAAGCCGATAGTTCAATGAACGATCGGCTTTTTTGATGCTATCGATTTGGTTTGAGCTTACTGCTCTTATTGCTTATAAACCGCATCAGGTCCATCCACCGTTTCAACCTCACGGGACATATCACCCTCATAAATTGTATCAAGATAGGCGTCTTTCTCTTTCCACGCGTTGTTCAACCAACTGTGAAAGCGACGTTTAAACGCTTTATCTTCAAAGTAATTACCGTTTACGTTCTCATCCATTGGGTGCAGTTTAATACGCACTACCACCTTGGTCATTTTGCCTTTCAGCATATCTTCAAACGGAGAGATTTGGTTTTCTGGGTAAGCCAACGTGACATCCACGATACCATCTAAGATTGGGCCCATTGCCGAAAGAGCAAACGCCACACCACCGGTTTTCGGTTTGAGTAGGTGTCGGTACGGTGTTTTCGCTGTCGCCAATTTATCTTGGTTAGCACGCGTCCCTTCCACAAAGTTAACCAATGTTGTAGGCGCTAGCTTGAACTTAGTACATGCCTTGTTAATCGCATCGAAATCATCATTACGACGCTCAGGGTTACGCAGCAAAAACTCGCGTGAGTGACGTCGCATGAATGGCATATCCAAGCCCCAGCAGGCCAAACCGACAAATGGCACGTACAGAAGTTCATGCTTAAGGAAAAACTTCGTCATCGGCATTTTGTCTTTCAAGATAGAAGACAAAATTACAATGTCCGCCCAGCTAAGATGATTCGACATCATCAAGTACCACTGCTTGGTCGAAATATCTTCCCCACCTTCCACTTGCCACTCGATGTCATTATTCACGTTCAGCATCCAAAGGTTGAGCGAAGCCCAGCACCAAAATGTAAAATTCGCTAAACGAGTACATGACTTTTGAACAAAAGAGATTGGAAGAATCAGTTTAATGAGGCCAAAGAAACTCACAGTAAACGCAGTCATTGCGGTATTAATGGTCACGAACAATACGTTCAAGACCATACGAAGATTATCAAGCATAAAACACAGCTATATTGAGATCGAAAGCCGCCATTATACGCATCTGCAAATTATTCTCTGTAGTTATTAATGCAAACTTCAGGGGTCAAACCACTCCACAAGCTTGGTAAGAGATCACTTTAAATCCGCGTTAACAACCTATCAAAAGACCATTTCGAGTCATATAGACTAACCCAATCATCAGTCTTTGTGACATGAATAAAATTAACATCAATCACCAACCTACAATTGATAAGCATTCTCACTATGGCATGACACATGCAACGCCAAAAAGTAAGATAGTTGAGTATCCTTAATGAGGTAGCTTATCTAAATAAAGGTGATGATATGACAGATATTCCCCATGGTTTGGTAACTGGTAAAGTCTTACACAAGACAGAATGGACAGATCAACTGTTCTCACTCCAAGTCAGTGCTCCCGTCTCACCCTATCAGGCGGGCCAATTCACGAAGCTTGGCTTACTTAACAGTGAAGGTGAGTTCGTCAGACGTGCGTACTCAATGGTGAATGCGCCAGAGCATGAGCAAGGGTACCAACATCTTGAGTTTTTAATTATTAAGGATCAGAGCGGTCTGCTCTCTCCTCAGCTTCACGAATTGAAGGTCGGCGATGACATCTTTGTCGGCAAAGACCCAAGCGGTTTTATGACATTAGATGAGATCCCAGAGATCGCCGACGATCTATGGATGCTTTCAACCGGAACTGCAGTGGGCCCATTTATTTCAATGCTTGAAAGCATGCAAATACAGCAACAGCATGGATCTAATTCAAAAAAAGCTACCTCGTTCAAAAACCTGATACTGGTTCACGCGGTAAGAACAAAACAAGACCTAACTTACCAAGATCGTATCGCTCAACTCGTTAATCACTTTCAGGGGAAACTAAAATATGTGCCAATTATTTCTAGAGAATCAGTCACCGGGACTTTGCGCGGACGAATACCAAGCTTGTTACTTAGAGGCGACCTTGAGCAAACCGCGTCTGTCGCTTTCAATCAAACCCATAGCTTCTTCTACCTTTGTGGCAATCCGCAAATGGTTCGCGACACAAGTGAAGCGTTAATCAGCTTAGGGTTCGATAAGCACTTACGCAGAAAGCCCGGCCAATTCAGTAGTGAGAACTACTGGTAAACATTGGGCCTCCACCAGTTACATAAAAGCACAAAAACATAAAAGCGCAGAAGCACAAGCTTCAAAGGACAGTTAGAACTAGAGAAGAGGTTCAACCCGCGAAAGTAAGATTCATTCATATTGATGAACTTATGAGCAAGCGACTTCGTAATGTGATTTTCGATGTTCAGAAGTGATGATAAAAGCCAAATAACCATAGTAGTTACAATAACTAATGTTGATAGACAAGGTTATAAAACTCTAGCACACTGAACAGAGTTGTTAGCTTTAACCCCACATCAAATCAAAATAGTTGGGGTATTCATTTTTTAGGTAAGAGAGGAAGCCATGCTTAACATTGCTTTTTTTAGCTCAAAGTCATACGACGAAAAATCATTCAATCTTGCGAAAGGTGAACTCAACGCTGAGTTTCATTTCCATGATTTTCGCCTCACATCAACCACAGCGAAAATGGCGCACGACAACGAGGTCGTTTGTGCATTTGTAAACGACGACCTATCGCGAGACGTGTTAAAGGTTCTTGCACAAGGCGGGACTAGGCTGATTGCGATGCGCTGTGCGGGCTTTGATAAAGTCGACCTAGACGCGGCCAAAGAGTTTGGTCTACAAGTGGTTCGCGTTCCTGCTTATTCACCAGAATCGGTAGCAGAACACACGGTTGGCATGATGATGTGCTTGAACCGTAAACTACACAAGGCATACCAACGTACTCGTGATGCGAACTTCTCTCTTGAGGGTTTGGTTGGCTTCAACTTCCACGGTAAAACGGTCGGAGTAATTGGTTCGGGTAAGATTGGCCTGGCGACCATGCGAATTCTGAAAGGTTTAGGCATGAACATTCTATGCTACGACCCATATCCAAACCCGTTAGCTGTTGAGTTAGGCGCTAAATACGTTGAACTCGACGAGCTTTACCAAGAGTCTGATGTGATTTCTCTACACTGCCCTATGAGCAAAGAGAATTACCATCTATTAGACGCGACTGCATTTGAGAAGATGAAAGATGGCGTGATGATCGTCAACACCAGTCGTGGTGAGTTACTTGATTCAACAGCCGCAATTGAAGCGCTCAAACAGAGCAAGATTGGTGCGCTTGGCCTAGATGTGTACGACAACGAGAAAGAGCTGTTCTTCCAAGACAAGTCTAACGATGTGATTGTCGATGACGTGTTCCGTCGCCTGTCTGCTTGTCATAACGTGCTGTTCACCGGTCACCAAGCCTTCTTGACTAAAGATGCTCTGTTCAACATTGCTAATACAACGCTAACCAGCGTCGATGCTTTCTTTGTAGGCAACACCAGTGGCAACGAACTGGTTTAATAACAGATTGGTTTAATAACAGACCGAGTTAAAACAGACTCGTTTCTAAAATATGAAGCCACGCTAATTCTTGATGAACAGCGTGGCTTTTTGGTTGATACCATTATCAGGAACAGAACTAGACACAAAAGTGACAATCCTCGGTATCCAAACCATAAATGCCTTTGCGAATCGCCAGATGCTCTGCGCCAGCCTTTATGCCCATCTCATAACCTGCATTCAAAATGGTTTGATCCATCGTTAAACGCTTAACTGCGAACGCTTCAGGCGGCGCAATCACCTTAATGATCGCATCCTTTGGTGGATGACGAATAAAGTCGAGGGACTGATTATAATTCTCGGCACGAACCGCCATCGACTCAGCGATGTTTGGGTATTTCTTCAGCATCTTTTTCAGCATCCACTGGTATTTCTGCGGCTTCATTCTGTAGCTTAATGGGTGAGACAGAATCACGGTAATATCACGAGCACCACGACGATAGGCTTCACGAACTGGAATCGAATCGGCGACCCCACCATCGGTATAGCAACCACCTGAGAAACAAGGTGTTTCACGGTAAGCAATTGGTAATGCGGTTGTCGCTTCAACCACATTTGAGAGGTTTTCTGGCTTAATGTGGTAGTAATCTGCACTGCCCGTATCAACATTAGTCACAGCGGCAATCAATGGGATACTTGAAAACATCTCACCACAATCAAGTGGATAGCGTTGGTTTGATTCATTCCATAACCACTTCACGTCCACCAGGTTGCCACCTTTGGCAAAGCGAGCGGGGTTGAAGAAGGTTTTGTCGGTCGCCATCGTGGTGATCACGTTATAGCTGCGTTTTGGTGCTTGAGATAAGTAACCAACCAGATTGGACACACCCGCAGATACGCCAATGGCAAAATCATAAGGACGGAAATCGTCTTGCATAAAGGCGTCCAACACTCCCGCAGCGAAGATGCCTCTCATAGCCCCACCTTCAACGATTAATGCGCTTTTACTCATCTCAAACTCCACTATTTTATAAACTGATGACGGTAGGATAATCCTGTCCATCTTATAAAGATAATGGGATAAATTTATCAATTCGATAGGTAAAAACTATCAATATAAATAGTTCGATTTTTCAACATTCTAGGGGGCTTGATGAACAGCGAGATCAAAAAAGGCCATTGAGTGAGCCACTCAACAGCCTTTCATTTAACTAATCAAACTTATTGATTATGACTTAAATTCACTGACATCGATTTCAAGCAATTTACCAATCCCCTCACCGTATGCAGGGTCGGCTTTGTAACAGTGTCTTAGGTGGCGTAGTTGAATCTCTTTCGGCACACCGCCTAGGTTACGAGCTGTATTATCAAACAGAATCGCTTGTTTTTCTGGGGTCATTAGACGGAACAAGTCACCCGGTTGCGAGAAGTAATCTTCATCTTCGCGGTGATCCCAGTGCGCTGCTGCTCCATCAAGGTTCAGTGCTGGCTCAGCGAAATCAGGTTGCTCTGCCCATTGGCCTTCGTTATTTGGCTCATAACCTAGTGTGCTACCAAAGTTACCATCAACACGCATTGCACCATCACGGTGGTAGCTGTGTACTGGGCAGCGAGGTGCGTTCACTGGAATATGCTGATGGTTAACACCCAAACGATAACGCTGCGCATCACCGTAAGCGAACAAACGACCTTGTAGCATCTTGTCTGGTGAGAAGCTAATACCCGGAACCACGTTTGCAGGGTTGAATGCAGACTGTTCTACTTCAGCGAAGAAGTTTTGCGGGTTACGGTTCAATTCAAACTCACCCACTTCAATTAATGGGTAATCTGCGTGTGGCCAGATTTTAGTAAGGTCGAACGGGTTGTAAGGCACTTTCGCCGCATCCGCTTCTGGCATCACTTGTACTTTCAGCGTCCATTTAGGGAAGTCTTGATTATCGATGCTGTCTAGCAAATCACGTTGGTGGCTTTCGCGATCGTCACCGATCACTTGTGCCGCTTCTGCATCAGACAGGTTTTTAATACCTTGCTGAGATTTGAAGTGGAATTTCACCCAAAAACGCTCGTTGTCTGCGTTAATAAAGCTGAACGTGTGGCTACCAAAACCATGCATATGACGGTAAGTAGCAGGAATACCACGGTCACTCATTACGATGGTGATTTGGTGTAGAGCTTCCGGCAGAGAAGTCCAGAAATCCCAGTTGTTCTTCGCGCTGCGCATGTTGGTGCGCGGGTCACGTTTAACCGCGTGGTTTAAGTCTGGGAACTTAAGAGGATCACGAAGAAAGAATACTGGCGTGTTGTTACCCACCATATCCCAGTTGCCTTCTTCAGTATAAAACTTCAATGCAAAGCCGCGGATATCACGCTCAGCATCAGCGGCACCACGCTCACCCGCAACTGTTGTAAAACGTGCAAACAGGTCGGTCTGTTTACCTATTTCAGAAAACAGTTTTGCCTTGGTGTATTTGGTAATGTCGTGCGTAACAGTAAATGTACCGTAAGCGCCTGAACCTTTCGCGTGCATACGACGCTCAGGAATCACTTCACGATCAAAGTGAGCCAATTTCTCCAAAAACCAAACATCTTGAAGAAGTTGTGGACCACGTTTACCCGCAGTTTGAACATTCTGGTTATGAGCAACGGGGCAGCCTGCCGCTGTAGTTAGTTTTTTACTCATGATCTATTCCTTAGAGTTAAAGATGCAATCGTCTTACCACATCTTAGATTTGAGTGGGTTTCCCAATTAAAAACCACTAAATTACTATCAAAAAAGAATAGACCTGAGTTGGAATAAAATATAATCGTTTATATATATCGCTACTATTTATAAAACCTATCGAACTAAAACATTAAGTAAGAGCTTGTTTAACATGCATTTATTCAATAATCTCCTGGCCTAATTTTAATGTTGCAGCAATATTTCTCGCGGTTCGTGTTAGGTTAATATCCGCTTCTTGCAATACCTGATTGAGAGGTTGAGGGGAACGTACTGTGCCGAACAGGCTGCTCATTTCACCGTAAAGTGCTTCAACTTCGGAGCCTAAAGATCCAGCAATCCCTATGGTTGGAATGCCTTGTAAGCTCGCACGTTTAGCAATGCCATAAGGTGTTTTTCCTTGCAGAGTTTGATTGTCCATCTGCCCTTCACCGGTAATCACAAGGTCGGCACCTTTCAACACATCATCGGCTTGCAAAACGTCCAGTACCATCTCGATACCGGGCTTCATCTGCATATCAAATAACAAACCAAGCCCCATAGGCGCACCACCAGCTGCACCATAACCTGTGCGCTTGTTAACGGGTTCATCGCCACCAACACAACCTTTCGATTCAGCAATTTGTGCAAAATTCGCTATCGCTGTATCAAGCAGTAAGACTTGGTCAGGCGTCGCTCCTTTTTGTGGGCCGAAGATATAGCTAGCCCCATTCTCACCACACAGTGGATTATCAACATCGCATGCCACAATCAACTCGACATCAGCGCAGCGCGAATCTAGGCCTGTAAGATCTATTGATGCTAGCTTTGAGAGTGCAACACCACCTCGGTTAAGTTCATGTCCTTTACCATCTAACAAACGACCACCTAGAGCTTGAACAATACCCGCACCACCATCATTAGTCGCACTGCCACCCAATCCAAGAATAATCATTTGAGCGTCCTGCTCTATCGCTTCTAAAATCAATTGCCCAGTGCCGAATGAAGAGGCTAGCAAAGGATCACGCTGATCTGGAGTCAGTAAATCCAAGCCAGATGCGGCAGCAATCTCAATGAGTGCGGTTTTATTGGGGTTGCTATCTGAAGCTTCAAGCATCGCCCATTCGGCATTAATCTGCTCACCCAATGGCCCCTCCACTTGATGCGTTCGTTTTTGCCCCGCCAAACCTTGCAGCAATACATCTACCGTACCTTCACCACCATCAGCCAAAGGTAAGGTCACATAATCAGCGTCTGGGAAGATTTCACGAAAGCCTTTTTCAATACACGCCGCCACCGATACCGCCGATAAAGATTCTTTAAACGAGTCTGGTGCAATAACAATTTTCATATTGATAAATCCAAAGGAATAGTAATTTTGACAATTCGCCGATCCAAAAATGCCCCAATGTCAGATTAGCAAGCCAATCAAGCAATAGGGGCAGTATATAGGCAAAAGAAGATTAGTTAGCAGTTGCTGGCTTTACTTGTGATTTCTCTTTTGATTTTAGCCATACAAATACAGCACCTAGAACCGCGATTGGGATAAGTGGGTCAATCAACGTACCACCTTTACCAAAGATAAGGTTCAAGATCATAATGATACTTGCACCGATTGCCCATGCGACGGTTGAAGATACAGACCAGATCTTAATTTGGTCAGCAAGTTCAGTAATACCTAAAGTACGGTTAATAATATGGAAGTAAGAGTCATTTAAGTGTGAGAAACCGACAGGGCCAACAGCACAAGCAAGCGCAACAAATACGGGGTCTAGGCCTAGAGTTTCAACCAATGGCAACGTCATAGTTGCTGCAACCATCATAGAAGCTGTTGCTGACCCTTGGATTAAACGAAGCATAGATGCAATCGCCAATGGCACAAGTAGTGGTGGGATACCGCTGCTTGCAATCGCTTCAGCCACTTGGGGGCCAGCGCCAGAAGCTTTAAGTACTGCACCCATTGCGCCACCACAGCCAGTTACCACAAGAATTAGACCTGTAGTAGACAGAGCATCATCCATAGAGCTAACCATGTCTTTACGCTCGATATGACGAGTAAGACCGTATAGCGCCATAAGAACACCGATACCAACGGCAACCACAGGGTTACCAATCAACGAAATAACGCTGTGTAGTGCAGTGTCACCTTGGCCAACAAGCGTGTTGATTAGGATGAATGCGATTGGCAGCAGAATTGGACCGAATGATAAAAAGTTACTTGGTAGCTCTCTGTCATCTGTTTCTTTTACTTTTTCAAGGTTTGCCCAATCAGCTTGGTTGGTAATCCATGCTTCACCGTTTGGTACGCGGTAGTACTCGTTACTTACTCGGCGAATGTAAATCATCGAAAGTAGCATCATAGGGATCGAAACCATCAAGCCCCACATCATGTACTCACCTAGATCAACGCCTAGAATACCCGCAACAGCAACTGGCCCCGGTGTTGGCGGAACAAGTGCGTGGGTGATCAGTAGGCCAAGTGCCAGTGTCACCCCTAAACCTACCGCTGACTTACCTGTATCACGTGAAATTGCGCGAACAAGCGAGTGTAAAATGATGTACGCAGAGTCACAGAATACTGGGATAGCAACAAGTACACCAGTCAAACCAAGTGCCAAGTCTTCACGACCTTTACCACATAGCTTTACAAACGTTTTTGCCATTCTTACAGCAGCGCCAGAACGCTCAAAACATGCGCCCATGATTACGCCAAACGCGATAATTAACCCAATACCACCAAGCACGCCACCAAAGCCCGCTTTGATTGCATTAATAAGTTCTGTGGGTACCATCCCAGCAAACAGACCCATGATGATACTTGCGATAATCATCGCAAGCGCCACTGGAATTCTTGTTTTTATAATCATGCCCATCATGGCTAAAATGCCAATCACGATGCCTATCAGTGCTCCATCCATTGTGTATTCCTTTTTATGTCTATTTTTGTTGTGTAGGGGTTGCATACAAGAGACATGGGTGCGCCTCCTGCTGTACTTTCTATACAGCGGCTTATTATTCGGGCTGCTTTATTGTGTTATTACGTACTAAAGAATCAGTGCTAAAAGCTTATGCTTACTAACTGTTGCTATAAATAGGGCTTTAACCATCCCAAACCTTCTTCAGTCGAGGCTCTCGGGTTGTATTCACAGCCAATCCAGCCTTGGTAGCCTGAGTCATCCAAAACATCAAATAGATGTGAATAACTCAACTCACCTTCAGAAGGCTCATGCCTTTCAGGTACCGATGCGATTTGAATATGGCCAGTATAAGCAGCAACGTCACGAATCAATGTACTCAGATCACCATCCATGATCTGCGCGTGGTAAAGGTCTAGCTGCAGCTTTACGTTTGGACGCGCTACCAACTTAATGAGCTCAACAGCATTGCGTTGATGCGCCACAAAATAGTTAGGAACGTCACGGCTGTTAAGAGGTTCAATCATCAATTCGATACCATGCTCGGCAAATTTATCTGCGGCAAATCGAATGTTTGAAATGAAGGTTTCTACATGCTGCTGTCGAGTAAAGTTGTCATTCATCAAACCCGACATTGCATGAACTTTCTTGCAGTTCAGCACTTTAGCGTACATAAGTGCTGTATCAACGCTGGCTTTAAACTCATTTTCACGGCCAGGAATAGCAGCGAAGCCTCGTTCACCTGCGTCCCAATCACCAGGAGGCATATTGAACAGCGCCTGTTCAAAACCAAATTTCTGCATTTTGTCTGCAAGCTCTTCGGCCTCAAATGCATAAGGGAATAGGTATTCAACTGCTTTGAAGCCCGCTTGGTGTGCCTTCTCAAAACGTTCTAGAAATGGTACTTCTGTGAATAACATCGTTAAGTTTGCTGCGAACTTAGCCATTATTTGCCTCTCCCTTTTAAATCCATCACTTCTTCGTCCGTTAGGTAACGGATATCATTCCCTTTCAATAAGAATGCTAATTTGGCGGTCTCTTCTAGCTCTTCAGCGTTATCAACGGCATCAACAAAGTCAGTGCCTGTTACTACCGGGCCGTGATTCGCCAACAAAAATGCTCGATAGTCTCCCGCTCGCTTTGCCAATTCTTCAGCGATTTGTGGGTCACCAGGCCGTAAGTAAGGAATCACTGGTAACTCACCAATTCGCATCACGAAATACGGTGTGAAAGCCTTAATCGCGTTGTTACGATCCAACCCTTCAAGACACGACAGTGCGGTAAGATAGGTAGAGTGCAGATGAACAATCGCATTGCATACAGGATTGTTACGGTAAATAGCTAAGTGGAATTCGACCTCTTTCGAAGGCTTTTTACCTGAAATATGGTTACCATCGATATCAACAACCGACAATTCCTCAGCCACAAGACGACCAAATGAAGAGCCTGTTGGTGTTGCTAGAAAATGCCCATTTGGCAATTTTATAGATAGGTTACCAGCGCCACCTGTCGCGTAACCTCGTTCGAACATTGAACGAGCGAGCGTGACCATTTGTTCACGCAACTGCTGCTCGCTCAAAAGTGGCTGTACATTCATTAAATTATTACCCATCGAATCACCACCTATAGAAAAAATGACTGTGCTTTAGCAAAGAAGTTTTCGTCACCAAAATTGCCTGACTTAAGAGCCAGACAAAGTTCACCTTCAACCGATTTCACCCAAGGAACACCCGGTGTAATTTGAGGACCGATATGGAAACCTTTTACCCCTAAGCTTTGAGTTACGACACCAGAGGTTTCACCACCAGCAACGATGAAGTTTTTCACGCCATGTTGTTTTAGTTTGATAGCGAGTTGACTAAAAAACTGTTCAACGGCGTAGCTTGAAGTGTGTGCGCCGTATTTTTCTTGAATTGCTTTAAGTTCGGCAGCATCTGCGGTTGCATAAACCAAAGGAGCAAATTCACCTTGGTTATTGGTCATCACCCAATCGAACACTTCATTGGCGTATTGATCATTGGTTAAGCAAGCCTTCACATCGATAACAAAATGAGGAGCAAGCTGCTTGTATACCGCAACTTGTTGGTTAGTCATCACTGAACAAGAACCAGAGAACACAACGGTTGGTGCTTTTACTGGGCTACCTGCATGTTTTGCATCACTTTGGTCAGCAAGATGTTCTGTCCAATTTTTAGCGATACCAGCAGCTAAGCCTGAGCCACCTGTGATTAGTTTCAGAGATTTAGCTGCTTGACCTAACGTCACCAAGTGCTCGGCATTAAATGCGTCTACCACAGCGTAGCGACTACCTTGAGCTTTGAGTTCGTTAAAACGAGCGGTAACCGCATCAGAGCCCTGTTCAATCGTTTGAAAGTTAACTAAACCGGAAACACCTTCTGATTGTGCGTCCATCATTCGAACCACACTTGAATCCGTCATTGGTGTAACAGGGTGATTACGCATACCTGAATCACTGAGCAACTCACCAAAAACAAACAAGTGACCGTTGTAAACCGTGCGACCATTTACTGGTAATGCAGGGCAAACCATAGTGAAAGATTCTCCAAGTTCAGCCAAAAGTGCATCTGTTACGGGACCGATGTTGCCCTCAGCAGTACTGTCGAACGTTGAGCAGTATTTAAAATAAAACTGTTGGCAACCTTGAGATTGAAGCCATTTAAGCGCAGCAACAGAATCAGTTACCGCTTCGTCAACTGGGCAAGAGCGAGATTTAAGGCTGATCACCACAGCATCTGCTGATGCGTCAAACTCTCCTGTAGGAATGCCATTTAATTGAACAGTGCGCATACCGTTTTCAACCAAGAAACCTGCAATGTCTGTTGCACCAGTGAAGTCGTCTGCAATTACACCTAATAACATGATTACTTCTCCACCTTTGACGTACTTACACCAGGAAGATCAATACCTTGGAAGACTTTAATCACAGCGCTGTCGTCTTCTTGACCAAAGCCTGCATTGCTCGCGCTAACGAACATATTTAGTGCAGCACTTGATAGTGGAAGTGGGAAATTCAGGTCTTGAGCGGTATCTGATACCAAGTTCAAATCCTTCACAAAGATATCAACCATAGATTTTGGAGAGTAATCACCATCGACTACGTGCTTCATGCGGTTCTCGAACATCCAAGAGTTGCCTGCTGCATTCGTCACAACGTCGTACATCAAATCAAGCGGAATGTTGGCGCGTGCGGCGAGTGCCATCGCTTCAGCGCCCGCAGCAATATGAACACCTGCTAGTAACTGGTGGATAATCTTAACGGTCGCACCAAGGCCAATGTCCTCACCGATGTTGTAGACTTTCGCGGCAGTTGCATCAAGTACCGGAGCCAGTGCTTCAAATGTAGTCGCCGCACCTGAAGCCATAATCGTCATTTCGCCTGCTTCTGCTTTTACTGCACCGCCGGACACTGGCGCATCCAGCATCACAAGCTCATATTCAGCAAGCTGATCTTCGATTTGTTTCGCGTCTTCTGCTGAGATCGTAGCCGAGACCATAACTGGCGTGTTAGGTCTTAGTGCCGCCGCAAGACCAGTCTTAAACAGTACCGTGTTAACTTGAGCAGCATTCACAACTAATACCAAAACAGAATCAAGTTTGTCTGCAAACTCGACAGCATTCGTCGATACCGCTTTTGCACCAAACGAACCCAGCTCTTCTAATGCTTGTGCATTTAGGTCAAAACCATAGACATCAAGGCCAGCACGCGCACATGATTTCGCTGCGCCCATTCCCATTGAACCTAAACCGATCACTCCGACAGATTGAACTTCACTCATAATATCAATGCCTTCTTGGTAATTTCGTAAACTTTAAGCTTGTTAATTCTTGTTTATGTTTGTGATTATATGTGAAGTAGATACCAACGACTTAGTGATAAGTCACATTTTTAACAAAACTTAACACAATCACTCAATTTAGCCCTTTAGAGGCAGCAAAAATTCACGTAAAAGGCGGATATCATACTTTAAAGCCCAAACAGGGAACATAAGTTCACAGATCTTCACAAATAAGGTAAAGGTTGTTAGGATGATGAAAAACAAGAACATAGAAGAAAACCATGATTCCAGCAGAGCGTCAGAGAACCATTTTGTCACTGTTATCACACCAAGAAGTGATTAGTATTTCTGAGTTAGTAGAACAGCTCGACGTGTCACACATGACCATTCGTCGAGACATAGTAAAGCTGGAAGCTTCTGGAAAAGTCGTTTCAGTATCTGGAGGGGTCCAATTAGCTCAAGCCTTGCATCGCGAGCTGTCTCATGATGCTAAAGTAGAACAACAAGCAAACGAAAAGGTCCAAATCGGTAAGCTTGCTGCCCAACTTATCGAAAAAGATGCCACTGTCTATTTAGATGCAGGAACGACCTCATTGGAAATCGCCCATCAGTTAACAACACGTGAAGATCTGTTAATCATCACCAATGACTTCTCAATCGCGGCTTATTTAATGAACCACTCACCATGCGAGATTTATCATACGGGTGGTAAAGTCGATCGAGAGAACCAATCGAGTGTTGGTGGGAAAGTCGCTGAGTTCTTGGCAGGGATGAATATTGATATTGCGTTTATTTCCTCTTCTTCTTGGAGTTTAAAAGGCTTATCGACACCAAACGAAAATAAAGTGTTGGTTAAAAAGGCCATTGTAAAAGCAGCACAAGCCAACTACCTAATATCTGACTCTACTAAGTATGGTCGAATTGCAACCTTTCACGCCTTAGACCTGGATACACTTGATGGTGTCATTACTGACAAAAACTTATCCATTAGTGTTATTGAAGAACTTGAAGAAAAAGGCATTCAAGCTATCTGTTAATGATAAGTAAATTTTCCAAATAGCATTCGTCGAGTCCCGATTATCAGTATTGGGAAAGCATCATCACGAGGGCCACCACTCTGTGAGCTCCCCACCAAAACGCTTACAACCTCTTACTCCATTTCCCTTGGTGATCACGGTCACAGTTTTCCTGTGTATCGTAACTGATATGCTTATCGATATTCTTCAGTTGGATCCCAACCTGATTAAACGCCTTTTTGATTGCCTCAGAAACACTCTGCTTGCCTTCGCCATTCAAAAAGTTAGTTCTATCCTGATTGGTATCGAATACGCAGATGATTTTTAAGCTTTGCGGGAAAGAGGAAAAGTTGACCACGTGCGTTACCCACAAAAAACCGTCATAGCTTTTCAACGTGTCTTCGCAAACGTCCGTTAGTACGTCTCTGATTTGATTCTCTATTTTCTTATCTGATTTTCGCATGAAGCGAGATTCCTATTTAACACCTTAAAAAATAAGGTTTTTCGGTCAATATTGTCTTAACCGACATTGGACACTGTGACTATTGCAAATGCAAAGTATTTATCAAATCAGATATATCGAGATTAAGCATTAAGACTTAACGGCGACCACTATGCCAATGCTCCATCAAGCCTTGACCAAAGTTTGTGGGCGTGGTGGTGGAAACAATCATCTCATCACACTGATTGAACACCATAAAATGCTTAAGTTCATTGCATAAAGCGTGAATCAATGACTCATGACTTTTAACTCTGTCTTCAACAACCAAGTTACGGATATGAAGTATTCGACTCTTCCTGTCAACCTTACAATCCATTCGTGCCACCAGCCCACTTTGCCACAGAATTGGTAAACTAAAGTAACCAAACTGACGCTTGGCTTCAGGAACATAGCACTCAAGAAGGTAGTTAAAATTGAACAGTGATTGTATTCGCTTGCGTTGAATCAACAGATTATCGAACGGAGAAAGTATCTTTAACTTAGTTCGAGAAAGAGGCTGATTCAGCAGTTCAAACGCATCAGGCAACACATAATATTCAGAACCCTGAATATCCACCTTCACGACTTGTTTATCTTCAAACATCTGTTGGAGTGTTTTCTGAATCAGTGGTTTCGTATTCTTAAGGAGATAGCTCATTTCCGATACGATTCCCACACCATTGGCTTCTAAATAACGCTTGATCAGATGCTCAATGTACTCTTGTTCCGTTGGTTCAGAGGTATTAATGCCACTCGGCAACACTCGCTCGGTTAGGTCATAAACCTTATGAAAGTTCACTCGGCTCGGCACCATTAAGTTACCTTGCATAAACAAAGTCTCTAGCGCCTGTTTGGCAGGTTTTCCGCCCCATCCACCAGGGTTTGGCCTATCCCCTTCAAAGTCTTTCGCCATCAACGGCCCTTCATTCTCAATTCGCTTGAGAACATGAGCCATCAGTGCGTCATCCTTTTTATACCAATGCTTGAGCTTACCGCTCGCAAAACCATTCTTGCGATGTAGGCTGAATCGGAAGTCTCGCATGGGTAAATACGCGGCGGCATGCGACCAATACTCAAACACCTCTCGACGCTCTAGCAGCTTATCAAGATGGTTCAATTGGTAGTCTTGATTACGATTCCACAACGTATGATGGTGGGCTCGCTGAATCACAGAGATGGTATCGATTTGCACATACCCAAGGTTTTCAATCGCAGACAGGGTATTCGCCAAAGCGCTGCCATTGCGTTGCTTCTTTGGGGGGAGCTTCTGCGAAAGCAGTACAATTTTTTGCGCTTGAGCGAGTGACAGTGATTCCATGAAATTCAGACCTAATTGGTACCAATGATCGGCTTATGATTCGGCAATAAGCTCTTGAAGGATTTGCTTGTACGTTTCTACCGTCTGCGCGCCTGTCACAGCACTCTTACGATTGAACACCACAGTAGGAACCGCAGAGATGCCCATGCGTTGCCATTCAAATTCTTGCGCTTCAATTTGCTTCAAGTTGTCTGTGTTCTTCAAGCGTTTCAGTGCCTTCGTTGAGTCTAAGCCAACCGCTTCAAGCTCTTGCGCGATAACCTCCAGATCAGCCAGATCTTTCTGCTCTGAAAAGTGAGCAGTAAAGAAGCGTAGCTTTAACTCAGTCTGTTTACCGTGCGCTAGTGCAAAATCGAGAAGCACATGTAGATGACGTGAATTGACCATTCTCATGCTGTCATAGAAATTGAAATCGAACCCAACCGCTTTTCCACGAGCCGCAAGCTGTTCACGTGAACGTTGACTCTCTTCTGCGCTAGAACCGTATTTTCTCATGATGTGATCACGCAGGTTTTCACCCTCTTGTGGCATATCAGGGTTGAGCTCAAACGGCTGCCATTCAAGTTCAACCTGTTGTTCTAAGCCAAGTTCTGAAACGGCTTGCTCTAAGTTTTTGTAACCGACCACGCACCACGGGCACATTACGTCAGAAATAATATCAAGTTGAAGTTTGTTGCTCATAATCATTCCAATTATCGTTACTAAGGCGTATCCAATTCAAAGTGGATACCCATCTTTGTCACTAAGACTACAATGATTTGAACAAGCGTTCAAATTAAACTCGATAAACCAGTAACCAACAAAAAAGCCAACTCATATTACCGAGTTGGCTTTGATAACAATCTGATTGAGCTTTACCACGTTACGCTAGCAGCTTCTCTAGTACTTGGAACACACCCGCATCAACGTTACTTGGCGCGCCAAAACGTGCGATCTCTTTTAGCTTAGGATGTGCGTTTTCCATTGCGTAAGAGTGGTAGCTCTCTTTAAGCATTTCCAAGTCATTTAGATAATCACCAAAACTCATTGTCTGCTCGTAAGTGAAGCCGAGTGTGTTTTGTAGGTGTTTAATCGCCGCACCTTTTGATGCCTCTGCGTTCATCACATCCAGCCAAATTTTCGCACTTACCACCACTTGGTAATTGTCACCAAACTTGGCGTTGATGCTTGGATTCACTTTCTCTTGTGAGCCATCAAAATGGCAGATAGCTACCTTAATAAAATCATCTTCTACCGCCAGCAAGTCTTCGACTTGCTCACGGCGGTGGTAGTACTTGGAGATCTCAGTTAGAGCACGCTCATCTTTAGTTTCGATGTATGCTGATTTCTTACCGCATAGCACCACATGCGCGCCTTCAATAGCACGAGCTTCTTTGATGATCTCTTTGATGGCATCGGTATCAAGCAAGCAGCTATAAAGCTCTTGGCCTTTGTGCATCACCAATGTGCCGTTTTCAGCAACGAACATCATGCGATCTTTAAGTGGAGCAAAGGTTTCCATCAAGCTGTAGTACTGACGACCCGATGCCGCAGCAAAAATAATGTCTTGGGCTTCTAAACGCTCATAAAGCTTGAAAAATTCCGGGTCTAACTTCCCGTGTTCATTAAGCAGAGTGCCGTCCATATCAGCAGCGATAAATTTGATGTTCTGTTGTGGCATTTCCGGGCTTACCTATAAGTAATACCAATCGTAGTAAATAACTGTTCATCCTAGCTGGTTAAAATACTCGATAACTGCGTTAGAATTTTTGATTGTAGAATAACTACTTATCAAAAAATTCCGCCTTGTTCTCAAGTCTTTTTCCTGCGCTATTTCTGATCATTTACTTACTGTGATTGGTATGAAAATTAAATAGCAAATTATGATTTTCGTTATCTTGTGTAACGGTTCTGCGTTCGATTATATCGTTAGATCAGCCAATGCATGCAAAGCTTTTCGATAAGGTTCTCTATTTAAACCTAATTTTCCAAACTCACTCCTCACGATAAGACCTTCAATAAAGGTCATCACCGATTCACTACACAATTCCAGTAACGCATCATCTCCATTTTTATCATGATTAATCACACGAAGAATCGTGTTTTTAAGCCAGGCTTTATGTTGCTGGGATAGCATCGCTATATCATCCTCAGACGCTTTAAACTCCGCTAAAGCGTGCATGAACATGCATCCTTTGAAATCAGGTTGCTCAAACCAAGCAAAGTGCCAGTCTAATAACGCGTCAAGTTGACCCTCAGCACCAGCACCCGATATAAGAAACGTTTCTAGGCTCAATTCAAACCGCTGATGACGCCTAGTCAATACCGCCTCAATTAGTCTGGTTTTGGACCCAAAGTGGCGGTACATCGATGTCTTAGAAACTCCAGCTTCATCTCGGATCATATCTACACCAACCGCGGTATAGCCAAATTGGTTAAACAAAGACTCAGCTACATCCAAGATCTGCTCTTTCTTACTCATGCCTGCCCCCCATCTCAAATCCGATAAAATTTAGTATTGCTAAATTTTCTGTTGCCAATAGTGTACAGATCTGTATCATTTAACTCAACATGTACAGATCTGTACACTTTATATTCTTAATCTTAAATGAAGGAAATCGTGATGATTAAAAAGCTAACCGGCGGAGGTGAACTTCCTCCACGCGCGACGATCAGTCAGCTGTTAAAAGGCTTTATCGGAGGGACCGCAGGGATATTCGTATTGTGCATGCTCGCAGAGCAATCTGAAGTACCTTGGTTAATGGCTCCGTTTGGAGCAACGTGTGTTCTATTATTCGCAGTTCCAACATCGCCGCTAGCTCAACCCAGAAACATCATCGCTGGTCATTTTATCTCTGCCGTGGTTGGGTTGATCGCACTGTATGGGTTTGGTGATTCTTATTTAGTGATGGCGTTGGCGGTAGGATCCGCAATTATGTTGATGCTGTACTTTCGCGCCGTTCATCCACCAGCGGGAGCCAATCCAATCGTAATTACACTGGCAGGCACAGCATCCGTAGACTGGACTTTCTTATTCACCCCCGTCTTAGTCGGCAGCATTGCACTGGTTTGTATTGGAGCCATGCTCAATAACACGTCGCCACAACAAAAATGGCCATTGTATTGGGTAGGGAAATCAAAAATCGAAAACGGCTAATAGATGGCAGAGCCAAGTAATGAACGTCCATGCAGGCTAATAAATAAATTCGCATTGACCCCTAGCAAAAATAGTCTTACTATCAATCGTCTTTTAACGATTAGTAGCAATGAGTCCACTAAGTATGACTGCAACATGCCAAGCAACAGATAGCTGTTCTCTACCTCTTCCGCCGAGTAATGCTGAAGCAGAAAAAGAGATGGCTGCGTTAGCCAAAGCACTCGCTCATCCAGCGAGAATTCGCATACTTAGTATCTTGTCAGCTTTAGAAAAATCGGGGGGCTGTTTGAACAGTGACTTGGTTAGCGAATTAGGTTTGGCGCAATCGACAGTATCAGAGCACCTAAGAATCTTGAAAACCTCAGGTTTCATCACTGCTGAATCGATACCACCGAAGATGTGTTATCGCATTAACCGAGATAATATTCAGCAATTTGAGACGCTAATCGGCACCATTTTGAAATAGATTTATCGCGCTTAGTTTGCCGAATACGGAATAAACTAAGCGTATTTTTTTGCTTTCCAGTATCGTCTTTCGACGATTAGCGATATCAACCAAAGAGAAAATATCATGAAACCAAAGTTAGGTTTTCTAGATCGCTACTTAACACTGTGGATCTTTATTGCCATGGGCCTTGGTGTATTGCTTGGCATCCTGTTCCCACAGATCGAACAGTGGAATGAATCGATGTCGGTTGGTACCACCAACATTCCGCTTGCGATTGGCCTTATCTTAATGATGTACCCACCTCTGGCTAAGGTTAACTACAACCTATTAGGTACTGTGGTCAAAGATAAGAAAGCCATCAAACTATCTCTGATCATGAACTGGCTTGTTGGCCCGATTCTGATGTTCGTGTTGGCGCTAACATTCTTAGGCGATCACCCAGGTTATATGGTCGGCGTGATTCTGATTGGTCTTGCTCGTTGTGTGGCGATGGTGCTGGTTTGGAACGACATCGGCGGCGGTAACAAAGAGTATGGCGCGGCATTGGTTGCTCTAAACAGTGCATTCCAAGTAGTGAGCTACAGCTTTATGGCGTGGTTGTTCATCAGCGTTCTTCCGCCAGTATTTGGTTACGAAGGCATGTTGGTTGATATCTCGATGATCGACATTGCACACAGTGTACTTATCTACCTAGGTATCCCATTCTTAGCGGGCTTCCTAAGCCGTAAGATCCTTGTGTCGATGAAAGGCGAGCAGTGGTACAACGACGTGTTTATTCCACGTATCTCTCCAATCACACTGATTGCACTACTGACCACTATCGTTCTGATGTTCAGCCTAAAAGGCGAGATGATTGTAGAACTGCCAATGGACGTATTGTTGATTGCGGTTCCACTGACTATTTACTTCACAGCGATGTTCTTCATCAGCTTCTTCATTGGTAAGAAGATGGGTATTGAATACGACAAGAACGCATCAATTGCATTCACAGCGACAGGTAACAACTTCGAGCTAGCGATTGCCGTTGCTATCTCAGTGTTCGGTATCAACTCAGACCAAGCGTTTGCTGGTGTTATCGGTCCACTGATTGAAGTACCAGTGCTGATTTACCTAGTGAACGTAGCGCTTAAGATGAAAGACAAGTACTACAATGGTCAAACAGTTAAACCTAGCATCTAGCATCTAGAGTTACAGCTAACAAAAAGCTGCATCACATCAAACAGAAAGGCTCACACGTTAAACGGTGAGCCTTTTCTTTATTCAGTTTCGTCTAATAAGCCTTTCAATGCTTGTTCAAGCCAAAGTAATGCAGGACCTTTTGAGCGTGTTTTAGACAAAACAAGATCAACGGGCGGTGACCATGTCTTGTGATCGAATGAGACATTAATCTCCACTAAACATTGCTTATTCAGCTCCTCTTCGACAAGGTGCTTGGGTAAGTATGCCCAGCCAATATCGCTGCCAAGCACCATCTCTTTGATAACAATAAAGCTGTTTGACCACCACGCCTTACCGGCAATCAGCGGAAACTGATCCATCACCTTGCCTTTGTCTCCCCTCAACATTAATTGACGATGCGGGAGTAAATCAGAGAGTTTCGCGATACTTGGTTTTGCGAGCGAATGACTTGGATGACACACAGCAATAAACGGTAAGTGGCCGATAAAGCAAGGCTCAGAGCCTACATCAAAAGCCAAATTGGTAAACATCAGTCCAATGTCGGCTCTCTCTTCGATAATTAATGGATTGACCTCTGTTGTGGTACACGCAACCAGTTCAACTTCAGTCGCAGGGAATTGCTTACTGAATCCACTAAGGATCTTAGATAGGTTCGGGACCAATAGTGAATCATCTAATGCAATTTTGATGAGCCCCTCTTCACCGCTACCCATCGCGTTAACCGTTACATTAAGATCTTCAACCTGAAGTACGATCGCTTTCACCTGTTTAAATAACTGCTCGCCCGCTTTGGTTAGTGAAGGCTTTCGAGTCGAGCGATCAAAAAGCTCAACATTAAAATCTATTTCAAGATTACTGATGCCTTGGCTTACCGCCGACTGCACCTTCCCCAAATGACGAGCACTGGCAGAAAATGACCCTAATTCAACGGCATACACAAACATTTTCAGCTGTTCAATGTTGTACATTCGGTTTCTCCCAAAACTTACTATCACAATATGTGATTCTAACTATCTTTATATTATCACTTAAGTAGATACTATCTAGCCAAGTCATTAGCCCATCGGCGGCTATTTAATCGTAAAGAGAGTTAGAAAAATGTCACATAAAGAACGCATGTTGCACATGGTGCTATTTGAATTGGTTGCTTTGGTTTTGATGGCAGGGCTTGCAACGTATATCACCGGAGATGGTGCAGGAAAAATGGCGGGGTTAGCACTTGCGATGTCATTCATCGCAATGGCTTGGAATTACGTTTACAACTACGGCTACGATAAAGTATTCGGAGCCGACCGCAGTACACGGACTAAGAGGACTCGCGTTTTACACGGGTTAGGGTTTGAGCTTGGCTTGATGACAGTGACTCTTCCTGTCCTGATGTGGGTTCTACAACTCGACTTCCTAACCGTACTGATCATGGACATCGGCCTAGTTATTTTCTTCGTACTTTACGCGATTGCGTTCAACTGGGTATATGACTCGGTTCGAGATCAATTGGTAGCGAAAGGAAAAGTGGCAGCTCTGGTTTAGAGCGGTAAGTTCGTATCGTATAACAAGAACATACACCCAAATTAAAACTGCCAAACTACAACATAGTTGGCAGTTTATTCATTTATGCATATAAGCTCATTTGTTAACGCCCCTGTTACATAGCAAAAACATCACACAGCCCTTCCTAATTAAGTCTAATAATCCGCCACTCACGAAGTAGCATCACAAATCCAAACATAAACTCCTCGTACCAGTTGCGCATTCATTTACATATAGGTAGTTTGAGCGGCTTCGCAACCTATCAATTAGAGCAATGACATTCATGCGAGCATCTTTTTCGAGCAAAAGTGTTCGGATTAACATTTCAAGTGACTTTAATTAACAATTTTATGCTCAAACGCTCACTTTTGATGTTCGTTTATTTTCGAGTTCGCAAATATATGCACAATACACGTGCTAGATAAGCAAAACTAAAAAGGACTCGAACATGACAACAAACAAACACCCTTCTTTATTTGGGCAATGCTTGGCTGAATTTATCGGTACAGGATTACTCATATTCTTTGGCGTTGGCTGTGTGGCCGCTCTGGTATTAACTGGTGCGACATTCGGACAATGGGAAATCAGCATCATCTGGGGCTTAGGTGTTGCTATCGCAATCTACTGTACTGCCGGTGTTTCTGGCGCACACATTAACCCTGCAGTCACCATCGCACTGGCAATGTTCCATGGCTTTGATAAAGCGAAAGTTGTGCCTTACATCATTTCTCAGCTACTTGGCGCATTTTGCTCTGCGGCATTAGTTTACAGCCTGTACAGCAACCTATTCACTGACTACGAGATTGCACATAACTTCGTTCGTAGCAGCCAAGACGCACTATCAACCGCTGGTATCTTCTCAACTTACCCACATGCTTCACTTTCTTTCTTTGGCGCTTTTGCTGTGGAATTCGTGATTACAGCTGTGTTGATGTTTGCAATTTTGGCACTAGGTGATGAGAACAATGGCGCATCTCGCGGTGCAATGAACCCACTGCTAATCGGTATTCTTATCGCGGTAATTGGTGGTTCTTTAGGCCCACTGACAGGCTTTGCAATGAACCCTGCTCGTGACTTTGGACCAAAACTCTTTGCTTACTTTGCTGGGTGGGACTTCGCCCTGACTGGTGCTCGTGATATCCCTTACTTCATCGTACCAATTATCGCTCCAATTGCTGGCGCGTGCTTTGGTGGTTGGTTGTACCCAAAAGCTATCGGTGCTTACTTACCAATAGAAGGCCAAGGTTGCACGATTCCAAACCAATGTGAAACAGAAGAAGAAGCTGAACAAGCTCAAGCTTAATCCCTAAGCGACCGTACATTTACTAAAATATAAATAACAAGACAAAAAAGGATTCTTACCATGACCGAGCAAAAATACATTGTTGCCCTAGACCAAGGCACCACAAGTTCTCGCGCTGTAATCCTCGATCACGATGCAAACATCGTAAGTTCTTCTCAACGAGAATTCACTCAGATCTACCCTAAAGCCGGTTGGGTTGAGCATGATCCAATGGAAATCTGGGCCTCTCAAAGCTCTACATTGGTTGAAGCCCTAGCTAAAGCGGGTATTCGCAGCGATGAATTGGCAGGCATTGGTATCACTAACCAACGTGAAACCACTATTGTTTGGAACAAAGAAACTGGCAAACCAGTTTATAACGCAATTGTATGGCAATGTCGCCGTACTGCAGATATCTGTGAAGACCTTAAAGCACGTGGCCTAGAAGACTACGTACGTGATAATACAGGCTTAGTCCTTGACCCGTATTTCTCAGGTACCAAAGTAAAATGGATTCTAGACAACGTTGAAGGCGCTCGTGAAGACGCTGAAGCAGGCAAGCTATTGTTCGGTACGGTTGATACTTGGTTGGTTTGGAAAATGACCCAAGGACGTGTACACGTTACGGATTACACCAACGCGTCACGTACTATGTTGTTCAACATCAATGACCTATGTTGGGATCAGAAGCTACTTGACGAAATGGGTATTCCAACGTCAATGATGCCAGAAGTGAAACGTTCTTCTGAGGTATACGGTCAAACAAACCTTGGTGGTAAAGGTGGTACTCGTATCCCAATCGCGGGTATTGCGGGTGACCAACAAGCTGCACTTTACGGTCAAATGTGTGTAGAAGCAGGTCAAGCTAAGAACACTTACGGTACAGGTTGTTTCCTTTTAATGAACACAGGCCAAGAGAAAGTAACGTCTAAAAACGGTCTACTAACAACGCTAGCATGTGGCCCTAAAGGCGAACCTGCATACGCGCTTGAAGGTGCGGTATTCATGGGAGGGGCATCAATCCAATGGCTACGTGATGAGATGAAGCTACTGGATGGCGCTGAAGACTCTGAATACTTCGCGACGAAAGTAGATACTTCAAACGGCGTTTATGTGGTGCCTGCGTTTACTGGTTTAGGCGCGCCATACTGGGACGCTTATGCTCGTGGTACGATCGTTGGCCTCACTCGTGGCGTTAACTCTAATCATATCATCCGTGCAACACTAGAAGGGATTGCCTACCAAACTCGCGACGTACTAGACGCGATGCAAGCAGACTCTGGCATCAAGCTAGCAAACCTACGAGTTGATGGTGGAGCAGTAGCGAATAACTTCCTAATGCAATTCCAATCAGACGTGCTGGATACTGAAGTTCATCGCCCTGAAGTAACAGAAGTAACAGCGCTTGGTGCGGCTTACCTTGCTGGCCTGGCGGTTGGTTTCTGGGACAATATTGACGAGCTTCAATACAAAGCCGTTCTAAACCGTACATTTATGCCTCACCACGATGAAGAGAAGCGTAACCGCCGCTACAAAGGCTGGAAACGCGCAATCAAGTGTGCTCAAGTTTGGTCTGAGCTTCACACTGAAGATGAAGGCGAAGACTAAGATACAAATAGGCTATATCGGACAGGTACAGTTGTTCGAGTCGCAGTAAACGAAACTAAAAAGAGCACTTTATTGTGCTCTTTTTTGCGTTTCAGCGTTTGTTTTTGTATTTTGAGCTTCGTTTTTGCGGTTTAGACATGATTCCTTACCATCATTACTTCTCTCTACGTATCAATTCGAGCACAATAGCGCGAGGTTATGTTTAGAATTAGGTGCGCTAAAACACAGCAGCGCGCAGGGAGTGGTAAGTAAAGTGAAGCAAATACCAAGACACCAGCAAATAGTCGACCTGGTTAAAACACAAGGATATGTGAGTACCGAAGAGCTAGTAGAGAAGTTCGATGTCAGTCCTCAAACTATAAGACGCGACCTAAACGAACTCGCCGATAACAATAAGATTCGTCGCTATCATGGTGGTGCAACTATTCCTTTAAGCTCAGAAAACACCTCTTACAGCACTCGTAAAGCACTCAACTTCAACGAAAAAGATGTGATAGCGGATCAACTGGTTAAGCATATCCCAGATGGTGCTACCTTGTTTGTTGATATCGGCACCACACCAGAATCGGTAGCCCGAGCTCTCAACAAGAATCATAAGCAACTTAGAGTTGTCACCAACAACATCAATGTTGCGAGCATTCTTCTGTCTAATCCAGAGATCAAGGTTATATTGGCAGGCGGCGAAGTACGGAATCGCGATGGCGGTATCGTGGGTGAAGCCACTCTCGATTTCGTGAAGCAATTCCGTCTCGACTTCGGCATCTTAGGGATCAGTGGCATCGACTTCGATGGTTCACTGCTCGATTTTGATTACCATGAAGTTCGTGTGAAACAAGCGATCATCGACAACAGCCGTAGCATCTTGCTAGCCGTCGACCACAGTAAATTTGGTCGTAATGCGATGGTTAAGCTCGGAAATATATCTCAAGCACACATGGTGTTTACCAATAAACAACCACCAGAAGAGATTACAAACATACTTAAGGACTTCTCCATACCGCTCGAAGTTATCAATACGGCTCAAGTAACGGCTGAAGAATCGTAACGTAAGAAACACGTGAACAAGGGAATCACGTAAACGCGCTCTTTGTAAAAAACGCGATTATTGATTAGCATTGAGCGAGTATACCTTGCTGTTTATCTATACCAATTCTATGCTCGAATTAGACTTATTTGAACCTCTGCTTTCATAAGCAGAGGTTTTTTTATGCTCAAATCACATAAAACGCGCATAAACGAAAATAAATAATGACCAAAAACGAAAGTTCATATAGGATTCAATTATGTTCTAAAATGCTCGTTCGCTCAGAAAGAGGTCAAAATCATGAGTGCTCAACAAAATAATTCAAAAAATAGTACACCTTCCACTTTAGACTTGATCGTGATCGGCGGCGGCATCAATGGTGCAGGCATCGCGGCAGATGCAGCAGGTCGTGGTCTTAACGTTGGCTTATACGAAGCAAATGATTTCGCGTCTGCGACATCTTCTGCTAGCTCAAAGCTTATCCACGGTGGCCTACGCTACCTTGAACATTACGAATTTCGTTTGGTATCGGAAGCTCTTGCTGAACGTGAAGTATTACTAAGAAAAGCGCCTCATGTTGCTCAACCCATGCGTTTCCGTTTACCCCATCGACCATTTTTACGCCCAGCTTGGATGATTCGTTGTGGCCTGTTCCTTTACGATAACTTAGGTAAGCGCACCACGCTTCCTGGAAGTAAGACAGTCAACTTAGCGAAATCTGGCCTACTGAAACCAGAAATGAAGACAGGATTCGAATACTCAGATTGTTGGGTTGATGATGCGCGTATGGTATTGCTTAACGTTCTTGCAGCCAAAGAGAATAACGCTGAAGCACGTAACTACTGCCGTGTTGAGAAAGCACACCGTGAAGGTGGGATCTGGCACGTGACGATCCACGATGTAATGACGGATCAACGTTTCGAACGCAAAGCAAAGGCACTCGTCAATGCGGCAGGACCTTGGGTTAAGCAATTCTTCGATGATGGCTTAGAGCAGGCTTCACCCCGTAATATTCGTCTTATTAAAGGCTCGCACATTGTTGTACCGCGTATTCACGACGAACCCCAAGCGTACATTCTGCAAAACAAAGACAATCGCATTGTGTTTATGATCCCTTACCTAGATAAGTTTTCGATCATTGGCACCACCGATCTTGAATACAAAGGCGACCCACGTGAAGTTGCTATCTCTGATGACGAAGTAGATTACTTGGTCGACATCGTTAACCAGCACTTTGTTCATCAACTAACTCGTGAGGATGTAGTTTGGACATACAGCGGCGTTCGACCACTGTGTGATGACGAATCTGATTCTCCACAAGCGATCACTCGCGACTACACACTAGAGTTAGATGCAGAGCTAGACCAAGCACCACTGCTTTCAATTTTTGGCGGTAAGTTAACGACCTACCGTAAGCTCGGTGAAGCGGCACTTAAAAAGCTTGAACCATACCTGAAAAACATGGGGGCTCCGTGGACGGCTAACGATACTCTGCCAGGTGGTAACTTCAGCTGCAGCAGAGAACAACTGGCGAAGATGATCCACACTAAATACCCTTGGGTATCAGAAGCACTTCTGCTGCGTTACGTGACTCAATTTGGTACCTACACGTGGAACCTATTGGAAGGTGCAACGAGCGAAGCTGACCTTGGAATTAACTTTTCAAACGAAGCACATGGCGTTTATCAAGCTGAGATCGATTACTTGATCAACGAAGAGATGGCGATGACAGACGAAGACATCTTATGGCGCAGAACCAAGCTTGGCCTGTACTTAAACGAAGCAGAGCAGCAAGCCGTTTCTGATTACTTGAAAGAGAAACTTCAAAGCAAAGTGGTGAATTTTTCTCAAGTAGGATAATTATTCTTATAGAATTAATCGCTCATGAAAGTCACAAAGCTTAGCGCTACCCACGCTAAGCTTTTTTATTATCTGATAAAAAAATATTAATAATCGTGTGCAAGTCACTCACATTGGCAGTTGGCAGCATTAGAGCGCTTTATGAACATGCCATTGCTCTACATTGAACCAAAATAATTAAACTCCCGAAGGAGTTTAATTATTTAAAACTAGAGCACATCGACTAACTAAGCAGATAAACGAATATGCAATGAGTCTTTAAGCACAGAGCGCTCATGTTTTAGTAGCTGCATCGAACTGTCATCAATGGGTGAATCTTTCAGCTCTAGTTTACGAATCTCTTTATCAAGGTTGTCGTATGTCTTCATGTCTGTTGCAAAGCCATCGTCTGTTTTAGCGAGCTCAGCAATTTTGTCTTTCATTTCAGGAAATTCGTGAACAAGAGAGTGATTTTCACCTAGCATAGAAACCTCTTCAGTTGAGTAAAGTGATTGGGTATGTCTACTACATATTCACTAATCACCTTAGCAATTGGCAGGAATAACAAATGGGATCCAGTACACAGCATAGAATATCGACAATTCAGATTCACAAATTTACAACATGTACCTAGAAAATAACCTTGTTGATTTTGAATTGTCTCAATAACAAAAGTAGGCTCAAGACGGGTATTTCACCTCATAAGCACTACTCTTTTCTCTCTTTGTTTATAGGTATCGATTTTCAATAAACGTTACCAAGCAAACGTCTGAGTCACGATATTGTTACCATGGTCACCCCAATAGAAAGTGTCGATGTTGAGATTCTCAAGCAAGTATTTTTCTTCTTCCAGAATCTGAAGTTGCGTCGGCATAATGAACTTACCGTCTTTCACTTCATGTTCCATCACAGTGCTAGGCTAAATAGCTAACGCCATTGGCGCTATTTGCTCAGGTGTCATGCGCTTTTTAATGTTCTCGAGTACAACGGCATCGCCCGACTCAATACCTGCATAAGCCATGGTTATACCAGCACTCTTTAGCTCTTTAAGTTCGCTCAAGCTTTTACGACGGAAATCGTTCAGGCCACTATAAAGCGATACTTTTCTGCTTTCAGGAAAGGTATGACGCAGCTTATCCAAAATCTTAAGAAGGTAATCCGTGCTCAGCTAATAAAAAAGCTTAAATCTCATGTGGGAAAATCGAGAAACTACTGTTTAGGTTCATATAATCTTGTAGGGACTTCCGTTTCACAACGCTCAAGATCATAATCTTGCGTCGTGCCACTACTACCTAGGAATTTCATTCTCACGATCATACCTCGCTCGACAAACCAGCGAAGGTCTTGGCAAGAGTAACGATAGCTCGATTCCAAAATATGCACTTTTAACCATCGAGAGCTACCCGGCAGTGACGCAACATAATAAATCACGCCATTTTCTGTAATCGTCATTCCTTTTATATCGCTTAGATGCTCAATAGCGGTATCAATTGTTTCTTGATCTGCCGTTGGTTGTAACTCTTCAATTGGAACTGTCAAACAGCCAGACAGAGCAGTTGTAGACAGACAAGCCAAGAAAATAGATTTCAATTTCATTTTTATTCTCATTCGATTACATAGCCAAAATAACACTAGGCCGAGATTCTATTCATGAGACAAATAAATGTGTACCATCACATCTTAAAATTTATAAAAAGTGTGACACAGAGTGCTTATTAAACTTAGTTTTGGGCTTCATTAGGAGAAAAGCTGCTCGTAATTCGCTCTCAGAGAAAAATTAATAACCTTATGAAAGCTATAAACTTTTAACTGTTCATCATCCAGCGGCCAGTAATTGGCACCACCAATCAGCTTATGGTTGTTGCATGATCGAAAGACACGCTTAACGATCTGGAAGTGATTATAAGCTAATCTCTCGTCGCCAAACGAACTGCCGCTTCAGCATGGATGGCAGTGGTATCAAACAACGGAACATCGGTGTGTTGCTGCTGAATCAACAGGGCGATTTCGGTACAACCAAGAATGACCGCTTGAGCTCCTTGCTGGCTTAACTTCTTAATAATTTGACTATAGATAGTACGAGATTCTTCTTTGACTTCGCCTCGGCACAGCTCTTGGTAAATGATGTTGTGCACTTGTTTTCGATCACTTTCATCAGGAATCACAACATCGATACCGAATTTATCGGTTAAGCGCCCTTTGTAGAAATCCTGCTCCATCGTGAAAGCCGTACCAAGCAGTCCTACTTTTTGTACACCTTGCTCAATCAACTTCTGCGCGGTGGTATCAGCGATGTGCAAGATAGGAATCGTGATCTTCTCTTCGATCTCAGGAACGACCTTATGCATAGTATTGGTACAAATCAGGATGAAATCCGCCCCGCCTTTTTCAACCGATAAAGCCGCGTCCGACAAGATGTCTGCAGTATCAGCCCAACGACCTTGGTGTTGCAGTTTTTCTATCTCATCGAAGTTCAAGCTATACATACAAACCTTTGCAGAATTGAGTCCGCCGAGTGTGGCTTTTACACCTTCGTTAATGGATTTATAATAGCTCATTGTCGACTCCCAACTCATACCGCCAAGTAAACCGATCGTTTTCATGTTTCTATTCCTTTATTTTCCGACTACCCCGATTAAACCGCCATGCGCTAAAAATTTATAGTACGTTCTTGCTTAAAGCGAGACATTAGGCCTCTATTGTTTGCAAAACCGTTCCCCGTAATTCTGAGTTAAAAAACGTCCGTTCCCAAAAAGGCTCGAATTAAAAATCCGAGCCTTTTTTTGTTTTAGTGAAGAGTTAGCTAGGTGTTAATACACCTCACACCAATCGGATTTCATGTCGATCAGTGTCCAATCATCTCTAGAATTCACTTCATCGAGTGCTTTATCAAGCTTACCGACATGAGATTCGCGATCGTACTTCCACTCGCGCTCGGCGTCAGTATGGTGAACAATCATTGCCATTGAATTTGGTTGACTGGTTGCCCATTGCATCATCGCTTGATCACCGTCTGAGTTACCCACCGCCAAAATCGGCTTCTTACCGATAATATGCTGAATATTAGTGACTTTCCCGGCTTTATCATCAATCGTCAAAATGGACGAGTCCTTGGTCACGGTCGGATTACCATCGTTGTAGCTGTAGTTGTATTTAAGCGCGCTGCCGATGATCTGCTCTGGCGGAATGTTATACGCTTGCGGAGCCCACGCTCTCATAAAATCAACGCCACCTCCCGACACGATGTAAGTCTTAAAGTCATGATCTTGCAGATAAGTCAGCATCTCTTTCATTGGCTGATAAGTCAGGTCTGTGTAGGCTTTGTTAAAACGCTCGTCTTTTGCTACCGCCAACCATTGCTTAACATCTTGTTGGTATTGCTCAACGGTCATACCAGAGTGTGTCGCCATAATAATTTTCAACAACCCTTCTTGACCACTACCTAGAACGCTCTCAATATCCTCTTCAAGTACAAACTTAAACGGTGCTTCTGTTTTCCATTCGGGGTGTTCAGGCGCCATCTCTTTTACACGATCTAGCGCAAAGGCCAGTTGGAAGTAATAAGGTTTTTCTGACCATAGCGTACCGTCGTTATCGAACACTGCAATACGATCTTGAACCGATACAAAAGTATCAGACTCTGCTTTGGTGGCTTGACCAACGAAATCCACGATGGCTGATTTACTCTCACCATCCTTCCAAGAAGGCAGCAAATTAGGATCACAATCTTTAGCAAAAGATGAGAAAGAAAGGCTAGATAAAATTGCAACTGACAAAAGGGTTATTTTTTTCATAGCACTACCATGTGGTTGAATTAATTATAGGGTTTAATGTAATTCATCCTAGTTGGTCTGCTCTGATTTTCCACTTATAAACACTATAACCGATACTTATTTCTCATCAGGACAACGAGAGCCAACATTCAATCTTTCGCTCAAACATGATCGTTTTGAGGTTTACCCCAACCGTAAATCTCGTTATGGTAATTCGTAATAATCATAAAAAAACAAGGACTGTCTGATAGCATGAACAGCACGATTGGTACCATCTTAGGGCACCGCTCGATTCGCCAATATACCGAACAACCGATAGAGCAGGGTCAACTCGATCTTATTATTCAATCAGGCCTAGCCGCCTCATCGTCTAGCTTATTGCAAGCAGTTTCTATCGTCAGAGTGACAGATAAAGAGAAGCGTAAGCTGCTAGCGGAATACGCAGGTAATCAAGCTTATGTAGAGAACGCGGCTGAGTTTTTGGTGTTCTGTATCGACTATCAACGCCACGTTCAAATCAACCCAGAGGTTAAAACAGATTTCACTGAACTGACTCTGATTGGCGCTGTCGATTCTGGCATCATGGCACAAAACTGTATGCTGGCTGCCGAGTCACTTGGTTTAGGTGGTGTGTACATTGGTGGCTTGCGTAACAACGCACAAAAAGTTGATGAACTGTTGGAACTTCCACAGCACACTGCAGTGCTATTTGGGATGTGTTTAGGCCATCCAGCTCAACAACCGGAAATTAAGCCTCGCCTTCCTGCACGCGTAGTGATGCATGAGAACCAATACCAGCCGCTGAGTCTCAATGAGATTGCATGTTACGATGATTCAATGCAAAGCTACTACGCGAACCGTTCAAGCAATCAGAAACAAAGCAGTTGGTCACAACAAATCACACAAAAGCTGTCTGGTGAATCTCGACCGCATATCCTGCCTTACTTGAACAGCAAGCAGTTGACCAAGCGTTGAGTCGTTAAGCTATTGCAGCAAAAAGCAGCACAAACAAAAATGTCAGCGCAATATACGCTGACATTTTTTGTTTATACGGTAATTGTTTTGTTACAGATATTTCTCAATCGGTAACAATTGTAAGAAGCCTGACTGTATTCGTTCCCATTGACCTGTCTCAGGTTCGCTGTCCCAACTTTGCTCGCCGGAATACCAATTCACATCACCCTCATTAAGTTTTAACCGCCAGCTGTTTTCTTCGCTCATTGCTTGCTCAATGGTTTCTGCTAGTTTTTCGGCAATGGTTTTGTTTTCGATGATTAGCACTGATTCCGTGTTGAGATACGTAGAACGTAAATTGAAGTTAAATGATCCAATACTGGCAATGCGTTTATCAAATACGACCGACTTCGCATGCAAACCATAAGCTGTTGATGGTGCACATTTAGAAGCGTCTTTGGTAGATGCCTCACATAACTTAGATTCAGGCTTCAGCTCAAATAATTCAATGCCATGCTCTAACATATCGCTACGCCTTCCTGCGTAAGCAGAGTGGTTGGTCACCAGATCATTCGAGGCCATTGAATTGGTGAGCGCCTTTATTTCAACGTTGTTGTTACTTAATGAATGCCACTCATCAAGTTGGCCGTCGTCAAACACCAGGTAAGCGGATTCCAATAAGATTTCGTATTTAGACTTGCGCGCTAAATCTGCCAGTAAAACTGCCGTAACTTTCGGTAAGTCGGTATTATCCGAGTCGATAGGCACGGGGGGATCGTATACAAAACGAGCATTGACCCAGGTCATTTGACTCAATGTACTTTTCAATAATTTAGCCGCTGATTTACCGTCTATTGGTAACTCAGGAAAATGTTTATAAGAAGGAGGTTCAGTGCCAATCAAAATAGAGATATCTGGCAACACCTCATCACCCAACATATCGATGGGATAAGACCAACGGCTATTCCAGTACTCTATAAAGCTAGTTTGGATAGTGGTAACGACTGAGCCCATCACTAGCACATCGCGATCTCGGAAGTTGATTTCATCGGAAAGGTCGAAGTATTCATCCCCGATATTGCGCCCGCCCACCACAGACAAGGTGCCATCGACGGTAAACGATTTATTATGCATGCGGCGATTTAAGCGAGAAAAGTCACCAACAAAGCTCAACCATTTGCTGAAGCCACGGCGTGTTGGGGTTGGGTTAAAGATTCGGATCTCTACATTCGGGTGTGCATTCAGAGCCGACAACAGGCCTTCGCGCTCATTGAGGTTAATATCATCAAGCATCACGCGCACCTTTACCCCCCGATCCGCTGCTTCTAACAGACGACTGGCTAGATAACGGCCCGATTCGTCAGAGTTCCAGATGTAGTATTGAATATCTATGGTGTGCTCTGCACTTTCAACCAGTGCTAATCGCTGTGCCAAAGCATCCCAACCCGACTCTTGCAGACGAACCGCGGTAGTGCCTTGCTCTAAAGCTTCAGGCTGAAATTCATTGGTTAGAACCGATAAAAAGCTAGGTGCAGGAGAGGTTGGCGGTTCTGTCGGGTGATCGATGCCTTCAGGAAGTGAAGAACACCCACCTAAAACGGCGATTAAGATTAACGTTAAACTGATGCGTTGGAGCACAGGCATGTATCTGACTTCCTTTTCACGATGACGTCTTTAGAAACTTTCCGTACAGCTTTTCAATGAACAAGCTATCCCGATCTATTAATTGATTATTACTGCTAAAGCCGGAAATTTATAGGTAATTATCCAAGATAAGAAGAACAACATCATCAGCCAAGGCAAAGTAGTATTGGTAAAAAATTAGAATTAATGAAAACTGGATGTTACGTTATTTACACTTAACGAGATGACTAAGATCGCTTAGTTACAGTCCAAGTAGTCTGCCATAGTTAGAGCTTCAAACGGGGCTGTATAAAATCAATAAACGCCGAGATACGTTTAGAGACAGAAGACGACTTGTAGTAAACCGCATTCACTCGCTCTCGATCTGTGTTGGCAAGTTTGTCTTGTTCTAGAATAGGGATTAGACGCCCTGCTGCCATATCTTCCTGCACCATAAACCCCGATAAACAAGCAATCCCGTTTCCAGCTAGTGCTAGTTGACGCACGGTTTCACCATTACTGGCTGTCACGGTAGGCGCGACATCACTTTGGTTTGGTAAAGGCCAATGGTTAAGCACTTTGTTCCCTGCAAAACCCACAATTTGATGCGAACTCAAATCTTCAGGTTTGGTGGGCAGCCCACGCTTAGCGAGATAATCAGGTGACGCCACAATATGGAGTAAACTTTTTCCTAACGGGCGAGCGTGCAGTGTTGAATCGGACAACTTACCGATTCGAATCGCAACATCAGTTCTCTTTTCTAGAAGATCAACGAAGCCTTCGTTGGAAGTGAGTTCCAACTCAATGTCTGGGTAAGCCTCTTTGAATGACTGCACCAACGGCACTAGCTGATGGAATACGAATGGACTGGCGGCATCGACTCTTAAACGACCTTTTGGCAACTCACCGCGCGACACGATTTCTTCTTCCGCGCTCTGGATCATTTGTAATCCCACCCTGACTGAATCGACAAACTGCCGCCCTTCCTCCGTCAGTTCCACGCGTCTCGTTGTTCGGTAGAATATCGAGACGCCGAGTTGCGACTCAACCTTACTCACCGAGCGAGATACCTTGGCGACCTGCACATCCAGCGCCTCTGCCGCCGCAGAAAAACCACCCGCATCGACGACGGTGAGTACCATTTCTAAATCATCTGAACGGGTTAACATGAGGCTCCTTCGCTATCTTCATTTTGTTTAATGTCATCTCGCTTGTGCTCATCACAGCTCAAATCATCTGTGTCTTTTCGATCTCATCAGCTTTACCCAATGATCGGCTAACTCTTTAATTATTGCAAATTTCACAAAGGTTATTTGTTAATAATGGCATTTTTTCACAAATATATTTTACTAGATAATCCTCGCCATCAAACGAAGCGCTCCTATTGCAGTCACAAGCTGCCCCATTTTATCGCGCTCGGTATTTAACAAAGAACAGTAAGAGAGATGACTATGCCACTAGCATTACTTGCATTGACGCTCAGCGCCTTTGCCATCGGAACCACAGAATTTGTCATCGTAGGCTTGATTCCTACCATGGCGAGCGACTTGAATGTATCTCTGCCATCGGCAGGCCTATTAGTCAGTTTATACGCGCTTGGCGTTGCTATTGGCGCACCAGTATTAACGGCATTAACCGGTAAATGGAATCGTAAAGCGGTGTTACTGACTGTGATGGCATTGTTTGTCATTGGTAACTTATTGGCGTGGCAAGCTCCAGGCTATAACACGCTGATCGCCGCACGAATTTTGACTGGCCTTGCCCATGGTGTGTTCTTCTCGATTGGATCGACCATCGCGACAGGTTTGGTTTCAAAAGATAAAGCAGCCAGTGCCATTGCAATCATGTTTACGGGTTTAACAGTTGCATTGGTGACTGGCGTACCACTGGGTACTTACATCGGCCAAACCTTCGGCTGGCAAGCGACCTTCTTGATCGTTGCTCTGCTTGGCCTTATTGCTCTTATCGGTAGCGCTATCTTGGTTCCAAGCAACCTTAAGCAACCACCAGCGGCGAAGATTTCGGCACAACTAAAGGTTCTAACTCAACCACGCTTACTGTTGGTTTACGCTATCACAGCACTGGGTTATGGCGGCACATTCACAGCGTTTACGTTCCTTGCTCCAATACTGGAAAACGTATCAGGGTTTGATTCGAGCTCAATCAGCTTAATCATGTTGGTCTACGGTGTGTCAGTAGCGGTAGGTAACATCTGGGGCGGAAAAATGGCTGACAAGATGGGGCCGATTAAAGCGCTAACCGTTATCTTCTCTGGTTTAGCCGCAGTACTGGTGGTATTCAACTTTACCGCAGTAAACCCTTATGCAGCCGTTGCTACCATTTTGGTTTGGGGTGCATTTGCATTCGGTAACGTTCCAGGACTACAAGTGTATGTTGTGAAACTGGCTGAGAAATACACACCAGACGCAGTCGATGTCGCTTCTGGGTTGAATATTGCAGCCTTCAACGTCGGTATTGCATTAGGCTCATGGGGCGGTGGTTTGATTGTCGCGAAATCTGGATTAATGAACACCCCTTGGATAGGTGCTGTGATCGTTTTGATCGCTCTTGTTCTGACTCGATTCAGTGGTGCGTTAGATAAGAAGCAAGAACAACAAGCTGTTCCATCTAGCATCTAGTAAGGATAGAAAAAGCAAAGCCCGAACCTAGGTTCGGGCTTTGTCATTTAAATCTGATTATTGTCCGTTATCGATCGCTTTCAGCACTTTACATGGATTACCGACTGCAACCACATTGGCTGGGATGTCTTTGGTCACCACACTGCCTGCGCCAATCACGCTGTTTTCGCCAATGGTGACTCCGGGGCAAATGATCACACCACCGCCAAGCCAAACATTGTCGCCGACGTTAATCGGTGTGCCAAACTCAACACCCTCTTCAACTCGGCCTTTCACATCGAGTGGGTGGCCTGCGGTCAGGATTTGAACGTTCGGACCAAGCAGTACATTATCGCCAATAGTCACTTCAGCCACATCCAAAATCACGCAGTTAAAGTTAGCGTAGAAGTTCTTGCCCAGCTTGATGTTCGAGCCGTAATCACAACGAAATGGAGGTTCTAGATGCGCGTTTTCACAGCCCGGAATCAGCTCTTGCGTTGCCGCTTTCCACTCAGGTGTGTCAGGAATGCTGTTATTGAGCTTTTGCAGTACTTTACGACATTCGATACGAGCAGCATAAAGCTCTTTATCCCAAGCCTGATAAGGTTCGCCTGCTAGCATTTTTTGTTTTTCTGTTTTCACGTTACTTACCTGTTCTCACATCACTTAGCTATTTTTATATTACTTAGCTAGTTTCATATTACTTAACTAATGGTGGTCAATTCATCGACCAAAAAACGCAATATCGCACATCTAAATAACAGTGAATAAGGAGTGTTTAAGCTTGGTTTAAGAGATGCGCAGCTCGTCACTTTTTGTAGGTGAAATATGAAATTCGAACAGTGTTAATTTATCTTCGCTATCGAATCACGTAACACCAAACTGCCAGTGGTATTGATGGTGGTCGCTTGCTCTGTTTCACCGACAATTTGCAGGATCGCCTTTTGCGTCAATTGCTCTAATGGCACACTCACAGACGTTAAGCTTGGCGTTAAAAACGCCCCCACTTTGCTGTTATCAAAACCGACGATAGAAACATCTTGAGGCAATGAATATTCCAGATCCGTTAACGCCTTAATCGCACCAATCGCCATGTCATCGTTTTCCGACAAGATAGCAGTAAATGTGGTTTTGCTTTTTGCCAGAGCCTGAGCCGCGTGATAACCGCTCTCCATCGTCCAATCACCCTGAACAACCTTGGACTCATCCAATGTAATACCATGTTTAGTTAACACATCTTGATAGGCTTGGTAACGCAGCTCATCGGTCGAAGAACCGGCTTTACCTCGAATCACAGCAATGTCTGTATGGCCTTGATCGATGATGTGCTCAACCATCAAACAAGCGCTCTGATAATGGTCGGTGGTAATGGCATGGTTAGGCTTCGACGGCATTTCTCGGTTGAGTACCAGAATCGGTGTGTCAGTGCTTTCGATGATCTTTGCAATCTCGCTTTCGGTTAAGCATTGCGGATAGATGATGATGCCCGCGCACTTCATATCCAGCAGGAAGTTGATGGCCTTTATTTCGTCTTCAGCGCTGTGTTTGCCATCGGTGATCACCAGTTGGTGATTCGACTTTTCGCTATAAGAAGCCGCGTGATACATCAAGGAAGAAAAGTAAGGGCCATTGAACAACTCATTGGTGATTACAAAGCCGATGAAATTGGTCTTCTTGGTCGCCAATTGCTGAGCCAACAAGTTCGGTCGATAACCTGTTTCTTGAATCGCATCAAATACCTTTTTCACCACATCCGGGCGCACGATGTTCTTGCCATTTAAGACACGAGAAACAGTCGATTTAGATACGCCCGCGCGGTTCGCGACATCAAGCATGGTTACCATTGGCTTCTCTTCCTTTATAAAAAATTAGCCGACATAGGCCGACTAATTCATTGCAAAATGACAGCTCACAGTTCACAAAACTGCGCTGGGAAATGCATTCTAAATAGTGGCACCGTTAGATGCAATCACGCCTTTATACCACTCAAAAGACTTCTTGCGTTTGCGTTCTAGTGAGCCAGATTGGTCGTTGTGCTTATCTACGTAAATGAATCCGTAGCGTTTTTTCATCTCGCCCGTGGTAAACGACACTAAATCGATACAGCCCCAAGGGGTATAACCCATCAAATCAACACCATCAATCGCAACGGCTTTTTTCATCTCTTTGATGTGGTCGCCAAGGTAAGCAATGCGATAGTCGTCATTAATGCCGCCATCTTCTTCAATAGTATCAACAGCGCCAAAACCGTTCTCAACGATGAACAATGGTACTTCATAACGTTCATACAGAGACGCTAAACAGAAACGTAAACCCGTTGGGTCAATTGGCCAGCCCCAATCGCTAGACTGGATAAACGGGTTATCGACCGAGTTTTCATGACCGCCGTCCATCGCTTCTTCTGTAGATTGGTGAGAAGAAGAATCCAAGGTATTAGACATGTAGTAGCTAAAGCCAAGGTAATCCGCTTTACCTTCTTTCAAGATTTGCTCATCTTCGGGCTGCATCTCAATGTTGAAGCCTTTGATTGCCCAGTCACGCTTAGCGTAATTTGGGTAATGACCGCGCACCATCACGTCCGAGAAGAAGTAGCGATCACGCATCGCTTGCTGTGCCACCATAATATCTTCCGGTTTAGATGAACGAGGGTAGAAAGGCACCATCGCACACATTGCGCCGATCTGAAGGTCTGGGTTAATCTCGTGACCTTTCTTAACCACCAAAGCACTTGCCACAAACTGATGGTGAACCGCTTGATACATCGCTTCTTGCGGCTTTTCACATTGTGGAAACTTCACGCCAGAGCACAACCAACCGAAAATGTCCGCCGAAGTGTTCATCTGGTTGTTGATCTCGTTAAACGTCATCCAATACTTCACCTTGTGCTGGTAGCGCTCCATCACTGTAGTCGAGTACTTAACAAAGAAATCGATCACTTTGCGGTTCATCCAGCCGCCGTATTCTTTGGCTAGGTGGTAAGGCATTTCAAAGTGGCTCAGTGTTACCACAGGCTGAATGTCGTATTTCAACAGCTCATCAAACAGATCATCGTAAAATGCTAAACCCGCTTCACATGGCTCAGCTTCATCGCCATTTGGGAAAATACGCGTCCAAGCAATACTGGTACGGAAACACTTAAAGCCCATCTCAGCGAATAACTTAATGTCTTCTTTATAGCGATGGTAGAAATCCACTGCGACTTGGTTTGGATAGTTTTCGCCATCAATCACACCATCGGTGATTCGACGTTGTACACCATGAGCGCCCGCTGTTAATACATCAACAACACTGACACCTTTACCATTCGCATCCCAGCCGCCTTCTAACTGATGCGCTGCTACTGCACCGCCCCATAAAAAATCGTTCGGAAATTCGTTGTTCATACTGTTACTCGCTAAGAAAAATATTCGCTAAAAAGTAATTGGTTTCGGGTTAAAAACTAAAAATCGCAATACTGAAACCGGTTTCAACTAAAAACAAAGATATATGATGAAACCGATTTCAGCAATACTTTGAAAATCTTTTTTTGATCGAAATACTGACCCATTAAAAATTGGCGTATCGACTTTATTTCAATCTAGTCTCTAAACTTGCCCCATTTTTAGTTAATCAACAACGTCAGAGGCACGCCTTTGATCTAATGCGGCATCACGTTAGTTTGGATTGAAATATTGATAACCCATTTCGTTCTCAGTAACACATAATTTGATAACTTCTGTCTGACAAGGTTGTCTGATATGGTGGCGGCAGAACTTCAGCAATTGTTTAGATAGTATTGAATATGAAAACACTAACCATACTTGATGGCGGCATGGGCCGAGAACTCAAAGAAATTGGCGCGCCATTTTCTCAACCGCTTTGGAGTGCTCAAGCGCTGATTGAAGCCCCCGAATTTGTCAGCCAAGCGCATCAAAACTTTGTCGATGCAGGTGCTGAAATCCTGATCACCAATAGCTACGCCTGTGTACCTTTTCACTTGGGTGAAGAGCTGTTCGAGCAACGAGGCTTTGAACTAACCACACTGTCTGGTGAGCTGGCTAAAGCAGTTGCTGACAATGCTTCTCACACAGTAAACGTTGCGGGTGCAATTCCACCGCCATTTGGCAGCTACCGACCAGACTTGTTTAAGGTCGAAGAAGCAGCGCCAATCATTCAAACGCTTTACGATGCTCAAGACCCAAACATCGATCTTTGGATAGCGGAAACCATCTGTAGCCTGCAAGAATTCGATTCCATTCATGCGGTACTTAAGCAGTCAGATAAGCCGTGTTACTACGCATTCAGTTTGGAAGATACCAAGGGCGATTCTGCCAATATTCGTTCTGGCGAGAGCGTAACAGACGCCATCAAACTTGCCTGCCAATCAAACGCGAAAGGCATAATGTTTAACTGCTCAGTGCCTGAAGTGATGGATCAAGCGATTATCGATGCCAAGAAAGTGATCGATGAGCTAGGCAGTGATTTAGAAATTGGTGTCTACGCCAATAACTTTGCACCTATCAGCAGCGAACATGAAGCGAATGACATGTTTCAAGAAATGCGTGAACTGGATGGCCAAGGTTACTTAGCTTACGCCAAACGCTGGCATGCTCTTGGCGCGAATATTATCGGTGGCTGTTGTGGCATCGGGCCAAAACACATTCAAGCCCTAGCCGATTGGAAACGCTCCCTACAGAGCTAATCCTGAGCTTCAACTAGAATAAAATAAATAGAGAACAGGTTGAGAAATCTGTTCTCTATTTTTATGTGGCGTCTCTGAGTACACTGAGACAAAACAACGATTTGGAGCAACTGATGAGCGACACGCAACGCAAAATTAAATGGGGCATCGCAGGGCTAGGTAATATCGCGAATCGATTCGCAACAGCAGTAACCGAGCACTGTCTGCATGGTGAATTGTATGCCGTTGCCGCAAGAGATCACTCACGCGCAGCTACGTTTGCCAATAAGTTTGGTTGCGACAAGGCTTATGGCTCTTACGAAGAGATGGCGAATGACCCAAGCGTTGAAGCGGTTTACATCGCTACGGTTCACCCATACCACCAGCCACTTGCTGAACTGTTTCTGAAGAATAACAAGCACGTATTGGTCGAGAAGCCAGCTTTCACCAATCTTGGTGATTGGCTTGAGATGAAAGCCCTTGCGAAACAAAATGGCGTGATGCTGTTAGAAGCGATGAAAACCGTGGTGTTTCCCGCGTATCGTGAGCTCCAATCATTCTTGGTCGACAACAACATTCAGATAGATTCTATCGAAGCTAGCTTTGGTAACCATCACGACTATGAGCCCGATTTGTTTATCTTCAATCCGGATTTGTCAGGCGGAGCAACGCTCGATGTCGGCGTCTATGGGCTTTGGTTCTTCTACGACCTGTGTCGAACGCTGGGTGTGAACCCTTCAAAGCCTCAGGTAGAGATGTCGTGTCTGTATGAGGGGGCAAATGTTGATACTAATGCGTGCTTTACCTTCTCTGGCGATATAAGCGGTAAGATATCGGCATCAACAGTGCAAAACCTTCCCCGATCAGCGCACTTGAATGGGCCCGATACTAAGATCACCATTCACGAAAAATGGTGGAATCCGGCCTTTATTGAGATTGAGCATCAAGGCCAGAAGTCGACCATCAACTGCCGAGTGAAGGGCAATGGGTTCGAGTTTGAAATCGACCATTTTTCAGAGTTAGTCCTTCAAGGCAAAACTGAATCGAATATCCTAAGCTCAGAGATAACCTCTCGAGTTCTCGATGCGATGGAAAACGCACTGATTGACTCTGGCTATCCACATTTAACTCAACCTCGTCGTTAGGAAAAGCAAATTGGGCAACCTTAAGCGCAAGCTTGAACTGTATGAAAAGATATTTCAGGCTTTTGGGCCTGGAGTATCGCACTGTCAGGTCAACCAACTGGCCACACTGCTGCACGTGAGTGAACGTCACGTTCAGACCTTACTCAAAGCAATGACAGCGCAAGGTTGGATTGAGTGGCAAGCTAGCTCAGGCCGCAGCAAGAAGGCACAGCTGACGTGTCTGGTTGAGCCCATTGAGGCGTGTTACCGATACGCACAAACCCAAGCTGACGCAGGCAACATAGAACAGGTGTTTAGCACCTTAAGCTTCAACGGCCGCAATGCTGGCACTGAGTTGCAAGCCTTTCTAAGCAATACCAATCCGCCGGCGCAAAATATCGCGTACATCCCCTTTCACCGAGAACTCGAAGCGCTTCACCCTCAACGAGTACTTAGACGCACCGAACGCTTCTTAGTGATGCAAGTTTGCCAACGCCTAACCTCAGTTAAGCACGGCAAACTCAGCGGCGATTTGGCTTATCATTGGCAGCCTAATCAAGATGCGACGCAATGGCACTTTCAAATTCGTAATGGTGTTCACTTTCATAACGGTCGAACACTCGAACCTCAAGACATAGCACGTAACCTTAACTCGCTCTGCCAAAGCAAAATATGGCGTCGCTGCTATCAACATATTGATGAGGTCTCTGTCTCGGCAGGTAGTGTGGTTGTCGTGAAATTGAATCAACCTGATTGGCATTTACCTCGCTTACTTTCCAGAGTTGAAGCATCCATTTTTGATCACTCATCATCGACTGATAGGCTGATTGGTTCTGGCGCGTTCTCATTAGACATCTTCTCAAGCAAAATGTTGAGATTGAGCCGTAATAGCGCCTATTCTCACTGCACGCCGATTCTCAATCGAGTCGAGTTGTGGGTCTATCCAGAATGGGCACAGAGCAAAGCCTGCGCTCAAAATCAGGTGTGCGTGAAACTGCCCGAAAAGACGACCACCGTGCGTGGCGATGACCATTATTCCAAACCGGAATTCGGCTCAACCTTCTTTAAGATTCAAAACCCATCGTTGTCGAAAACAGAGCGTGAATTCACCGTTGAAGACACATCTGAATGCCAAACCCTTTTCGAGCAATTGTCAGTGTCTAGCGACCACAAAACCAACGTGGAATATGGCCACTACCAAACTAACTACCTGACAACCAAAGACGTCGCGTTGTGTAGCATTATTGATGAGAACGACACCTTCACTTCGTGGTTAAGTTTTTTCACTCGCTTCCCGTTTGAGGACTTAACTTTGCCTGCTGAGATGCTAGAGACAATCGAACATGGATTAACCTCAATAACAAACCAGCCAGACTTTGAGTTAGCGATGAATGCACTGTTGGCGCTTCGGCATTGGTTGCATGAATCTGGGGTTGTGACTGAACTCAAGCAAGAGGCGTTCAACTTAGAGATTTCTGAAAAGATACACGGCGCGCAAGTGAATGGTTTCGGTTGGTGCGAACTCGACAAGCTGTGGATTAGCCATTTGTAAATCTAGCCATGTTCAAAAATAAGTCATTAGGCACAGCGACTTATCTTTAACGCTCCCCTGCCAATAGCAAAGTGAGCAGGTGCTAATGTACTCTCGAAGTGAGACTCAAAAAATATAAGTACAAACTAAATAGCCCCAATAAGAAGGTAAACCATGACTCGACACCTAAAAGGCTCATTACTATTTCTTTGCGCATTCTCTTTTAACAGCATGGCGAGCACCCAATGCGACGCACTTACAGGCTGTGAAAAGAAGTTCTGTGAGATCGAATATCAGATAAAGAAAGCGGAACAGTACGACAATCAGTACAAAGTAGAGCGATTAACCACGGCCTTGAAAGCGGCGAAAGAGAACTGCACTAATGAGGGTTTGAAGGATGAACTCCGCGAGAAGATTGAATCCAATGAACAAGATTTAGCTGAATACCAAGCTGACCTAGAAGAAGCCAAAAGAGACGATAGAGCGGATAAAATCCGAAAGTATGAGGGTAAAATCGAAAAAGAACTGCGTAAAATCGATAAATTGAAACAAGAACTGGCTAAGATACCTTAATCGATAATTAAAACAAAAATGGTCTTACTGTTTAGTAAGACCATTTAGAAAATACCGCTTTATGACGACTTCAGAATCAACCTAGCCAACGCCAGCCGTTATTGTCCTACCAGCGCTAATTGAGACTCTTTATAGATACGGTTAGCTACTTTGTATGCCGTAGGCGACGTTAGTGTCTCTTTACATCTGCACTTAAATTGCTCGACTTCAATCGTTTGTTCTTCCAATAAATAGTACAACTCACTCAAGTAGTTAGCTTCAAACACAGCTTGACCAAGTGGTGTACATTCGTATCGGCTAGACTCTTGGTAGCCAATCACGGTCAACACAGGTTCTGGCAGCTCCCAGAACTTAGCAATAGTGTAAGTCAGGCGAATAGAGTAGCTGTTCATCAGGCGCTTCAATGCTAACGAGTTAGGCGGAACAGAAGGATCAACATGCTTGAAGGCTTCTACCATCATCTGGAAAATGATCATCTTGCCTAAGTTGCGAATTAACCCAACAAAGTACGCCGCCGCTTGATCTTCTTGGGATGAAGAGTCTTTCATCAACTCCTTAGAAAACGACGCGGTTTGAACACTGTGATTCCAAATTTTCTCACCGAAATGACGCCAGTAAATATTGTTGCCCGGCGTGAAGTTCTTCATGTAACTATTCACTACCCCTTCTATAAGCCCTTGAGAACCCATATTTAGAAATGCGGTTTTTAGATCGGTAACCTGTTTTTCATTGCGTTTGTAGAATGCGCTGTTAGCCAATTTAATCACATCAGCTGCCATACTCGGCTCGCGCTCAATCACTCTTAACAGTGCATCGACATCAAACTCATCGCTCTGTAATTCTGCCATTAACGTGGTCACAGAGACTGGCATCACTGGCAGTTCATTAAGCAAAGCTTTTGGAGAGCGAATCAAACGTTCGATCTGACAAGCGACAAAATCGCTAAACGGGTCTGACTCCGTGCGAAGGCGAGACTCTCCAAACAAATAATCAAGGAATTCACCATCGTGAAGGCTAAGCGTCTTATCGACGATCAATGATGATGGTTGAGCTGACGAAGGCGGAATAAAGATTGAAGACTGAACAGAATCAGTAGCAACGGCTTGTTGTTGCTCTTGTTGGGCAGGCTCTGCAGAGGGTTTGTTTTTTGAATCAACAAACGGTGAGAATAATGCCTGCAATACCCTTTTAAACATCAATACGGCTCCTAGATGATTATCAAACAATTCGGGATATATAAGGGCGGTGATTATCGCACAGTTAATTCATAAACCACACAGTGACAAATGAATCATTAATTTTTCAGCTGTATAGGACCTGTTACTCAACACGCTGCGAGACTATGCCCGCCCGTATTCGCCAGAAACAAAAAAAGCGAGCAAATAACACTTGCTCGCTCTTACATAGATTAGATGTGTGGCTGTCTAAAGTTAGCTCTGAGCGACTTCCAACACGATCTTACCGACGTGCTTTTTCTTTAGGAACTCATCTTGCGCTTTATGGATATCGGCTAGCGGATAAGCCTCTGCGACGATAGCGCCAATCTGCTGCTTCTCAATACGGTCGACTAGATTTTGGAATACTTGTGGTTCTAAAACCGTGCAACCAAAAAAGCTAAGGTCTTTGAGATACAAAGTGCGAACATCAAGCTCAACCATCGCACCACCAATCGCACCAGAGACTGCATAACGACCATGTGGTTTCAGCACTTCAAGGAATTCCGGCCACTTGTCACCCGCGACTAAGTCGATAACCACATTCACACTGCTTTGACCTAGCGCTTTAACCAAATCCGCATCACGAGTAATCACTTCATCAGCGCCAAGTTCAAGTAACTGTTGGTTCTTGCTTGGGCTAGTGATGGCAATAACATACGCGCCACGAGCTTTTGCTAGCTGAATAGCCGCAGAGCCCACACCGCCCGATGCGCCAGAGATAAGCACGCGATCACCCTCAATCACATTCGAGCGAGTCAGCATGTTTTCTGCCGTCGAGTAAGAACATGGGAAAGACGCTAGCTCAACATCCGACATAGTGCTGTTCACCGCATAAGCGTGTTTCGCGGCCACTTTGGTGTACTCAGCAAAACCGCCATCGCACTCTGAGCCGAAGTACCATGGTTGCGGTAAATCTTGCCCGTACACCTCAGTTACGCAGGGCTCAATCAGAACACGCTCACCAATGCGATCAGCAGAAATGTCTTGCCCGACCCCTACAATGAAACCGCACACATCGGCACCTTGGATGCGAGGGAACTGTAAAGCGTTACCAGACCAGCTCGCATCGTCAGAGTCGTCGCTTTTAGAATACCAACCAATTCGCGTGTTGATATCGGTATTATTAACGCCCGCAGCCAGCACTTTGATCAGCACTTCATTCGGCTCGATTTGTGGAACAACAATGTCTTCACGGTAAACCAGCATCTCTGCCCCGCCGTGTCCAAGCATCTCTACGCCCTTCATTGTTTTAGGTATCTCAAAATTCATACTGTCTCCTCGAGTAGTTTTTTCACCATATTGTGTGCCGATGCCAACGCTTCTTCGCCCAATACTGGCCATGCACCTGATACACCTTCATGAAGTAGAAACAGCGGTGTCGCGAGATCCTCTCGCAAACTCTGCTGAGCAATCAATGAACGAACTTGCTGTTTATGCTGAGTAACCGCTTGGCTGATAAGCGTATTATCAGGAAAGGCAGCCATTGCATGCATCGACATACACCCGTGCGGCGCATATTCTTCTAACCATTGTTGAAGCTTGTTGAAGATATGCGTAACCGATGCGAGCCCCTTTTCAGGCGACGTTTCCAACAAGAAATCTAAGTAGCGTTGGTGTCGATATTCCAAGGCACCAACGATCATCGCTTCTTTTGAAGGGAAGTGTTTATACAAGGTTCTTAGGCTTACATCGCACGCTGTTTTCAGCTTTGCAACGCTCGGCTCAGCAAAACCTTGTTGGCTGAACGCTACTTCAAGGCTTGCTGCAATCTGTTCTCTCAACATAGTGCTCTCTCAATACCCAATAAAGGGTAGAATGATTGTTCTACTTACAGGGTAGAACGATCACTCTACCCCTGTCAATATCCAAATTTACGAACCAAGAAAATGATAAATTCCACGCCAAACGGGGCACGGAATTTATCAATATAGATGAAAGACTTAGCGTTTAAGAGAGAGTCGGCTGCGTATCGTCACCAACACAGATAAAGCGCCGCAAAGTACCAACACCCCCCCTAAATCTTGAATCATTCCCGCTAAAGCGAGCCCTGAACCGATCAAGGTGTAATACATCAAACCAAACAGTGCGCCTGCACTTCCCGCTTGAGATTGGTAGCTGACTAATGCGCGACTCAACACATTGGGAATCGCAATACCAAATGCCATGACCACCAGCATCATCGGAAGTAAAAACCATATTGAGTGTTGTGAAAAATAGACACCCACCGCACCTAATGTTTGAAGCCCTGCTGCGATACCAATCAAAGACATTGAAGACATCTGTCGCTTCAATAATGTCTTGTTTACCAAGCTTCCTAACAGGGTCCCGAATCCAAGCACAATGCCGCTGTAGCCAAACTGCTCGACGCTAAATCCAAGTTGAATGAAGGCAAATGAACCCAATTGATAATAGGAAAACAGCGCAATATTGAACGACGCGACCAGCAACGCAGACATCCATATATCGCTATCTTTGATCATGTGAATACTGAGTGACTTTAACTGCAATGGCTGCTTAGATTGTTGCGTTTCAGGCAATGACCATAGGCTATGTGCCAACAGCACTAACACCATAATAAACAGGGCAATAAACACATATTGATGCCCGCCCGCTTGGCTTAATTGACCGCCAAGAAGCAGCCCGATGATTGGGCTAATCGACAGCCCCATGCCCATGTAACCAAACACCTTGGCCAGTTCAGCGCCGCTAAAGGCATCTCGCAACATGGTTTGTGTCACCACCGAGCCAACCGCAAGCCCGAAAGCGCCCATGGCTCTGGCTATCATCAACCAAACAAAGCTATTGGTTTGCATTGCGATCAGAGCAGAGCACGCGAATAACCCCATGCCCAATAACATGGTTGGTCGGCGCCCCCATTTGTCTGCCAAAATGCCCCATACCACAACACCGAGCGCAAACGCTGAGAAATAGATCGAGAGGGTTTGCGCCGCTTGTGCGTAACTCACATCAAAGGATTTCGATATTGAATCCAGAGTCGGGCTATAGATGGTTTCTGCGATCTGAGGGAACATCAGCAATAGCACCATTTGCCATAAAGAAGGTTTTGTTTTCATCATTTTTCCAAGACCAGTGAACTTGACGAAGAGTCTAGGGGAAACTAACCTTGGCTCGTTAACAACATTAATACCAAAAACAACAAGATTAGGACAAATGGCATTAATCAGCGAAACGATTGAATTTGATGCAGACAGCTTACCTGCGCCCGTCATAGGGATTGCGGCAGAGCTAGGTCAGCATGATTCAGGAATACATCACCACGTAAAAGGACAGCTGCTGTATGCTCCGCAGGGTTGCATCACCTTGACCTTAGAAAACGCCATTTGTATTTTGCCACCGACCAAAGCCGTGTGGATCCCGCCTTATACCAAACATCGCGCGCAGATGACCAATGTGGTTGCTTATCGGTCGCTCTATTTTGATAGCAGTATTTACACCTGCCCAGAAGCGATTGAAATTGTGGAAGTGAATGAGCTTTTAAAAGCCCTAATCAATAAGATGGCTTTCTGGGATTGGGACATTGCCCGCGAGCAAACCACCAATACTGCCAACCTATTCTGGGAAGAGTTTTACAGCGCTAACCAACACTCGTTTATCTTGCCGCTACCGACAGATCGCCGCTTTAAAAGCTTTTGCAAACGAGTCCGAACCGCTTCGTTCCTTGCCCCAGCCCTGTCGACATTAGCGAACTCGGTTGGCGCAAGCACCAAAACGATTACTCGATTATTCAAAGCCGAAACAGGCATGACTTATCAAGAGTGGCGACAGCAATGGCGCTTGTTTAAAGCAATTGAACTGCTCTCAGAAAACCGACAAGTCGGCGAGGTGGCACACCTGCTAGAGTTCTCGTCCAACAGTGCGTTTATCGCTTTTTTCAAACAGCAAACCGGTCAAACTCCGTTGGCCTTTACCAAGTTAGCAGCGTAATTGTTGTTATCCAAACTCTGAAGTTTTACTTAGCTCAAATACAAAAAACCAAAACATGAGTTCTGGTTTTTAGAAGTATTTTAAAGCTAGATGCCGTCGTTACTTGGTATAGAAAGCGCGTTTCAATGCCATCTCTAAACCACGAACTTCAGCCAAGCCTTTCAATCGGCCAATTGCCGAGTAACCTGGGTTAGTGGTTTTCTTCAGGTCATCTAACATTTGATGGCCGTGATCCGGACGCATTGGAATTAAGCGATGGTCACCCACTTCTGCACGACGGTGTTCTTCATCCAAGATAGCCATCACAACGTTGTACATGTCCACATCACCATCTAGGTGCGCTGCTTCATGGAATGTCATTGGGTTGCTCTCTTCACGCTTGGTTGAGCGCAGGTGCGTAAAGTAAATTCGGTCACCGTGCTTTTTAATCATATTGACCAGATCATTGTCGCCACGCACACCGTATGAACCCGTGCACATCGTCAAACCATTCATTTTGCTTGGTACATGCTCGGTCAACCAATCAATATCTTCGATAGTTGAAACAATGCGAGGCAAGCCTAGAATTGGACGCGGTGGATCGTCTGGGTGAACCGCCATCTTCAAGCCACTCGCATCACAGATAGGCATCAACTCAGTAAGGAAGTAAGACATGTGCTCGCGCAGCTTGTCTTTGTCGATTCCCGCATAGCGATCCAGCTGTGCTTGAAAGGCTTCAAGCGTATAGCCTTCTTCAGCGCCAGGTAAACCCGCGATGATGTTATTGGTCAGCTGTTGAATTTGCTCAGGCGTCATGTTGTTGAAGTAATCCAACGCTTGTACTTGTTCTGACTCTGAGTAATCCGATTCTGCGCCCGGGCGCTTCAAAATATGTAGCTCAAATGCCGCAAATGCTATTTGATCAAAGCGCAATGCGCGAGAACCATCAGGCATTTCAAATTCTAAATCGGTACGCGTCCAGTCCAACACTGGCATGAAGTTATAGCAAACTGTGTCAATGCCACACTCAGCAAGGTTAGCCAGAGTTTGCTTATAGTTATCAATCCACTGCTGGTAGTTGCCAGTTTGAGTTTTGATTTCTTCGTGCACAGGCACGCTTTCTACGACCGACCACGTTAAACCTTTCTCTTCGATAATGGCTTTACGCTTAAGGATTTCTTCTTTTGTCCAAACTTCACCATTTGGAATATGGTGCAGTGCATTCACAATACCAGTTGCGCCCGCTTGACGAATATCGTCTAGCGAAACTTGATCATTAGGGCCGTACCAACGCCACGTTTGTTCCATGAGACTTACCTTTCTTTAAGACGCACTTAGCCGGCTCGAATTAATCAAGCTAAATGCAATAACGACTTCTTAATGGCAGCAATGACAATTACTGCCCGAGATAGCACCGGTCTACGCCGGTCTAAAGACGATTACCTATCTACAACCTAGTGAATGAATCAGCTTTCAAGAGGAACCTTGTCGCTGAATTCAACATTAGCGTCAGAACTAGCTTTCTGAGCTAAGCAGCACCACTGGGTTGGAGCTAAATAAGTAACCATCAAAGTTTGGGTCATCAATGTCTGACAGCGCTAACAAACGCTGTTTAACATTCTCAAGATGTTGCCACATTGCGCTCTTAGCAGCGACAGGGTCTTTACGCTGTAAGGCGGCGAGGATACGAGCGTGATCATCTAACCATTCTTCACGGTAATCTTGACCACTGATGTGAGAGTGGAGTTTATTCCACATTGGACTCTTTTCGCGTCGCTCCCAGGATTGTTTCAACATATCTACTAACACAGAGTTTTGAGTGGCCTCTGCAATACACATGTGAAATCTTTCATCTCCGCTGCAATCGGTGGTGCCGCTTGCAAGCTCTTCGCGCTCGAGTTCGAGTGCAGAGCGCATCTTAATGATGTCGCCCGGAGTGACCTGAGTTGCCGCAAACTCCGCGATATTACTTTCCAGTAATTGGCGGGCCTGCAGCATCTCGAATGGACCAGCGTCATCGCTGACCACATTCTCGCGAGAATGAGTTGGAATGTTCAGGACATAAACACCCGACCCTTTTTTCACCTCAACTAAGTTTTCAAGCTCCAGCATGATGATCGCTTCACGCACCACAGTGCGGCTTACATCTAGACGATCAGCAATATCGCGTTCTGGAGGTAACCTATCTCCGACCTTATACAGGCCTTCAATCAGTTCTCTTCTTAGTACTAACCCTATCTCCTGATAAGGTCTTTTCGGCTCGAAAGGCATCATGATGATATTGTCACTTTTTTCCATTATATTTCTCTCGCCATCATAATGACCAAAAATAATTGGTCAACCTCTATATCCAAAAATACAGTAACACCTTGTTTTTGATTTGCTTATTACTTAACAGACTGAATACGGTCAATCAGCGCACTCAATTCAGGGTTTGATGTTTCTAATGCGTCGTACATTGGTTGAACCGCTAACGCAAACGCTGCTTTGTCTGGTTCGACGAACGTTACGCCCATTTTCTCGGCTTTAGCACGCTCTTTTGCTTCCGATTCAGCCCACAGTTTCTTCATCAATTCCGATGAATCACTTGCTGCTTTCATTAATGCATCTTGTTGTTCTGTAGTCAGTTTGTCGTATGCTTTGGTTGAGATAACCAACACATCCGGAACCATCGTGTGCTCATCTAAACTGAAGTATTTAGACACTTCGCTGTGACGGCTCAAGCTGAATGAAGGAATGTTATTTTCAGCCGCATCCACTACACCTTGCTGCAGTGCTGTGTACAATTCACCGTAAGCTAGTGGCGTTGGGTTACCGCCTAACGCTTTCACCATCGCAATTGCTGATGGGCTTGGCTGAACACGAACTTTCAAACCTTTCAGGTCTTCTGGTGTGTTAATTGGCTTGTTGGTATAGAAGCTACGCGCACCAGCGTCGTAGTAAGTCACACCAATAAAGCCGCTGTCACGAGAAGAGTTAAGAATGTCACGGCCTACTTCACCATCAGTCACACTGTAGTAGTGCGCTTGATCGCGGAATAAGTAAGGCATGTTGAATGATGAATAAGCAGGAGAAAAAGCTTCTAGCTCAGCAGCATTACTTTTCACCATATCTAAAGCGCCGTTCTGCATCAGCTCCATAGATTCACGTTGTGTACCCAATTGAGCATCAGGATAAATACGAATACGCACTTCACCGTCAGTCAATTCTCGTACTTCTTTCGCCATAAACGTCATCGCTTCATGCACCGCATGGTCACGAGGGTGGTTATGGCTCAGTTTTAACGTTGTCGCTGCATAAGCAGAAGCTGTTGCACCAAAAGTGAAAGCAGCACCGACAACAGCACTAATCAGAGTTTTACGCGTCATCATCATTCTTATTCTCCGTGGATTGGTTATCCAATGTGTAGGGTGTTTTTTGTTATGGGCTCATATTGGCGATCAAAAATTGACTCGTCAAAGCTGAAATTGAAATTGATTGACCAATATCACAATAAAAACCCACAAATTGGTCAACCAAAATCATTTGTGAATTCGATCACGCAACATTTAGATTAAATAGCTTATGATTCAGCCAGATTTTAGAGCGTACCTATCCTACATAGAACCCCCCCCTCACATTGGTAAACCAATTGTTATGAGATACGCAACTTTGTTGAAAGGAAATAAAAATGAATAAATTGGTCAGTTATATAAATAAAGGGTTGGCCGCCTTTACTGTGTCTCTTTCGTCTTTTTTAGTGCTGTGTGTGATCTGGCAGGTTTTGTCCCGTTACGTCATTGGTAAACCAAGTACCGTTACTGACGAGCTCGCTCGTTACCTCTTTATGTGGGTTGCTCTCATTGGCGCCGCCTACACAACAGGCCTGAAACGCCACCTAGCTATTGATCTACTAACGATGAAGTTGACGGGTAAACGCAAACTCATTAACCAAATCGTTATTCAAATCGCCATTGCAACCTTCTCTTATATTGTTCTGGTTCACGGTGGAAGCCAGTTAGCGGCTAAGACACTCGCCATGGGGCAACTGACACCCGCACTTGGTTTAGAAATGGGTTACATCTATTTCTGCTTGCCTATCAGTGGCGCTTTGATGATTTTTTACTCCGCTGTATTTACCTACGAATGTGTTCAAAAATTAATATCTGGCGACGACCTAGTCACCGACTCACAACTTGATTGATAAAAGGATTTCACAATGGAATGGCAAGTAATACTGACCTTATTCGGTAGTTTCGCTGTACTGCTTACAATCGGTGTACCGGTCTCTTTTGCGATTGGTTTATCGTCACTAGCAACCATCTTAATGAGCTTACCGCTTGAGCCTGCAATTGCTGTAGTTGCTCAACGTATGGCGGCAGGCCTTGATAACTTTGCACTATTAGCAATCCCGTTCTTCATTTTGGCGGGCAACATCATGAACCAAGGCGGCATCGCGCTGCGTTTGATCAACTTCGCGAAAGTGTTGGGTGGTCGTCTACCAGGTTCACTCGCCCACGTAAACGTGATGGCAAACATGATGTTTGGGTCTATCTCAGGCTCAGCGGTTGCATCGGCGGCTGCAGTTGGTGGCACCATGTCTCCGTTGCAAAAGAAAGATGGATATGACGAAAACTACTCGGCTGCGGTAAACATCACTTCATGCCCTGCGGGCTTACTTATCCCACCAAGTAACACGCTGATCGTTTTCTCACTAGTTTCAGGTGGTACCTCTATTGCAGCATTGTTCTTAGCAGGCTACATCCCAGGTCTATTGATGGGGCTGAGCATCATGATTGTGGCAGGTATTATCGCGAAACGTCGTGGCTACCCAGTCGCTGCTCGTCCTTCCACATCAATGGTATGGAATACCTTCCTAAAAGCAGCACCTTCTCTAGCACTGATCGGCATCATCATGGGCGGCATCATTGGCGGTATCTTTACTGCTACTGAGGCTTCCGCAATTGCTGTGGTATACACGTTTGTTTTAGCTGTGCTTGTCTACCGTGAAGTGAAATGGGGTGATATTCCAAAGATCATCCTTGAGTCTGCAGTAACAACATCTATCGTTCTATTACTGGTTGGCGCATCAATGGGCATGTCTTGGGCAATGGCGAACGCCGATGTACCTTACATGATTGCCGATGCTCTACTCGCAGTTTCTGAAGACCCACTAATGATCCTACTGATTATCAACGTGATTCTGTTGATTGTTGGCATCTTTATGGATATGACCCCTGCGGTTCTTATCTTCACACCAATCTTCTTACCTATCGCATTAGACCTTGGCATCGACCCTGTGCACTTCGGCATTATGATGACCTTCAACCTAGCGATCGGCATCTGTACACCTCCAGTAGGTAGTGCTCTGTTCATCGGTTGTTCGGTTGCCAACATTGCCATCGACAAAGTCATCAAGCCTTTGCTGCCATTCTATGCTGCACTGATTGCTGCCCTAATGGCCGTTACCTTTATCCCTGAACTGAGCTTGTTCCTACCTGAATTGGTACTGGGCTACGGTTCGTAATTTGGTCACAGATACATTCTAAGACTACTAAACACTCAAACGTTTTATCAAATAATAAAATCCCGCTGGTTCGCTGGCGGGGAAAGGAACTGAATAATGAAGACTGTTGCTAACTCTACGCTGCCAAACACTGTGTTACGACCTGACTACGACCGTTCATCGATCCAAAGCCGTGTTGTGCACCTTGGTTTCGGCGCATTTCACCGAGCGCATCAAGCGTTGTTCACCAATGAAATGCTCAGCAAAACCAACACTGATTGGGGCATTTGTGAGATAAACCTATTCGGCGGCGAAGACTTGATTGAGTCACTTCGCGCACAAGACCACCTTTACACCGTTGCTGAAAAAGGCGCTGAATCCACAGACGTTAAAGTGATCGGCTCAGTGGCCGAATCTCTTCACCCAAGCCTAGACGGCATCGAAACCGTATTAGAAAAAATGGCCGAACCTCAAGTGGCTATCGTTTCTATGACCATCACAGAGAAAGGCTACTGCGCAGACCCAGCGACAGGAAAACTCGACAAAAATAACCCATTAGTCATCGCTGACCTAGCTAACCCAAGCGAACCTAAATCAGCATTAGGTTACATTGTGCAAGCGCTCAAAATTCGACGTGAACGTGGCTTAACACCATTCACGGTCATGTCTTGCGATAACGTGCAAGAGAACGGTCATGTAGCAAAAGCAGCGATCATTGAGTTTGCTCAACTGCTTGACCCAGAATTACGTGATTGGATTGAAACCAATGTCACCTTCCCATGCACCATGGTTGACCGCATCGTACCCGCAGCAACAGAAGAAACACTGACAGAAATTGCAGAACTGCTTGGTTGTGAAGACCCATGTGGCATCGCCTGTGAACCCTTCCGCCAATGGGTAATTGAAGATAACTTTGTGGCAGGTCGTCCAGATTGGAATGTCGCTGGCGCAGAGTTCGTAGAAGATGTGGTGCCTTACGAAGAGATGAAACTGCGTATGCTCAATGGCAGTCACTCTTTCCTTGCTTACCTTGGATACCTTGGTGGCTACGACCATATTTCCGACACTATGACGGATGCTGGCTACCGAAAAGCCACTTTTGACATGATGATGAAATCACAGGCACCTTCGTTAACGATGCCTGAAGGGACTGATTTAGAAGGTTACGCAACCTTGCTGATCAACCGCTTCACTAACCCAAGCTTGAAGCACAAGACGTGGCAGATTGCGATGGATGGCAGCCAGAAGATCCCTCAACGTATGGGTGGCAGCTTACGATTCCATTTAGATCAAGGCTCAGATTTCTCGTGGCTTGCAACCGCCATCGCTGGCTGGATGCGCTACGTATCTGGCGTTGATGAGCAAGGCAATGAGATTGATGTCCGCGATCCAATGGCAGACACACTTCGCCAGATCTGCGACCAGCATGGACTCAATGTTTCTGTGGTTCCAGCATTACTTGCGGTTGAAGCGATTTTCCCTGCCGAGCTAGGCCAAAACCCGCAGGTCATTGATGCGGTAAGTTCAGCGTACCAATCACTAATTGAACACGGTGCCGTTGCGACCGTGGCTGCGTTATAAGGAGCACAAACAATGAAGAGTTTCTTATGTGAAGACTTTTTACTGTCGAATGAGACAGCACGCCGTTTGTATCATGAACACGCAAGCCACCAGCCGATTTATGACTATCACTGCCACCTAAACCCGGCAGAAGTGGCTCAAGATCGTCAGTTCGAAAACATGTCTAAGATTTGGCTTGAAGGTGACCACTACAAATGGCGTGGCATGCGTTCAGCAGGGATTGATGAGCGTCTGATTACTGGAGGCGCAAGCGATTATGATAAGTTCATGGCCTGGGCTAGAACCGTCCCTCAAACCTTGGGCAACCCACTTTACCATTGGACTCATTTAGAACTACGCCGCCCATTTGGTATTACTGGCACTCTCTTTGGTCCAGAAACCGCAGACCAAATTTGGCACGAAGGCAACGAGCTATTAGCGACACCAGAATTTAGTGCTCGCGGCATCATGAAGCAGATGAATGTGGTGATGGCAGGTACAACAGACGATCCAATTGATTCTCTTGAACACCATAAAGCGATCGCTCAAGACAATTCATTTGATGTGAAGGTTCTACCAAGCTGGCGCCCAGATAAAGCGTTCAAAATTGAACTTGATGGCTTTGCTGATTACCTACAAAAATTAGGCATGATTGCTAACGTTGAAATCACTCGCTTCCATCATCTATTGAGTGCTTTAGACAGCCGCCTAGCGCACTTCAGCGACCATGGTTGCCGTGCAGCAGACCACGGTATTGAAGTGGTTCGCTACGCACCTATTCCATCAGAATCGGATTTAGATGCCTTGTTAGCTCGACGCCTCAATGGCGAAACACTCACCGATTTAGAATGTGCGCAGTTTTCAACAGCGGTTCAGGTGTGGTTAGGCAAGCGCTACGCCGCAATAGGTTGGGTAATGCAGCTTCACATTGGTGCTCAGCGCAATAACAACACGCGCATGTTCCAACTGTTAGGCGCAGATGCAGGGTTTGATTCGATTAGCGATAAGACGTTTGCCTTCGAGTTGGCTCACCTGTTGGACGAGATGGATCAAAGCAACGAACTGCCTCGCACCATCCTTTACTGCTTAAATCCTCGCGATAACGAGATGATGGCCACCATGATTGGTAACTTCCAAGGTGGCGGCATCGCGGGCAAAGTGCAGTTTGGTTCTGGTTGGTGGTTCAACGATCAGAAAGACGGCATGCAACGCCAAATGGAGCAGCTATCTCAGCTTGGTCTGCTTAGCCAGTTTGTAGGCATGTTGACTGACTCTCGCAGCTTCTTGTCGTACACACGCCACGAATACTTCCGCAGAATTCTGTGTGACATGCTTGGTCGTTGGGCTGAAAACGGCGAGGTACCAAACGACATGTCACTGCTTGGCCTTATGGTCGAAGACATCTGCTTTGGTAACGCAAAACGCTACTTTGAAGAGAGGGCGTAATCCATGAAACATATCGCCATTATTGGTGAGTGCATGATCGAGCTTAACGGTAAACCGTTCGGCTCAATGCATCAAACGTTTGGCGGGGACACACTCAATGCTGCGGTCTATCTAATCCGCGGCTGCGAGGCGAACCTCCATCAAGATGACATCAAAGTGTCCTACGTCACGGCTTTGGGCGCAGACCCGATTAGCAATGGAATGTTAGAACGCTGGCAACAAGAGGGGGTGTCGACGGACTTTGTCCTACAAGACAGCCAACGGACTCCAGGCCTATACCTGATTCAGCTTGATGACGCAGGTGAACGTACCTTTCTGTACTGGAGAAACCAGTCGGCTGCACGCTACCTGCTACAGCACTCAGATTTCAATCAGATAAAGCAGGCACTGCGCAATGTCGATATGGTCTTTCTCAGCGGCATCACATTAGCGATTCTGCCTGAACAAGATCGTATCGAGCTATTGAACATCTTGGTTGAGTTGAAGACACAAGGCGTTGAGATCGCCTTCGACAGTAACTTCCGCCCTGCACTTTGGCCACAAGACGAAAACCAAACCGTCAAAAACAGCTACCAGGCCATGTATACATTGACGGATTTAGCGTTGGTCACATTCGATGATGAACAATTAATTTGGGGCGATAGATCTCCAGAACAAACTATCGAACGTCTAACGGCGCTGGGTGTTAAGCGATGCATCGTCAAACTGGGTGCAGATGGCTGTCTCATTCAAGATGCCACCATTCAGGGTGACATAAATCCAGATTCTGGTACCGCTTCGGCTCCACGAGCGGTGCCGACCCTACCTGTTGAACATGTCGTTGATACGACCTCGGCAGGAGACTCATTCAATGGCGGATTTTTATCTGCTTACCTTGCGGGCGAAGACTTAACAAAGTCATGCCAACGCGGCAATACCATGGCAGGCGTAGTTATCCAACATCGTGGTGCCATTATTGCAAAAGAACTAACTCAAGCGGCCATCACAGCCATTTAAGGAATACCAATGTCTAACATCAAACAACAACTGAAAACACTGAAAGTTATCCCTGTGATCGCTATCGACAACGCTGAAGACATCATCCCTCTGGGTAAAGTGTTAGCTGAGAATGGTTTACCTGCAGCAGAAATTACGTTCCGTTCTGAGGCTGCAGTTGAAGCTATTCGTCTACTTCGTGAATCACAACCAGATATGTTGATCGGCGCGGGCACTGTGCTCAATCGTAAGCAAGCTATCGCGGCTAAAGAGGCAGGCGCAACGTTTGTAGTCTCTCCTGGATTTAACCCAAACACGGTAAGAGCCTGCCAAGAGATTGGTATTGATATCATTCCTGGGGTCAACAACCCGAGTACAGTAGAAGCCGCTCTAGAAATGGGCTTAACCACATTAAAGTTCTTCCCTGCTGAAGCATCTGGCGGCATCAACATGGTTAAGTCACTTCTTGCGCCCTACACGGATATTGAGATCATGCCGACAGGTGGCATTAATCCAAACAACATTAAAGACTACCTAGCGATACCTCGAGTACTCGCATGCGGTGGTACTTGGATGGTGGATAAGAAGCTGATTGAAGAAGGCAATTGGGAAGAGCTGGCTCATTTAACTCGTGAAGCCGTTAAGTTAGTCAATTAAACGTAATGCAATAGCACCTTTAGCGTTATATCTAACCCTCCTTTTGGAGGGTTATTTTATGATTGAGAATTATTCTCTCAAAGTTAATATTTAATCGTGCTCGATAGCATCTAAAAATAAAGGCTAAATATGGAAAACTGGATAACACAAGGCGTTGGCGGCCTGGCTTTTTGTATCGGTGTAATGGCCTTTTGGCAAAAAGATGATATGCGTTTTCGCTACCAGATGATGATCTTTTGTTTTGTCATGAGTATCCATTTCATATTAATGGGTGCCATAGTGGCTGCTATAGGCGTAATTATTAATGCTATTCGCAGCTATGTATCGATAAAAACTCAATCTCGCAAAGTGATGTGGTTCTTTATTGGCTTGATGTGGTGTATGACTTTACCCAACATGAATCATTTCTTTGAATTTATTACGGTTGTTGGTTCATCCGTTGCGACATGGGCACTCTTTTCAAGACAAGGCATCGCATTGAGGTCCTTGATCTTATTCAATTCTTTCTGTTGGGCTAGCCATAACATTTGGATTGGTTCGATTGGCGGCTCCTTTGTCGAAATCACCTTTATTGTCACCAACATGGTCACTATCTATCGTTTACATCAACGCAGATTGTTAACTATAAAATAGGCAATACATTTTGTATTCTAGATTTAAAATATGGAAGTAATGCACCATTAATTAAATGGGAAATTAATTGGATATCAAAAAAGTAAATCTAATTAAGTTTACGTTATTTAAACGTCGTCAATATATTTCCAATACTAAATTGAATTAAATCACCAATTAAATTCATATGGTGATCCAAATCTTTATTTTTACCTACTTTGGTTAACCAATATTCCATTAATCATTAAAATTGGTCATGTACTTACTATACAAACAATAGGACCGTGACCATGAAGCGTCTTAACCTGACACCTATAGCAATCGCGTTGCTTCTTGCAGGATGCAACTCATCTGATAGCGACAATAACCTCCAACAACCCCAAGTTCACTCTCGTATTCATGATGTATTGAACGTTGAAGGTTACCAATTCCGAGATTCTAACGGCAATGGAACGCTGGAACCCTTTGAAGACTGGCGATTACCTCCAGAAGAACGAGCAGCAGACTTGGTTAGCCGAATGACACTAGACGAGAAAGCCGGCATGATGCTCATTGACACCTTAAACTCGTCCGAAGGTGGGCTCGTTAGTAGTAAAGGGCAAGACATGATTGGCGATGCCCAAATGACGCGCTTTATCTTCCGTAACAGCGTAGTTGAAACCCCAACCAACACACCTGATTGTGATGCTGGACGCTCTGGCTGTCAGATAACCCCAACAGAAGCTGCCCAGTTCATGAATAGTGTTCAAGAACTGCGTGAACAAACTCGAATGGGTATCCCCGCTCTATTCAAGTCCAATGCTCGTAACCACATTGACCCATCAGCAAAAGCAGGGATCAACGTTTCTTCAGGTGCCTTTTCTGCTTGGCCTAAAGAGGCAGGTTTAGCAGCTACGCGCGACATGGATTTAATCACTGAATTTGCTGGTATCATGAATGAAGAATGGTCTTCAATTGGCCTGCGCAGTATGTACGGATACATGATGGATTTGGCGACAGAACCTCGCTGGCATCGAGTACACGAAACCTTTACCGAAGATGCAGATTTAGCGTCTGACATTATGCGTTCACTGATCAAAGGTTTACAGGATGGCGGTGAGGTTAACGAAGACAGTATCGCGCTAACCATCAAACACTTCCCTGGCGGCGGTCCACAAGAAAACGGCGGTGACCCACACTATGACTTCGGTAAGAACCAAGTCTACCCAAAGAACAATTTTGATTACCACCTAAAACCGTTTATTGCTGCGATTGAGGCTGGCGCTTCTTCAATTATGCCTTACTACGGCATCCCGGTAGATCAAAAGTGGATGCCAAACGATGTTGGCATGTCCTTCTCAAAAGGCATTGTCACCGACCTGCTGAGAGACGAATTAGGCTACACAGGTAACGTGAACTCAGATACCGGCATTATTGGCGATCGAGCATGGGGTGTGGAACACAAAACGATTGATGAACAGGTTGCAATGGCGGTTGACGCTGGAGTCGATGTTCTTTCTGGTTTCCATGATAAAGAAGTCATTGTGAAACTGGTTGAAAAGGATCTGGTCACCGAAGAGCGTGTCGACCTATCAGTAACACGCTTACTTGAAGAACAATTCAAGCTTGGCCTTTTCGAAAACACTTACGTTGATGAGAAAAAAGCCCAAGAAATTTTAGGCAATGAGAAGTACCAGGAACGTGCTGATTACGCACAGAAAAAATCTGTCGTCTTACTTCAAAATACCAATAAGACTTTACCTTTAGCTGAATCAACCGCACAAGCTCCTGTTGCTCTATATGTCATGGGAATGGACGAAAACATTGCAGGAGACGACAAGTACAACTTTACCGTGACTTCTGGTGATTACGAAGCGGGAGAAACGCGTCCACCAGTACCAGCCGATACGGACTATGCGGTTATTCGTGTTCGCGTATCTAACGAAGGTTCAGATCCTGATCTTATCTTTGGTGGCGCGAACCCAGACGAACTCGATATTCTTGCATTCAGTGAAATGGCTACAGCTGCATCTTGGCATATTGAACCAAGCCTAAGCGACATCAAAGCCATTATGAACGAAGTGGGTGCTGACAAAACGGTATTGTCCATCAACTTTAGACAACCCTTCGTCTTAGACGATCAAAGTAATCTTAAGCAAGCCGGTGCCGTGATAGCCACATTTGGTGTCTCGGACAGCAACCTAATGGAAGTGCTTTCAGGCAACTTTGCTCCTCAAGGAAAACTGCCATTTGCTTTAGCGAACAGCGCCCAAGCCATTCAAAACCAGGACTCAGATTACCCTGGGTATGATCAAGCCGACACCCTTTACCCGTTCGGACATGGTTTAAGTTACGAATAATATTTGAGCTAATTCAGGCAGTGTTGAGCACTGCCTTTCCTCCTTAGATACCAAGGACAAAGTCATGGAACATATCTTACAACTGGGTTGGGATGATCACGCTATTCCACATAAAATCTGGATAGAACAATACTACGATGGGTGTCGTATCTGCTTGAAAGTCGTAAAAGACGTTGAGCCAGAAATGCTCTCATTGATTGTTCCAAATATTGATGTGCAAACCACTCATAAGGCGTGGCAAGGCAAAGCGACGAACATTACACCAGCCTATGATGACGGCGTGTTGTTCACTCAAACTCGCTCGCTATTCAATTTACCTCACGGCTGCGTGATTTGGGCAGTAACACATATCCAGATGCAAAACGGCTTAAAAATGTCGGCAGATAAATTGTGCTTCGTACCAAAATACAGCAATCAAGATTCTTGTTTTAAGGTTCCAGCATAACGTAACGACAAGCCGAGCCGCTTATCCAACTTGGCACTAATCTGCAAAGAATCATAAAAAGGCCAGCGTATACACGTTGGCCTTACTGCTATCTGTTACTCGTCAGAATTCAGAACTAATCAATCAACACCAACGAATCGAGAATCCCTTTGCCACTGTGGATTCCACCTTCATTTACGCTAACGGGTTTCTCTCGGAATCGATGGCATTGGATTCATTTAGATATCTCATTCTTGGCGGGCATTTGGCACCCGTAATAAGACGATGCTCATTCTAAAAAGACGAAATAAATTTAAAAAAACTTATTTCGCCGTTTTGATCATCGTAGCTCGCGGTTTACATCAGAGGTTCTTGGGTCTTATTGACTATGAGGTCGCGAAGCCATTTGTGGCTTGGTTCAGAGTCAAAGTAATGATGCCAAAGCAGAAACAAACCACCGGGAACCAACTCAATGGGAATCGGCTTCATCACCAGTTCGCCACTCTCAATATAGTCACGAACCGAGTTGTACGGATAACACATCAGCAAATCGCTTTGCTTACACAGCTTTACTGCGCTGGTGATGTCCGACACGTTGGCGGCTTTGTTAATTTGAAGCTGTTTGGCTTGCAAGATTTCCAGTAGCAACCAGTCGCCAACGCCGCCGGTCACTAACTGAATATGACGATATTTAAGGAAGGCTTGCAGGTTCCACTCTTCTTGAAGCACTGGGTGATCATTGCGCATCAAGCACACAGAGTAATCTTGCAGCAATTCAACATGGTTTAGCTCAGCAGGGATGTTTTGAATGTGGGTACTCGCCCTTTCATCGAGCTCAAAAATTCCAATCCCGAAATCTACCTCACGCTTTAGTAAGCGCTTAAAAGTTTCGCTGCTCCAAGTAGTGCTGTTTACCGTAATGTTCGGCGCATCTGCCAACGCGTTAGGCATAAATTTAGGGTAAATCGCGGTATAAGCGGTTTCAACAAGGTCGATATTAAAAGTGCGTTCGCTGTCTTTCGGCTCAAATATGTCCGGTATGGTTAGCTGTTCAACTTGCAGAAGGATCTGATGAATCTTAGGCGCTAAAGAAGTAGCTTTCGGAGTTGGAAACAGACCTTTTGACTCACGTTCAAACAGCGGGTCATCAAACAGAGAGCGTAGCTTGGTGAGTTGCTTACTCACCGCTGACTGACTAAGGAACAGTCGCTCTGCCGTTTTACTCACGCTGCGCTCTTCAAGCAACACGTGCAAGCACAGCAGTAAATTCATATCACACTTAAGTAAGCCCTTAACATCTACCATGATATTCCTTAGATTCAAATTAATGATGACTTTATGTCACTTTAAATCATATCACAAACTTGTTAATTTAAGCCCATGTAACCTATGAGTTAATAACTCAAAAAATAATAGACCTAAGGAATACTCATGAACTTTCTAGCACTCCCTAAGATTGATCTGCACTGCCACCTAGACGGAAGCGTTCGTCCAGACACCATTATTGATCTGGCGAAACAGTATGGAATCGAACTTCCAGAAGACCGTGAAGCGGTAGTAAAGTCTCTAACAGTGCCTGAAGATTGCAAAAACCTTGATGAGTACCTGGCTTGCTTTAGCCTGCCACTGCAAGTAATGCAAACGGAAGAAGCGATTGAGCGTATTTCTTTTGAGCTTTACGAAGACGCAGCACTAGAGAACGTTAAATACCTAGAAGTTCGTTTTGCACCGATTCTCCACGTAAACAAGGGCTTGTCTCTTGATGCGATCATCGCAAGTGCGGTTAAAGGTATGAAGCGTGCAGAAGAGAAGTACGACATCAAGGGCAACTACATCATGTCCGTACTGCGTATGTTCCCTAAAGACTCAATCAAAGATGTAATCGACGCAGGTAAACCATATCTTGGTAAAGGCGTGGTTGCGTTTGATATTGCGGGCGGTGAAAAGCCGGGCTTCTGCGCTGAATTCCCTGAATACACGCAATACGCTATTGAACAAGGCTACCGTGTGACGGTTCACGCTGGTGAGCAATGGCATGGTCAAAACGTTTACGATGCAGTGACTATGCTAGACGCAGAGCGTATCGGCCACGGTGTTCACATCCAAGGTAACGAAGACGCATACAACATCGTTAAAGAGAAGCAGGTTGCGCTTGAAACTTGCCCAACAAGTAACGTGCAAACTAAATGTATTCACAAATTCAGCGACCACCCAATTGCTGAATTCAAGAAAGACGGTATCGTTGTGACGATCAACACAGACAACCGCACTGTGTCGAACACAACCATGACTAACGAAGTGAAGCGTGTATGTGAAACGTTCGGTCTAACCCAAGAAGACTACGCAGAGATCTACAAGTACTCTGTAGAGAGCGCTTTTGCTTCAGACGAAGTGAAACAGCACCTAATGGGTTTCGTTGAACAGATCTAATTAACTTGTATTCCTGCTCTCATTTAGCGATGAAAACCGGAAGAGAAAGGCTGAGGCTTTTCTCTTTTTTTATGTCTAAAAATCGCTAATCTTGCAGTATTAATCATTGAAACCGAGACTCTCGGAAAGTGGGCAAGTATGAGTAAAACTAACACTCAAACTGAATTAGAAAAGATGCTATCTGGACAAGTGTATGATGGCGCCGACCAAAAAATTGACATCATACGTACCAATGCAAAAAAATCGTTAATGGCCTTCAACAACCACCAAGACCCAGACCAACAACACGCATTGCAAGAGCAACTGTTCGGGAAGGTCGGCAGTAACAGCTTAATCCAACCTCCATTTCACTGTGAGTTTGGTAAAACCATTGAGATCGGTAACGACACCTTCATCAACATGAACGTGGTAATGCTCGACGGTGCCAATATCAAAGTCGGCAATAATGTTTTAATTGGACCAAGCGCTCAATTCTATACTCCGTCACACTCCCTTGATTATCGTAGCCGTCGTAAATGGGAAACCTTCTGTTTACCGATAACAATCGAAGATGATGTGTGGATTGGTGGCAACTCGGTGATCAACCAAGGCGTGACGATTGGCGCTCGCTCAGTCATCGCGGCTAACTCCGTAGTCAACAGTGATGTACCGCCAGATTGCCTGTATGGAGGCACACCTGCGAAGCTGATTCGACACTTAAATACCGATAAGTAGAATAACTAACACGGTTACAAGCTCTAGAACAATGGCATCATAAAAAGCATGTCCTTGATCAAATCAATAAGTCCAGTAGATGTAAATGGTGTTTTTAAAGACATGGTGCTTTTAAAAACTAAGTCAAAAAGGCTAATAGTGGGGACTATCCAGTCTCTCTTTTTTCTATTTTAGTATCATATAAACTCGACTTTGGGTGGCTTAACTGATCAAAAAGTACATTTACACAAACAAGTAACGGTACCCCTATCAGCATCCCCATTGATCCCCACAGCCAACCCCAAAATACCAGCCATACAAACAAAACCAATGGATTGAGACTAAATCTTTTTCCCAACAAAGTAGGCGTCACTAGCTGACTCTCAATCAAGTTGATGGTTAAGAAAATCGCCGCAACGGTCAACGCGTAACTGAATGACTCAAATTGTATAAATGACACTAACGCGAAACATGTTACTGAAACCATTGGACCAAGATAAGGGATGTAATTCATCAAGCCTGCAAATGCCCCCCAAAGAAAAGGGTCTTGCAATCCCATCATATAAAAAACACAACCGACAATAAGTCCCAGGCAAACATTAACTATGGTGATCGAGCCTATATAACGAGACAAATCCTTTTGCAGGACTTTAACCAACTCAACAGCCTTACGCTTGTCTGAAAATCGTTCAAACAAAGATAAGCTTTTGGCATAAATTCTTCGGCCATAATTCATCATGAAATATGCCATAAGAAATGCCACCATTAACTGCGTGACAATAGTAGGCGTTGTGGTGAGCACCGATTTTATAATGGAAAAAGCCGTATTGTTAGTAAGCCCATCATTAGCCACAGTACTACTCATAGAAAACCCAGTAGCGTCAGTCAGACTGCTACTTTGAGCCGCTTCACTCACTTCATTGGATACATTTTCAAGCAACATCGGCAATTTCGACCACCATTGCTGAGCGGGTTCACTTAGCATATTTAGACTAATCACAACAAAGCCTACAAGGCCAATCAATACTGCACTTACGTTAACGACACGAGGAATTCCGAAACGAATTAGATAATTGACCAATGGGCTACATAATAATGAAATAAAGGCGCCACAAATGATAGGCAGCAAAATTGGCTTGGCTATATATAATGTAAAAATAGACATCATTAAGATCGCAAAGAACATAAAACTAGCTGTCAAAAGCTTATATTTTTTTGTTGTCATTATATTCCTATATGGTAGTAAACTTGCGATTTCAGAGGTAACGAATAAAGGCTAAATCAGATATTTAACTAAAAACTTGAGCCCAACCGGGATTAAATTAATGCTTATTTTTATTTGAGTAAACCAAGTATTAATGACACGGGTTGGTAGCCAAAAATAGATGACTTAAAGTGCCTCGTTTGGCTAAGAAACGCTACCCCAAGTGTTGTTACGCCTAATGCATATAAGGGGCGATTTTCAATAAACTCTTTTCCTTTATGGCGAATGAGTCCGATACAGAGTGCCGCTTGACGAGCTCTACTTTTCCCCTCAAGCCTTTTCATCTGTATTTCTCTTTGTCGTTTTCTGAGTACTGACATGTAACCCCTCCTTCAATTGTTCTTTGGTATATTCAAAGCCGACAAACTGCTTTAGGTACTTATGACAAAACACCAAGCTTATAAGAATAAAGCTAAGCATCAACATGAACGCGCCGTAACCCACCAACAGGTTTAAAGTGAAGTAGTAGCTCACAACCCCAGCACCGACAGCGACACTAAAAAGAAAAATCGGTAACAACACAATAAAGATAAATTGGAACACAAAAAGCTTTTTACAAGCCGTAACACTATTACGTAACTCTAATAAAAACAGTTCGAAGGTCGACTTAGACCATTGCTCTGTATGTGCTTGCAGTAGGGTTAAGTCCTTCCATAGTCCATTTAATTCAGAAGCTGCACGTTTAAGATCATCCACCTCTCTATCACACGATTTACTATCGACGAAGTTAGACGAATCATTTTGACTATTTTCCTGCATAACTGTGCTCTCTCAATTGCATTGTTAATATGTGACTATTTGATTAACTTAGACACAGCCCAACCAGCAAGAAACGCACACCCCACACTTAACAGCGGACGCTCTTTAATTACATTTTCAGCCTTTTCTGTCGTATTTTTCATACTTTCAGAACTAGCCTCGAGCGTTTCATGAACCGTATCTTTGATACTTCCGATTGCTTCTACCGCAGCTTCTTCAGCCTTCTCATAAGTCTCTTCAATTTGCTGTTTAGACTCTGAACTTTTAGCATTTGACCTTGGCATAAAATCTCTCCTTATTTGACTAAAAAGACCAGCAACAATATAAATTGCTAATCGCTGTAGTAATACAAGCTAACTTCATGCCAACTTTATTAATCCCGTAATTATTAGTATTAAACGCCGAAATAGTTAAATCATGACCGTAAAGGTGTAATAATTTCATTGAAAATCACCTATTAATGTATTTTTTACAAAAAACATATAAAAACCAATCTAAATTACCAAATATGACAACTCATTATCTGGCATATAAAGTGCATTTAATAAGATACACATTTAAGTAAAATGAGGAATCATGAGCAACCAAAACATATTGTCGATCGTTAGCTTGATAAAAAGTGGGAACATTATTTATGAAAGAGCAATATCAAACATAAAAAGTGACAAGATGAAAAATAACCTTTTCGACATATACACAGTAAAAAAATGTGCAGAATTGAAGTTGAGATCTTTAACCTACTACGCAAAAAACCAGCAAGATGAGATACCAGCTAGCTACACGATAAACGCGAGAGAGCGTTGCATTGAAGCAGAAGAAAAAAACGGAACAAACAATGAAGATCTCTATTTAATGCACTTAGAAGGTGTAGAGAAGAAGATCATTTCCGACATTGAATCACTGTTAACAACAACCCCTAACTTAGAAGGGAAAAACAAGTTACAGAAGGTGAAAAATGAAATGGAAAACTGCCGAGATCAAATACACAGAATGCGTGAACACTAGCTCTTACTAGTGATAAATAAAGAGAGCAGGAAATACTACCTGCACAAAATACATCGTAGTAAGTATAAACTGTTCTAAAAGTATAAGAATGCTACTGAGATAGAAGGGGTAATAACATGTTACTTAACAAGGACAATGACTCACTTGAGGTAATTCAGTATAAAGGCATAGATAAGATCCTATGCACATTGAAAGAGCACTATTTTTCATGTGTTGATCTAGTCGAACAAAAAACCAATGGGAACATATCAAGGGCTGCTAATCGATTTATAAAAATAGAACGTTCAATGATCAAAGAAGTAAACACTAAGTTCTGCGTTGACGGAACGGATAGCGATCATTCAATCTTAAGCCAGCAGTCCACTTCCATCGTTGACTATAATGATATGTACAGAAGTAACCTAAGCTTAATTTCCTACTTAAAAAATATTATCCGGAAGTTTAACAACCAACATATGTCCTCATTTTTTTCTTATTGGGTTGCAGCATTGCAAGTTGAAAATGATGAAATGGCAAAACACCTATAATTGGCATAGTTGAAAATTAATCTAGTTAAACTTATCGGAATTACATTAAACACCACTGATGTTATCTCATAAAAAAGCGTCAAAGTGTAAAGCCTTGACGCTTTTTTATGAGATAACATCACAACTTCTTTTATGTGGTTCCTGCGATATTATCCGCACAAAAATGGAGAACTCTTACCACCTTTAGACGACAAATCCAGCGTTCTAATAAGGCTTTTGTCTATGGTTTCTCCTACTATTTAATAGTCACCATTATTCACTTCTTATGGTGCGCAAACTGTTAAGGCCTGCTTTTTAATACTGATCTCCAGTGACTCAGCCGAATACATTTCCCCATCAATGACGTAATCAATCGGGAGATCAGAATCAATTTTAACGTGCTGCGCTGACAAATAATTAAAGTAGCTTGCTTGTTCTTTCATTCCAAAACTAGAAAGCAATAGATCAGATAAAGCGATAACTCGTTCACCAAGTGAAGTAGTGTTTTCTAGATAGGTGATATGTAACTTCCCGTCATCCGGCTTGGGAGTCAGCCCACCTTGAGCAAGTACAGTACTAAAAGGGGAAGTATTCGCCACCACCAAACTTTGTAATCTCACGTCTTGTAGCGGCTTTCCATCGACCGACATTAGAAAACGCTGATTACCTTCAGCTACAACAGCATTAAAGAAGCCCATCAAGTACGCGAACTGTCCATTTTCATTTTTTTGCTGTCGATGTGCGTAGTCGATCATCTGCTCTTCAAACCCAATACCAAGAAGCAGTAATATTGGTTGCTCATTGCAGAAAGCCAAATCCATTTTCTTTGAGTTATCAGATAGAATCACTTCACACGCTTTTTCAACAGGGGATACTTTCGTCGCAAAGCCATAGAGCATATGACATAGCGCATTCGCTGTCCCTAACGGTACAATTCCTAATAACGTGTCGGTATCCATAAGTTGTCTAACCACTTCACTAACCGTTCCATCGCCTCCGGAAACGATAATATGAGAAGCATTTCGTTCTTTGGCCTGCTTAGCTAAAGTTTCTGCAGATACCCCTTGACTGGTAATAGAAATGTCTAAATTGTATTTCCTAGTAAGTCGACGTATAACCTGTTGTTCGTACGTATGCCATTTACCACCACCTGCGACAGGGTTGACAATAAGACAAGCCGTACGCTGAAGGGTAAGTAAACCTTTATCACTGATTGCATGAAGAGCCTTTAACTGGAGGTTATTTAATCGAGCCGTACTTCGAACATCGTTGATACTTTTCAAAGCCTGTTCCACTGTAAGTGAGGGGTTTTTAGCTAATAAGTATGCAGCAACTACAAAGACTGAACGGCCACGACCTAGCGCACAATGAACAACAACCGATCTCGATTGGTTGATTTGAGTATCAATCCAATTTATAGCATGCTTAAGCTTATGTAACTTAGGGGCTTTATGGTCAAGAACCGGTGTGTTTAGGTAGTTAAATTGGTCACCCGTCATTGCACTTTCTAAACCAGAAAATTCAGCCGTAACGTCAACAATACAATTGATATTTTGAGACTCTAAGAACGATAAGTCGGATGGAAATAAGCGACGTGATACATATAAGTTCTGACCAACTTGCTGTATTGGATCAACTTGATCTCTTTTGATAGCCCATAAATTGTATAATCGAACACCTAGGAAAAATGGAATAAACACCCATCGAATCCACCACACAATTTTCCCATCGCTATTTTTTCTAAATATTGACGGTATATCGAAAATATAAGCGACACTGACGATTAGCATAGATAAGCCGCACCAGGCAAAAACTCCACGAATCATTAGCTGGGGTATAAAAACAGCAGCAAAAAAGCAAGCGGTGGATATTAGTATATAATACTTAATAATAAACATAATGGCGCCTTAATTTATCTGTGCATAAATTATCTATAAAGTAATCAAAGAGGGACTCAGATATGAGTCCCTATCTCACTTAACAAATATTTTAGCGCTTAATTCCTAGTGCATCGCGAATCAAGCCATCTCTTTTTCGTATTTTCGAGCCAATGTTTCTTTTTGTTCTGCATCTAAAACTCGCCCTGCCGTTTGAAAGAAACGCTGTTCCTCTTCTTCTAAATGATGTTCGACTTTGTGTTTTAATGTCTTCATTAAAGCAAGCCAAGTGGGTGAAGACATATCCGTATCATCTAATTGAGCGAGTACTTTATCAATGCCGTGATGTTCAGCTATCCCGTGTCTTGTCATGTCAATCGATTGATCACTCTCGATCAAGGGAGCATAAAAATGACGCTCCTCTGCAATCGCATGTTTGGTTAGCTCATCTTTAAGGCTGATATAAAACTCTTGCCTAGCCTGAGTGTTACCCGATGTTTGGAGTAGCGCATCCATCAAGAGTCGCTGCTTTTCATGGCTGTCTTTGAGTACATCAAATATATTTTTCATGTCTAATTCCTACTTCAATTAATTGTTTTTTATGAGGATTGGAGTATCTCATTGCACTCTAGATGACAGTTTTAGCAATCTTCGTCTTCCGCACCTAGGTGCTCTTTAACATTTTCACAGCTATCTTCTATTGTATTTTGAGTCTCTTCTACTGCCTCATCTACGTTTTCTCCCGCTTGTTCCATTGGACCATCGTCACTACATGCAGCAAGAGCAAGAGTAATACCCATAACAGTAAGAACACGGTAAGCAATTGATCTGATCTTCATATAAACTCCTAGTGTGTATTTTTTATTAATTAGAATCATTACCATTGAAACCAGTAATGAAAGTTAAAAATGTTAAGGAACAACGAATCGTAATAGTTGCTCTATTTTTAGATAAAGTGATTAAAAATAGATAAAATTAAATAATATCTAATTTATCAATCACTTCCTCTACATTCGGTGTATTGTTCGCTATAGATAATGCAACATCGTGTTCCCCGCCAGATTCTACAGAACCTTTCAATATGACAACGCTGTTTTCAGTTTCTACTTTAATATCGGTACCACTAACATTGGTATTCATTAACAAACGAGTTATAACAAGCGTCTTTATATGAGAGTCTGTTAAGGCTTGTACGGCTTCTTGCGTTTTTTCATCATCTTCTTCTATAACCGTAAGGTTATTTTTCACAGCCTTAACATCCTTTAAACTTAACACTAGTTCTTCAGCAAGTATCTTTTCATTTTTATTTCTAACCGAACCAGTTAAAGTAACAACTTGACCTATAACATAAGTATTAATATCAAATGAATTCAAATTAGAGTTCAATAATAAGGTCGTCTCTGCTTTTCCATCAACCCACGCGTCGAGAGTTTCTTTCTTCCACATGCTATCAGCAACCGCTGCAGAAGAAGAAGTAGCAATCAAAGTAGCTAATAATATTTTACTTATAGTAATTTTCATTAATTATCTCCTTTAGTTCACTTACACCTATAACATAAGCAATCAGCATGCCAGATATATAACCCATTGATATCAAATGATTTAACACCTTTTCTTCTGGGTTTCCCACTACTAAAATAAAAGTCGTATGTATTAATTACATGAGAGAGTTGTAAAAATTATCACCAAAATCAGACCAATATTAATTAATATCACCCCTTACTCTGGTTAATAACATTATTAGTATTTCACTTATTTGGCGGCGTATAGTAAATGATAGATTCGTCTTTGAAGGGTATCGTGGTATTATCGATATCACTTCTTGTCGTATAAAAAGAGAGTTAAATCATGTCATTACCGACACTGTTCTTAGAGCTAAGAGACGAACAATTACTGTCTCAAGTAAACTCTCTGAATGAATCGTCAAACTTTGAAATCATACAGAGCACAACGGATGTCCATTGGATTGATAAGTTACAACAACTCCAGCCAAATACTGCTATTGTGGAAGTATCTCGGTTCACTAACGATGATTTTAAAACTCTATCTAATGCGAAAAGTTTGGACGAAACTGACCTAATCATTATTAGCTCCGGTTCGCCAAATAAAAACTTAGAAAAAATGATGAGCCATGGTGCGATTTTCCACTATAGAAAGCCCATTGATATACAGATTTTAGAAGATACCCTAGCTGATTTTAGTCAGTACTTCCTGCAAAAACAGGAAGAAGGGCGTACAGTTTCCACAAGCGACTTAGATCAATTTGGGATGTTAATTGGTTCTTCTAAGCCGATGCATAAGCTGTATCGAACGTTAAGAAGAGTCGCTAAAACGGACGCCAATGTACTAATAGTCGGAGAAAGTGGTGCAGGTAAAGAGCTTGTAGCACAAACAGTCCATCTCGCTAGCGATCGCAAGAACCAACCTTTTATCGCGATTAACTGCGGTGCAATCAGCCCAGAATTAGTAGATAGTGAACTATTTGGTCATGAAAAAGGAGCCTTCACAGGCGCAAATCGAACGCACCAAGGTGTATTTAGACAAGCAGAAGGTGGCACACTATTTCTCGATGAAATCACTGAGATGCCACTTGAACATCAAGTTAAATTATTGCGAGTATTAGAGACTGGAGAGTATCGCCCAGTAGGAAGTAACACATTTAGCATCGCTAATACTCGGGTTATTGCTGCTACAAACCGAGATCCACAAGTTGCGATTGAAGAGCAGTTTTTGAGAGAAGACTTATACTTTAGGTTAGCTCACTTTCCTATACATATTCCCCCTTTGCGTGAACGAGGCGACGATATCGTCGGTTTGGCTAAACATTTCATTGCTCATCGCAACGCAAATGAAGCTACAGCAAAAACTATTTTTACCTCAGCGCTTCAAAAGATCTCTGCCCATGCGTGGCCAGGGAATGTAAGGGAATTAAAACATTGTATTGAACGAGCATTTATATTAGCTGACGATACTATTAAAGATGAGCACTTAATTTTTGACACTCCACCTTTGGAAACCGGAACAACGGTTGAAGAGATGGTCCCAGCTGGTGTTTCTCTCGAAAAAATAGAGAAAGCCGCAATAATCAATACACTCGAAGAGAACGAAGGCAACAAAAAAGAAACAGCTCAAGATTTAGGGATAAGTATTAAAACGCTTTATAACAAGCTTGATAAGTATCAGGAGTAGTTCTGTTGATACCTTTATGGAGAACGATAAAGAGCCCCAAAATAAACTAAAGATTATTTTAGGACTCTAATCACTTTTCTTCTGTATTCTATAAAAATATAGTCATTCTACAAAAATATAGTAGTGGAGATGCCTCATCCCCACTACTATATTTTAAGCAGCACTCACCGATTTTTTAGCTTTTTTATTTTGATCAAAAAACTCTTTATGTAGTGCACAAATCGCTTGTTGATACTTGTCATCATTCACAACAAATTGCACATTGACATTTCTCATCGACGAGTGTAATGCAATAGGAGTTACGCTATTATTCATCAATGACAGTACGCCATTAGCAAGTGTTTTGTTGGTATCAATCTGAGAACCAATCGCTGAAATTATGGCTACCATACGGCCAGCAATTGATGCCTTTGGATACCGCTTCTCAGCTTTATAAAGCACCTGATTTAAGCTTTCAGGGTTACCACCAAGATAATAAGTAATAGAGTTGGCATTCATCTCCTTGCCTATCAGGCTAACTCTTGCATCCGCAATAATTTCCATTAACTCATAACTCACATTATCTATCTTACCAACCATTCCTTGGTCAAAGATGTGCAACGCGTAGACTTTCTGTTTTCCAGCAATGATCTCCACATGATCCGTATCTGGTCGATAATTCGAAGAGATCAGTGTACCTTCATGCTCAGGTTCAAAAGTGTTCTTAATTTGCAGCTCAATCCCGCATTCACGTAAACCTGCAGCCGCATTTGAGTGGATAGCTTCCATACCAAGATTGGCTAATTGGTCAGCAACATCATAGTTAGTTAATCCAATGGGATTCACTGAGCCAACACCGACGACTCTAGGGTCTGCCGAGCTGAAATGATACTCTTTATGGATAACCGCAAGCGATGCTTGAGTTATTGTTGCTATGCGACTGAATGTCATCTCGCTGTAGCCACGGTCATAGGTATGCATTAACCCTTCTTTGCAATAGGCATAACCGGTAACAATAGGTAATTCTTTAGTCACGTCTATTTTAGAGAAAGCCTCTTTAATTGTCTCATCCAAACTTAGAGGTTGTTGGTTATCCCAACCAGACAAATCGACAAAAGTTGAATTTATACCGATATTTTTCAGTTTAAGAGCCGTATTATATGCACTATGTGATTCGCCAATAGAAGCAAGAAACTCTCGAATTTGCGGCAAGTAATGTCGTAGTGAAAACTGCCCGTATTGACATGTTTCAAGAATATTCGCGATACAGTTTTTTGCTTCTGAAATGCGAGACCGGATAAACTTATCCGCTCTAATACGATTCATTGGATCAGCGAAGATATGTTCATTAGTCAACAACATACGGCTTTCAATATAAGACAGAGAGTCTTTCCATGAGTCGTCACGTTTAGCAATTAGTTGATAAACGCCTGGTTTACCAGTTTTTTTACATTCCAGTAATGCATCTGTCATACCGCCATACGCAGATACAACAAAGATTCGGTTATATGGGTTTTTGGGGCGGAGAATAATATTGTCGAGCACAGCATCAAATGCTGTCATTGATGTACCGCCGATTTTTTCTACGGTAAATGTCATAAAAGACCTTAATAATTAAGAAATTGGAAGGCTAAGTAAATAAAGAATGGGGGGGGATGTTCCCCCCTCCCAAAAAAACGCTAGTCAACCAGTGGATAGACACCGTTTTCGTCGTGAACTTCAGCCCCAGTAATTGGCGGGTTAAACACACAAGCCATGACCATTTCTTTGTTTTTATATGCGCGTAAATAGTGCTCGTCATGCTTATCAAGGATATAAAGCGTTCCAGGTTTAATTGGATAGGTTTTACCACCAACCACTTCGATCTCCCCTTCTCCACTCATACAAAAAACTGATTCTAAATGATTTTGGTAATGGATATGTGTTTCTGTCGATTCGTAGATTGTCGTGATATGGAATGAAAAACCCATATTGTCCTCTTTCAACAGCATACGAGTACTTTCCCAGTTATCTGAGACAATACGTCTTTCGCTATTACGACATTCATCAAGTGTTCTAACAATCATTTTATTATCCTTATTACGATGCTTTTTTGAAATACTTGGTTGCTATAACTTCAACTGAGTTTTCGAAAATAGTTAGGCCTTGTATAAGCTCCGACTCCGATATAGTTAGCGGGCAAAAGAACTTCAATATTTCATCGTTTGGACCTGCTGTCTCAATTACCATGCCGTTGTCAAAACATGTTTTAGCAATATCGTCAGCAGTGTTTTCATCTTTACATTCAATACCAATCATCATTCCGCGCCCTTTACGTTGAACAAACAACTCAGGGTAGCGTTTGATATTGCGTTGGATAACCTCGTCAACCAAGCTTGAACAGTGTTGGACATGAGTTTCAAAATCCTCATTTGCCCAATAGATTTCCAGCGCTTTAGCCGCGGTGATAAAGGCATGATTATTACCTCGAAAGGTACCGTTGTGCTCTCCCGGCTCCCACTTATCTAATTCAGGTTTTAACAAAACGATGGCCATCGGTAACCCATAACCACTAATAGATTTAGACAGTGTTACAATATCAGGCTTAATACCTGAAGGCTCAAAGCTGAAAAAGGTACCCGTTCGCCCACAGCCAGCTTGTATGTCATCCACAATTAACAATATATCGTGGGCCTTACAAATTTTACTTAATCGTTGTAACCATTCATTTGAAGCGACATTAAGCCCGCCTTCACCTTGAACCGTTTCCAATAAGACAGCTGCTGGTTTATCCATACCGGCTGAATTATCGGTTAACATCGTTTCGAACAATTTTAATCCATCAATGTCAGCGTAACCTTCAAACGGCAAACGCGTAACGTTGTTGAGATCTGAACCTGCACCTTGCCTGTGATGTTGATTACCAGTCGCAGCCAGTGCACCTGCAGTACAACCATGAAAACCATTAGTAAACGCAACAATGCTGCTTCGACCTTTCACTTTTTTAGCTAACTTGATTGCAGCTTCCACTGCATTTGTTCCTGTAGGGCCGGTAAATTGAACTTTGTAATCTAATGCTCTTGGTTCCAAGATGAAGCGACTCAGTGCTTCTAGGAATTCAGCTTTGGCTTCTGAATGCATATCTAAGCCATGTGTAATTCCATCCATTTCAATGTACTCAAGCAGTGCTTGCTTAAGAATTGGGTTGTTGTGACCGTAATTTAGAGATCCTGCTCCAGCAAGAAAATCGAGGTAACGATCACCTTGTTTTGTTTCAAGCCAGCAACCTTTTGATTTGCTAAAGGTGACTGGAAAACTATTCGAGTATGAACGTACGTTAGATTCCTGCTTTTTAAAAATATCCATGATAAGGCCGTTATTTAATTCCTATTAGTTTGTGATTATTTAAGGGAATTCGATATAAATATTCAGTATCGTGCCGACCGTTGAAGTGAACATTCTCATCTAAGAATGTTGTCACCTCTCCGGAACTACCATTTTTAGCGTCTAGCTTTTTGAATAGTGCCCAAGATGCTTGGTTTGATTTGGTAATGGTGGTTTCAATAGCGTCGATACCCTCCATCCATTCTCTCTTAAGTAAAGCATCAATCATCTTGTAAGCTAATGCATTACCTCTAAACCGAGGGTCAACGGCTACTTGCCAAATAAATAGTACATTAGGCTCATTCGGCTTCTGGTAACTAGAAATAAAACCGGCAAGGTCCCCTTTGTGCTCAACCAAGATACAAGTTTTACTAAAGTGAGTAGACTGCAAAAAATTGCAATATGAAGAATTAACATCTAATGGTGGGCATTCTGAAATTAAGCGGTAGATATCGTTGCCATCAGAAACTTCGGGCTCACGAAAAATCCATTTCTCATTGCTTTTTTCTACAATCTCCGAATATAGCCCCCAAGGCGCTGATGTAATCATATCTAGTTTTTTCCTTCGAACTCTAATTAAATTCCTTTCCATTATGAGCATTTTCACAGCATAAAGATCAACAAATTAACGCTACAAAGCTAAATTATGTGATGTTAATCACATAATTTAGCGTATTGCATGAATCAAACAATACTTTGAGTTCTAATGTATTTATTGAGGTGAAGTTATCGAGATGTATTTTTCAAGGAACAAACACAAAAAAGTAGTTAGACAGAGGTTGAGGATAGGAGCTTTTTGCGCATGGCGTTAAGTAGCCGAGTCGCCCACGTTTAATGGTAGTAAGCAATTTACTGAGTCAGACCTAGAACCTAATTGATAAGTAATTTCTAGCTAAAGAGATGGCCGTCAGCGTCCAATAACTCGTTAACTGAAAGCACTCCAAACAGTGGTATCTATAAGTTAATATTGAAAATGTTAGCCAAAAAAAAACCTAGCGACGAATCGTTAGGTTTCTAGTATAAAAGCAGTAATAACGAGCTGAAAAAGAAACGTATTCAGATACATCCGTTTAAGTATTACTTACTTTAGAGGATCATTATCAGGTAGTGCTTTGTGTATCCATAACGCTAAGCGCTTTTTAATGTTTGCTCCATCAAGCTTACTTTCGGGTAGTGGCGTTATCTGATTCACTTCAACGAGGAACAAATACACCGCTTTAACCTTTATTGGTTGAGATGAATGTGGCAAATCAAAGCCCTGCAACTTTGCCATTTTGAAACCGACCTCTACTGCTTTTTTCACCAGCTTATCTTCATTAATGATCTTCGCGGTTTTCGACATATTATCTCCATCACCTTTACTGAGCGAACGATAAGTATATCAAACAGGTATCGTTCACAAGATTACCGTGCTCCCAAATCGAACACTCTTCCTGATAAAACCATAAACGAATCACCGTCTGGGAAAGGATTCTAGTTTGAATGCCATCCACAATGTTTAATGGTCCAAAAAACCACCTTTTTTTACCAAAAACTCAATAAATGAGACTTTCAGCCAAGAAACTAAAAATCGAATAAAATTTGACTTATCATTATAAAGAATACGACATATTATTATCATTTAGTCAATAATCGCTTTCTTTAAAACCAATAACCTGCTGTTATTTAATCAGTTTTATACTAAAACGACTTGGATCATACTTACCGTTTCCTGTAACGAAAATAACTTACAAAACACTCAATAATAAAATAGAATAAACCCACTAATTTTATACTGGTGTTAAAAATGCGTTACCTATGGGCTTCATTCTGTCATAAAAATCCAATTCTCGGACGAATCGTTCATATCCTTGTTATGTTGGTAGCGTTAGCTTCTATCGTTGTTCCACTGATCTCGACAGATGCAACAACAATACTAATGGCACTGGGTGTAGCCCTTGTGTGTATTGTTCTATTCGTTTTCTTTGCGCTCAGTGACAAAATGCGTTCAGGCATGCACTAAACTCCACTTTTCATAACTTGCCATCTCTTTTCGATCAGCGATATTAAACTGATCGTTTCCAGAGAAGCAAAAACGCCCAAAGGTGTTCGCTTTCGGGCGCTTTTATCTCAATAATTGTTAACTCACCAACATACTTAATATAAGTGTGAAAACTCTTCTATTCGACTCTTACCGCGCAATAATAAAAAATTCAAAAAGCGGGATGTTGAGGTCGTGATTATTTTGTCTTCTTCCACGCCGTGATTCTCAAGTAATGCTTTTACGAGATCCAAACAAGCAATTTCTTCGCAGAAATGCGCATCAGAGCCCGTAGAGAAGTAAACGCCAATTCGCTTACCAAGCTCGACAATTTTTGAGCATCGCACATCACTTCCTTTTCGGCTCTTGCCTGTCAATGACGTGTTGTTCACTTCAATCGCAACATTGTGATCCTTTGCGCACTGAAGAACTGCTTCCATATCGAACTTGTAGTTTGGGTTCCCTAAGTGCCCTAGCACATCAACTTTGCCACTCTTAATGACGTTCATTAACGCCTGTGTATGTTCTTGTTCCGTCGATGACTTGAAAACTGGCTCATGTAAGCTCGCAATCACCCAGTCTAGGTGTTGGTAAGAAGAGGGAGGAAGATCCAACTCTCCAGCAGTGTTCAATATGTTGGCTTCCACACCACGCAAGATACCTACATCGTGCAGAAAGCGGGGCAAAATCCTTTGGTTATTGAAAAACCAGTAGTGGGGGGCTCCCGGCATTTCAGGAGCATGATCCGTTGTACAGAGGAGTTTTAGCCCCTTATTTTTCGATGCCAGTGCATTTTCGATAATGGTGCTATAGGCATGGCCACTTGCCAATGTATGAGTATGGCTGTCAACAACAATCTCCATTATGACCTCCTAAATTGTTTAATTGATTTGAAACGAACCGTCTTGACTCATGAAGAGTGTTAGGTCAGCAGGAATAGAATGGTCTAACACTTTATCGACGTTTTTTGAGTCTGAATTTTTATAGAACTCGACCGCCTCTTCTAAAGTGGTACCTCCTCGCACCTTGCGGTTTACTAAGCGCTCTTCGAGGAACTTAGCGTCGGTGTCTATGAAGATGGTGAAATCAGCCAACTCATGCAATCCATTCCAAACTGGCTCATTCAGTAACAACCAGTTGCCTTCAATCACGACAATGTTCTTGTCTACCGAGATTGCGTCATCCACAGGATCATGAAGATTTCTATCGTAGTACGGCCACGTAGGATTTTTTACTTTCAGCTGTTTCAACTTATCAATCAACGAGGTTAAATTGAACGTTTCGTGAGAACCTTTAATGGTACGGAGTTTAATTTTCTCTTCATCACGAACGATGTAGTTTGAGTCCAATATCTCATTGGGGTAATGAAAACCGTCAAATGGCAATACCTGAAGTGGCTCAACGTTGGTTTGTTGATGGGACAAATGCTCCCAAAACGCGGCTAACGTCGATTTACCACTGCCAGGAGGGGCACACAAAAAGATAATCGTACGTTCTTTTTTCTGCTCAAAAAGTCGCGTAAATTTTTCAACCAGTGGTTTATGAATCTGTTCAATATCTTTATCAGGGAATGTCGCTTCGGTTTCAAAGCCACTCACATTTAAGGAAACTTTCATGTTCAACCTTATCCTAATATCTCTTTCTCAATACTTTCCAACAAGTTCTCGCAACAGAGTTTCAGCACTGTTTTAATCAGCGATTCGTAACGTGTTTGAGTGAATGAATCGAATGACGAGAATTTTAATTGGTTAATTGAATCTAAGTAGAAGCTATCTTTGCCTTTCGAGAGGTTTGATTGATTACTGAGGAAGTCGTAAACCATGTCATCGCCAAATGTCAGCACTTGCGATTGCTTACTAGTGTATTCATACATTTGGTCGAATAAGCCAATATCTGCGTAGGTTTCCAAAGAGATCTTACCCATTGCAAACATCAATTTAGAGGCGACGTCGGTTGTCACAAGAGGCCCATTTTCTTTTAAAAGAGGTACGACGGCGTACTCCATCACCAAAGCATCTTGAACAAACACGTTCGGTAATAGCTTTTTCAGTTTTTGGTTTATTAACTTATTAGACGCTTCGATCAAACTCGTCGCGGAATCACACTGTTCCAATGCATCCAATAATTCATCTTGCAACAAAATATCAATTACCTCATGAAGCTGTGGTGGCTGGCTCGCCACCACAATAATGAACCATATTAAACGGTTAAGCTCACATCATAAAATTCAAGTAGCGCTTTTTCTGCCAATTCATTCCAAACGTAGTTATTGGCTCTCAAGATTTCATCAAGCTCTAGGAAGAATGGAGACTGCTCTGCCAGTGTATGGAATTGGTCAATCGCAGTCAGCGGTAAGTCGATATGTGGGTAAATCAATTTCTTGCCACCCGGAATATCTAACTGATTGAGAATCGTATGCGGTGCCGCTTCTAGACCACCAACGTGTGTCAGCATAAATGAAGGGTTGATTTTATTCGCTTCTGAAAGCTCAATAGACTCGACCATATCACCCGTAGAGCCACCAGAAGTACCAACAATGTGAGTCGCTTCGTAGTGAACGTTATAGAAGTTAAATGGTACTTTGAACTGCTTGTCCGTTGGACCAGCAAAGAAATTTAAGCAACCATCATTGCCTAGCAACTCATCCGCTTGCTCAAGCACTTGTGCAACTGCGGCATACACCATGACATCATCATACCCCTTACCATAATTCAACTGCTTAAGGTGTGATACAGGATCTTCTAACTTAGCGGTATTCACATAAAAAAGTTCGATACCGTTCTCTGCTGCTTTTGATACTGGAATTAGGCTTTCTGCTCGCTCTAGGCGCGCTTCATCAATATCGGTGACAACGATTCGACTTGGTTTGACTGGACCATTAATCGCGTAGTCGATGGCACCAATACCCATCGGGCCTGCACACGCTAACAATGCAAGAGAGCCACCCTCTTTAATGCCCATTTGATGTTCATATACGTAAGGCGTTGTATGGTAGCTTGCATGGAACGCACCAATGATGCATGACATAGGTTCAGCTAAAGAGGCATTAGCGTAGTACGAACTCTTGTAAGGCAATACACAGTCCAAGTCGATTGCTACTTTAGGGATAATTGAGTACGTCGCATTGCCACCGAACGTTTCATAGCTATAACCTGCCGAGTAGCCTGTTGGCAGACCCATTGCTGGCTGCAGTACAAAAGGTTCACCTGCCGTAAAACGATCTTTCAGGTTTGCACCCACTTCCACAATCACACCTGCGTATTCGTGGCCTGTCATTACGGGAACTTCAGCAATATTTTCCGGTACACGTTTATGGTTGCTGCCTAACAGTGCTGCTTTGTAAGTAGAAAGACAGATGCTGTTTGAGATATTTTTAACTAATAGTTCATCATCAGAAATTTTTGGAAGATCGAACGTTCTAAGTTGAACGTCTTTTTCACCACGGATAACAGCAGCAGTTGTTTGAGTCATGATTTTCTCTCCGAAAGTGGGACCACTGAGTGGCCCCAAAATTTAATTTAAGCTTGTTGACCAATGGTGTTCATTAGGTTGTCTAATGCAGGGTCATGTAAGAAGTTCTTGATAGTGACCACTGGTAAGCCCGTAGCCTTAATTGCTCTATTCTCTAAGCTCTCGTGAGTCACCACCACATCGGCATCAGTTGGAACTTTTTCGATGGCAAAGTTTTTAACTTGAACATCGTAGCCAGCCTTTTCTAGTTTGCGTTTGAAAGTCGATGCTCCCATGGCGCTTGAGCCCATTCCCGCATCACATGCAAAGGCAATAAATTTGATGTTCTTTACTTCTTTTGGCTGTTCTGTTGAAGCCTGAGCTGATGCTTTTGCTACCACACCTTCTGCTTTCATATCTTTCATGTCGGTTATCGACTGTTCAAACTCATCTTCTGATTGTTCTTTCTTATTCACTTTCAGGATTGCACTTGCGACAAGGAAAGACACAACCGTTGCTGAAGCCACACCTGCGATGGTTGCGAAGAAGCTTCCTTTTGGTGTGAGTGCTAAGTAAGAGAAAATCGAGCCAGGACTAGGGCCAGCAACCAGACCACCATCAAGTAGGTTGAACGTGGCAATACCTGTCGCCGCACCAGCAATCATCGCAACAATCATGATTGGCTTCATTAGCACGTATGGGAAGTACAGCTCATGGATACCACCGAAGAAGTGAATGATGATTGCACTTGGTGCTGATTTCTTACTTAGACCTTGACCAAATTTCGCGTAAGCCAAAAGCATACCTAGGCCAGGACCTGGGTTTGACGCCACCATAAAGAAGATCGATTTGCCCGTTTCCGCCGCCGCTTGTAGACCTAGTGGGTAGTAGATACCTTGGTCGATAGCGTTGTTTAGGAACAAGACTTTTGCTGGTTCATTAATAATGGCAAGTAACGGTAGAAAACCAGTTGCTACAAGCGCTTCGATACCCGATTTAACGAATAGGTTCGCAGCAGTCACAGCAGGGCCAACAATCGCGTAAGCAAATAAACACATCAACATGCCGAAGATGCCTAGCGAGAAGTTGTTTACCACCATCTCAAAACCTGAAGGGATCTTGTCTTGTAAGCGTTTATCGATTTGAACGATCACCCAGCCACTCAATGGGCCCATGATCATTGCGCCAACAAACATTGGAATCTCAGCGCCAGCGATAACACCCATGGTACCTATCGCACCAGCAACTGCACCACGCTTATCCCCGACAATTTGTCCACCGGTATAACCAATAAGCAGAGGAAGTAAATAAGTGATCATCGGACCCACTAATTCACCAAAATATTCGTTAGACATCCAACCTGTTGGAATAAATAATGCTGTAATAAAGCCCCATGCGATGAAGGCTCCAATATTTGGCAATACCATCGCGGTCAGATGACCACCAAAAGATTGCACTTTTGCTCTTATATTTGTAGACACGGTATATTCCTTATTTTCAAAGGTTATTCTTAATAGCTTTTAATAATTTCAAGTACATCAGCTTTTGAAGATGAAGCCGCCAGCTTGGCAATGTTTTCTTCATCAACTAACATTTCACTAAGTGCTTGAATAACCTCGATGTGTGTATCTGAATCCTTTGCAGCTAATGTTAATAAGACATTCGCTGGTCCCATTTCTGAACCGAAATCAACTGGGGTTGGAAAAACATGGATGCCCAACCCAGTCTTTAGTACACCTGCTTCTGGACGGGCATGAGGCATAGCAATGCCTGGACAAAGAACATAATAAGGTCCATTATCATGCGTTGACTGAATGATCGCGTCTGCGTAATTATCGGTAACGTAACCTTTATCTTGCAAATAACGAGTCGTTTCTTTAACTGCATCTTCCCACTTATATTCAGAGTGGTTAATGACATCAATTAAGTCGTGGTCAATAAGGTCATAAAGCATAATATATCCCAGTTATTCTTGTTCGTTGTTGTTGGGATTATTATCAATGGAAGTTGTCGAATCGAGAAATGACAAACAAACGTGACTTTAGTCACCTATAAATAACTGTCAACCGGATATTTCTGCGTCACCGCTCAAATTCAACCTGTAATTAAATAACAAATTTATAATTAAAAACAAGTCAACAGTTTAAGTTTGATATCAGCCTCAATAACCAAAATCAATTTAAAACAAAAAAGTGAGACATGAGTTCAGGTTAGACGGTTGACCATCAGTTAATTGTGATAATGGTTATGTTTATATTCGTAAAGCAAGGAATGTAACACGCTAAAATCAGTGACAAAGATCGCGTATGAAATCTAAACACCATTCAGCTGAAATTTTACGACATAACAAGCTGCTAACTCATCCAGCCTCGCGACATGCAAACGACCTGTATAGAAAGCCAGACGAAACTCCAGATACGGAAAAGCCCAAAGTTATTAGCTTTGGGCTTTTCTTCTAGCGACTGTGGTTGATTACAACCGAATGAAAAAAATCAGTCAGGCATTACAACAATACCCATGCTTTCAAGCAGTTGCTCTTGCTGCCAAGCGACAATTTTAATTCCAGATGTATCGACCTTGCGAGGATCTAATCCTTCTAGTTCCGCATGGCACAAATTCGCCCCTTGCATACTGAATTGCCCCCATACGTCTTCCGAGAACACACCCCGGCTGAGATCAGACTCTTTCAGTGACGCGCCGCCAAGGTAAGTACCTATCCAACGGTTCTCAAACAATTCGCACTTCTCTAAACAAGCCTGTTCAAAATTAGCGTAAGACAGGTTGCAACCCGTGATGTATGCCGAGCAAAAATACATGCGATTGCTCACCTGGTTGGCAAAATTCGCACGAGTAAAGTTCGCCCCTTTCAAGTCGCATTCACGTAGCTCAATACCATAGCAATTCGCGTTACTGAAATTCGCCATCGCCAACTGACAATTCTGGAAGCTTGCGTCTCGTAAGTCGGCAATATCAAAGTGGCATCCCTCAATATCGCCTTGTTCAATAAACTTACAGTTAATAAACGTTGCGTCACGTAAGTTCGAACGTCTGAAATCACAACGGATAAACGTACAGGCTGTAAATGTAAGCTCTGATAAGTCTTGCTGAGCAAAACTGTGGTGATGATAAGTGCTGTTATTGGTGTCCATTTAGCCCCCTAAAGAAATTAAGCTAAGACTACCATTGCGATCTTAAGAAAACACCAAATTAAAAACCAACAAAAACAGCAACTTAAAACACCCTAATTTAGCCATTTTAAGACACCAAACAAGCCCTTTAAGATTGTTATTTTCGATTTATAGGATGTGCTTATCTTGAAAAAAGTTTTGTCGCTTAGAAGGAGCATATAAGATGAGACACAACGAGGAGATAATCATCATATGTCAGTATGAACTTGATGCAATACCCTATACAGATACACTCGCTGATAATCGGTCTTTCTCAGGCCCAATTTGTATCGACAGACCACAACTAAAAGGTGATTTGTACCAGTAAAATCTGAGGAGTAGGGAGGCAAAAATCAAAAATGGCCGCTTAGTGCGACCATTTAATGAATGTTTAAGTTGTTGTTCTAAATGAATAATTTACAAATAACGTTAGCTCTTAGCTACGTTTGCAATGCCTTCAAGCTGAAGTACTGGAGCGGCGTCGATGTCTTCTGCGTTCATCATTGATGATACTCGCTGCATTGAAGAAAGCAGTAAGCTTTGCTCCCACGGTTCTAAATTTTGGAACTTTTTAACAAAGTTATCTTGCAGTGGTGGGGGTGCGTTATTAAGCAACTCTTGCCCTTTTTCAGTCAAGTTCGCGTGTACTTTGCGGCGGTCCGACGAACTGCGCACTCGTTGTACATAACCATTTAACTCTAGACGGTCGATGATCGTCGTCGTCGTCGCTTGGCTTACATTGGTCTGATTAGACAATTCTTTGATTGTCACATTACCCATTTCTTGGATTGCTCTCATTAAGATTAATTGAGGGCCAGTCATACCATACTCTTTACTCAGCTTTTTCGAGTGTAAATCGATAGCGCGAATAATTTGTCGAATAGCGACCAGGATTTCGTCATGTTTGTCCAAGATGCAGACCTTTGTACTAATATATTGTGAGTGGCTTTACAGCGTCGAAGTGATTAGATGTCCTGAGTGATTAAGTCGGGCACGTTCGAATTACACTGTAAATTGATAAATTAATTCATTGATTTTTTCCGCATTGTACTTATGTTCATAGTATTCTCAATCTTTTCTATGCCTCTGAATTTACGCAGACCAACATTTTTGTTTAACAAGTGCCGATATTTGGCCTTAAAGAGACGAACAGGGTAAGAAAAGGCGAGAAGTTGTAAGTAAATAAAAAGACGGTTTAGTCAAATAGGTAACGAGATCTCGCGACCTCACTACCTATTTTATCCGTTAGAAAACGAGTTAACTCAGCTCAAACCATTAAGCGGCACTGTTGAGTTGAAAATTCCCTATTAGCGCGTTGTAAAACTCACTGTTATCCAAAATACCAACCAATTGATTGTTTTCAACCAACAAAATTGGGTTGTTACTTATCTGTTTCAATTTAATTGCATCACGCATTCCAATTTCAGGGCTCGCCACTACAACACTCGACGCGCTAATCGCGGTTAGATCGTCAGATTCATTCCACTCAACAAGCGCCAAAGTTGGCTCACCTTTTACCGATAATGAGCCTTCAGTCTGTTCTATCCATAAATCTTTTGAATCACAAATCTTCCAACTCTCATTATCTTGCCTCAGTGAATCAAGAGGCTGCATAAGTGAACGACCTTTCAATACGTTCAACGGGTTAGTGTGGGCAACAAAGTCCTTCACATATTCCGTTTTTGGCGTTAACACGATTTCTTCAGGTTTGCCGTGTTGAATCAATTTTCCTGATTCCATGATAGCGATGTTATTACCAATCTTCAGCGCTTCATCAAGGTCATGACTCACAAACAAAATCGTTTTGTTAAGCTTATTTTGTAGCACTATCAGTTCATCTTGGAGTTGCGCACGAATCAAAGGATCAAGCGCAGAAAAGGGTTCATCCATCAATAGAATGTCAGTATCCATCGCAAAAGCACGTGCTAAACCCACACGTTGCTGCATACCACCAGAAAGCTCATGAGGGAATTTTGTTTCCCACTCTGATAAGCCAACCATCTCCAGTTGCTCACGCGCTTTAGCACGACGAACATCTTTAGCGACACCCTGCATTTCAAGGCCAAACGCGACATTATCTAATACAGTTAGCCACGGCATTAAAGCAAATTTTTGGAACACCATAGAAACACGGTGTGTACGTAGGTGGCGCAATGTCGCTTCGTCGCACTGTTTGCCTAAATCAACCAGCTTATCGCCATCTTTGATTGCCAATGAACCACGGCTAATTTCATTCAAACCGTTAACAGCGCGAAGCAGTGAAGATTTACCCGAGCCAGACAAACCCATGAGTACGCAGATTTCGCCTTCTTTAACGGTCAGTGAAACATTATCGACACCCACCACTTGGCCCGCTTCATCGATGATCTCTTGGCGAGTTTTGCCTTGGTCGAGCAGTTCAAGCGCTTGATTAGCTTTGTCACCAAACACAACGTCGAGATTCTTAATAGTAATAGCATCCATAGCTTTACTTGCTTCAAGCACATCTTTGTTTACTAGAGACATAATTAAGCTTCCTTCTGGTTGGGTGTTTTGCACAAGCGATCAAGAATAATTGCTACTAAAACAATCGCTAATCCGGCTTCAAAGCCTTGTGAAATGTTGACTGTGTTTAGAGCTCGAACGACTGGCTTGCCAAGGCCATCAGCCCCTACCAGTGCCGCAATAACTACCATTGAAAGCGATAACATAATGCACTGTGTGATACCCGCCATGATGCTGGGTAAAGCCGCCGGCAATTCAACTTTGAGTAGCAACTTCATGCGGCTAGCACCAAAAGCTTTACCTGCTTCAATCAATTCTTCTGGTACTTTTGTGACCCCCAAATAGGTCAAACGAATCGGCGATGCTATCGCGAAAATGATCGTCGAGATTAAGCCAGGAACGATGCCTAAACCAAATAGCACTAAGGTCGGAATCAAGTACACAAACGTTGGGACTGTCTGCATTAAATCAAGTACTGGACGTAGCAGCGTATAGAGCCAAGGACGATGAGCTGCCATGATGCCAACTGGCACACCAATTAATACGGAAATCGTTGTCGCCGCAAAGACGAGAACAAAGGTTTCCAGCATTTCTTGCCAATAGCCAAGGTTGAGGATAGTGAGAAGCGCTGCGACGACAAAGATCACCAACGACAGTTTACGGTGTAAATACCATGCGATTGCCGCCGTTATCACGATTGGCAGCGCAGGTGGCATCCATTTAAATACATCAACTAAAAAAAGAATAACGGTTTCCAAAAAGATAGAAATAGCATCAAAAAAACCTGCTGCGTTAATTGTTAACCAGTCAACACCAGTTTCCATCCATTGTCCGACAGGGATTTTGTTTTCCGTAATAAAATTCACAATATTGCCTTTGATTATTGGTGAGCCGAAGCTCACCTTTGTTATTTATGTAACTGGGTAGAGAACTAAGCTTTTACCTGCTTTAGGTAGTCAGTAACGGCTTGAGTTGCTGATTCACCTTTATGTGTTTTTACGTTATCTAACCAAGCTTCCACTTGCTGTGGGTTGCTATTTAGCCATTGTTGAGCCGCTTTTTCAGGCTTAACGTTTTGGTTAAGGATTTCTTCCATCAACTGGTTTTCCATCTCTAAAGTAAACTCTAGGTTCTGTAGAAGTTGACCGACGTTTGCGCACTCAGACAGGTAGTTTGAACGAACATTGGTGTAAACATTTGCGCCGCCGTAGTTAGGACCAAAGAATTCATCACCACCTGATAGGTATTCCATTTCAACATTGCTGTTCATTGGGTGAGGTGCCCAACCAAGGTAAACAATCCATTGGCTACGGCGTGCGGCGCGTGATACTTGAGATACCATGCCTGCTTCGCTTGATTCCACTAAGCTAAAATCTTTTAAACCAAATGCATCAGAATCAATCATTGATTGGATTAAACGGTTACCATCGTTGCCCGGTTCAATGCCGTAGATACGGTCTTTAAACTTGTCGGCATGCTTTGCGAGATCGGTGAAACTTTTCACACCAGAGTCGTACACATATTTTGGTACGGCTAGTGTGTATTTAGCGCCTTCAAGGTTGGCACGAATGGTTTCTACAGTGCCCGCTTCACGGTACTTAGCAATATCGCCTTCCATAGTTGGCATCCAGTTACCTAAAAAGATATCAATATCGCCGTTGGCCATTGAAGAGTAAGTTACCGGTACTGAAAGTAGGTCGGTTTTGGTTTTGTAACCAAGGCCTTTTAATAGTTCAGAAGTAACAGCAGTTGTTGCGGTAATGTCTGTCCAACCCACATCAGCGAAGCGCACGTTTTCACATTGCTGTGGTTCAATAGAAGCGTTAGCACCAAATGCAAATGAACTGATGGCTAATGTTGCGAGCGCCTTCGTTTTTAACGCATTGCTTGCTAAAGGCTTATTTGTCGCGGTTTGTTTACGTTGAGTCGTCATAATGATTCCTTTTTTATCTTTCCTTTTACTGCCCTAACTCATACAAATAAGGGAAGTTCTACTAACTTTTTACTAATTTTTGTTATTACTGGTTTTCTTATTTTTATTCAGTAACAGAGACTTACGCCTCTCTTACTGGTTTACTTATTCTTTGTTTCTCTTCCCATTCAGGTGCAATCCACACAGGAACGTCTTGTTCTTTAAGTGCAGGCTTGCCCAGAATCAAATCAGAAGCACGCTCAGCCACCATAATGGTTGGTGCGTTTAAGTTGCCATTTGGAATGGTTGGGAAAACTGATGAATCAACCACACGTAAGTTGTCGATGCCGCGGACTCGACACTCTTCATCAAGCACCGCCATTGGGTCGTTATCTGAACCCATTTTGCAGCCACATGAAGGGTGGTAGGCGCTTTCCACGTTCTGCTTAACCCATTCATCAATCGCTTCATCGGAAGTAATATTGAGACCAGGCTGAATCTCTTCACCTCGGTAAAGATCCATCGCAGGTTGAGACAGAATCTCACGCGTCAGACGAATACAATCGCGCCAATCTTGGCGGTCTTGTTCGGTCGAGATGTAGTTGAAAATGATCTCTGGCTTGGCATGTGGATCAGCAGAAGTGATCGCCACCGTACCGCGGCTTTCTGGCTTGTTAGGACCAACGTGTACTTGGAAGCCATGACCATCAAAGGCCGCTTGCCCGTCGTAACGCATTGCTGCTGGTAGGAAGTGGTATTGAATATTCGGCCACTTCAATCCTTTGCGTGAACGAATGAACGCGCATGATTCAAAATGATTAGTAGCCCCCAAACCTTTACGAGTCAGAATCCACTCTGCGCCAATCATGCCCTTGCTCACTAAACCAAGCTTGCTGTTGAGAGTAATAGGCTCGTTGCAGTGATATTGGAAGTACACTTCTAAGTGGTCTTGCAGGTTTTCACCCACGCCGTTCAACTCGTGTTTCAGTTCAACGCCTGCCTTTTCAAGCACGGATTTCGGGCCGATACCAGAAAGCTGCAGCAGTTGAACAGAACCAATAGAGCCCGCAGACGAGATCACTTCTTTGTTCGCCACAGCCACTTGGGTATTGCCTGACTTTTCGAATTCAACACCAACAGCTTTCAGACCCGATTGACCCTGTGTGTCTTGTGACTCAAGCAAGAAACGACGAGCCACGATACCTTTTTTCAAGGTAAGGTTTGATCGCTTCAATGCACGGCGCAGATAAGCGTTAGAGGTTGAGGCTCTAACACCCTTGTCTACTGTCATGTGCATAGTACCGAAGCCTTCTTGCTGGTAGCCGTTATAGTCTTGTGTTTCTGGGTAACCGGCGTCTTTACCTGCATCAATAAATGCTTGATAAAGCGGATTAAGCTCCATATCGTTGCCGTTACAAGTGCCTACTGGCCCATTGTCGCCACGGTATTCGTCACCACCTTTGCTCCATGATTCAGCACGGCGGAAATAAGGCAGACAGGCTTGGTAGTTCCAACCCGCAGCACCCTCTTCTTCCCATTGATCAAAATCGCATGCATGGCCACGAACATAAACCATACCGTTAATTGATGAGCTACCGCCTAATACTTTGCCACGTGGACAATGCAGTTCACGTCCATCAAGGCCCGGCTCTTGCTCTGTTTCAAATTGCCACGCATACTTTTCAGTATTCATTGGATAAGAAAGCGCAGTTGGCATTTGGATAAAAATGCTCTTATCCGTACCACCAGCTTCCAATAATAAAACGCTATGTTCACCGCTCTCTGTTAGTCTCTCCGCTAACACACAGCCGGCCGAACCCGCGCCGACGATAATATAATCGTAGCGTTGTTCCATTTTGTTTCTCCGTTGAGTTGAGTGTTACGCGTTAGGCATATGGGCTAGCGAAATCGCCGAGCTCAATAAGAATGCTCTTGGTTTGCGTGTAGTGAAGTAGAGTTTCTGGTCCATTTTCACGACCAATACCTGAAAGCTTGTAGCCACCGACAGGCATTTCTGCAGGTGAGTCACCCCATGTGTTAACCCAGCAAATACCGGCTTGCATTTGATGAATAATTCGGTGAGCACGAGAAAGGTTTTGCGTGAATACGCCAGCAGCAAGGCCATATTTAGTGTCATTAGCACGGCGAATAACGTCGTCTTCGTCAGTAAACTTCATTACCGACATCACTGGACCAAAGATCTCTTGTTGGACATGTGGCATGCTGTCTTCGCAATCCACAAACACGGTTGGAGTAACAAAGTTGCCGTTCGCTAGGCCGTTGTCTGTCACTTGATAACCACCAGTTAACAGGGTTGCACCAGACTGTTTAGCTAGCTCAATCGCTTCAAGAACTTTTGCAAGATGTTCTTTAGAAATCAACGCGCCAATCTGAGTATCCATCTTCATTGGGTCACCAATGATCAGCTTTTCAGTGCGTGTTTTAAGTTGATCAATAAATGCGTTATAGATGTTTTCGTGTACATAAACACGAGTGCCATTAGTACATACTTCGCCTTGGGTGTAGAAGTTTGCGACCATGGAAGCGGAGACCGCATCATCCAATTTCGCGTCATCAAACACAATCATTGGTGATTTGCCACCAAGCTCCATAGTGACCGATTTAAGCGTTTTGGCGCTATCGCCCATCACGGCTTTACCTGTACCAATTTCACCGGTGAATGACACTTTTGCGATGTCTGGGTGTGCGGTCAGCATCTGGCCAACGCGATAATCTCCCTGAACCACGTTAAACACACCTTCAGGAAGCCCCGCTTCGGTAAAAATTTCAGCGAGCTTAAGTGCCGTTAGCGGCGTTTCTTCTGAAGGCTTGAAAATCATGGCGTTGCCCGCCGCGAGTGCCGGTGCTGATTTCCACATTGCGATTTGAATTGGATAGTTCCACGCACCGATACCTGCACAGATACCTAACGGTTCACGGCGTGTGTAGAAGAATTGAGATTCACTAAGCGGTTGTTGGTCGCCTTGAAGAGTAGGAGCAAGGCCTGCGAAATATTCAATAACATCCGCGCCAGACGCCACATCCACTTCAATTGCTTCTTGCAACGGTTTGCCCGTATCAACAACCTCAAGGCTAGCAAGCTCATCATTTCGAGCTCTAAGTATCTCTACAGCTTTTAAAAGAATACGGCTGCGTTCAACGGCTGACATTGCTGACCATACCGCAAATCCACGTTTTGCCGATTCGATAGCACTATCCACATCCGCTGAAGATGCTTGGCCCAAAGTTGCGATAGATTCACCGTTTGCCGGATTAATACTATCAAAGGTTTCACCAGACGTTGCTTTAACTGCTTCGCCATCGATATATAATGAGTTCATTTCCATTTGAGATTCTGACTTAATTATTGTTTTAGACTCTACAGGTCTATATGTGAGTGTTTGTAATTCGAATGCTATGACTAGGTTTTATTCGAGTGACACGAGTAAAACGTCAATTGCTTATCAAGGTAGTCATTGATAATAGCGCGTGCCTTTTGGGCATCGATACCTTCAGGGTTTAACGTGCCTCTCAGCCATAAACCATCAATCAAAGAAGCAATACCGTGAGCAACGAGCTCCGCCTGTTCATGATTAAGAATACCTTTCAACTCAAGGCGTAAATGCGAAAGTAAACGTCTTTCATTCACGCGCTGAAGTCTTTTCAATTGTTGGTCATGCATCGAATATGACCAAAATGCCAACCACGTTTTTGCGACCTTGTTTTCGGCTTGGTAGCCTTCGAAGTTACCTTCAATGATTGCATTAATCCTCTGCTGGTGAGCATCAACAGGGAGTGCTTTTAATGCCGTGGTAATGGTGTTGGATAATTGGCGAAGAATTTCACGCATAGTCTCTTCAAGCAGACCATGCTTTCCACCAAAATAGTGATTAATGATGCCCGTTGAAACTCCCGCTTCCTTACTGATCAAAGCAATACTTGCGGCATGTAAACCCACTCGATCAATCACGGTCATCGTGGCTTGTACGAGCTGTGGTTTACGTATATCAGGCATCCCAACCTTCGGCATTTTTTAGTCCTTTTATTTTTTATTGAACGTTTAGTTAAATATAAAATGACAGAAATTTAGTTAGGGTTCAAATGATTATTTGAAACAAACCCATAACAGAGAACCACCAATACATAAATAAATTAAATATAAACAATCACTTAAATATCATTTAGACCCCTAATTAAATTAATTAAAGATTTGAGGTGTGATGGTTATTGGTCGAATGTTTTCACTTAAAAAGTACAAAATTCAATCAAACTAATATTATGTAAAAATTAGGCAGATCGTCTTAAAAGCAGATTCTAACGCTGAAAATTAAAGGTAACGGTAATGTCAGTAATGCATTTCGATAGTAGTGCATACCGTTATTCACTCCTGTATAAAAAAGTAAACTCTATTGATTAATACTGTGACTATCGGCCGGACAAATGTAATGGAATAAGTACGCTTTATGAACATTGTTTTTTATTTTGATCACTAATTCAAAATCAGCATTGAACTACCGTAGAAAGTGTTTAATCATTTACGTCAGATATTGTTCGCGAAGCATTTGAATTCAATATGCAACAATAGCTCACCATAAAATCAAACCCGTTCAAAAAATCTCAATAAGTTAAACACACGATAAGGCTGAGAATGGAATGACAAAACCTAAAATGATCATCGTAGAAGACGATTTGAAACTTCAGCGAATGCTAAAGGATTACTTTGTTACGCAGGACTTTGAAGTCTCCACACTAGATGATGGCAGTGACGCCGCGCAGACCATCCTTGCCGAACAGCCTGATATCGTGTTGTTGGATTTGATGCTTCCTGTAACTGATGGACTTACAATCTGCCGACAGACGCGTACGCACTATAAAGGTAAAATCTTGATGCTCACCGCTAGCGATGACGACTTTGATCACGTTGCTGGTTTAGAGACAGGGGCTGATGACTATGTCACCAAGCCAATCAAACCAAGAGTTCTACTGGCCAGAGTTCGTTCGCTATTACGCCGCCAAGACACCAATACGGCTTCAGTCGATGACTCAGACAACCTTCAGTTTGATCAACTGGTTCTGAAAAACACCTATAAGAAGTGTGAACTTTCAGGTGCCGTTTTATCGCTCACTGACAGCGAGTTTGACCTATTGTGGCTATTAGCGAGCAACCCTGATACTCCGCTATCACGTGACTATTTGACACAAACGCTGCGTGGTATTGAGTACGACGGAATCGATCGAACGATTGATAATAAAATAGTGCGCCTAAGAAAGATTCTTGGCGACGACCACACTCCAGCAGAGAAAATTCAGACCATTCGCGGGAAAGGTTATTTATTTGTTTCGACCGCCTGGCGTTAACCTCGCTCACTACGAGCGTAATAAAAGAGAGCGATTATGCGACGTATCTTTTTGGAGTCCTTAATAGGGCTGTTAGTTTGCTTCATGAGCGGCATTGTCGCCTACGAGATTAGCGTCTATCAGCTCAATACCGACTACGAATACGTACTGGAAGATTACGAAGCGGCTGCCCACCAGCAATTGATCGAGAATATCGCTAAGAATCAAGGCCTTGAAGCTGCTCATCAAGCGATAAACCAGTTTGTAGAAACCACACGAAATAAATTGGTTACATTCAGCCCAGACGATGAAATACCTAGCCCCGTTTCAGAGTTCTTCTCGACCAACCCAAATACCTTTATCTTTCACGATGATGAGCGTGATCTTTGGTTTCGCTTAGCAAGCAGTGACAATACCTATCATTACCTACCTGACAATGAAGCATTCGTTCGGCAAAAAATCGAACTAGAAGATGACCTCATTTGGTTATTCTTTTTAGCGAGCTTTATCTTATATGGCTTATGTCATCTATTTATTATTTTCCGCCGAGTTAAAAAGCTTGAGGCTGCCACTCTGCGTTTTGCCGAAGGTGATCTCTCGACACGAGCCGAGACTTCAAGTGGTATTGCGATTGGTTCACTGAACAAATCCTTCAACCTAATGGCCGACCGAATTCATCGCTTAGTAGAAAGTAATCGCTCACTCACTAATGCTGTCGCTCATGAACTGCGCACGCCAATATTCCGTATTCAGTGGCAAGCAGAAATGTTGAAAGACACTCAGCTAAACGCAGAGCAAGAGAGCACGATTGAGAGTATTGTCGAAGACACGGAAGAGATGGAAAAGATGGTCGATGAACTATTGTATTACGCCAAACTCGATAGCACTGACCTAGAAAACTTACAACAACCATTAGAGATACGAGACTTTCTCGGTCACGCGATAATTCGTTGGAACAAAGAGACAGATCTCAATATAGACCTATCACTGCCTGAACAAGCTCAATTGATAATGGCGGATGAAACGCTACTCAACCGAGCACTAGATAACCTTGTACGTAACGCTATGAAATTCGCACGTTCGCAAGTGTCAATTGAAGCAAGCGAGCATCAAGAACAACTACAGATTGCGGTACACGATGACGGTGATGGTGTGGCTCAAGAACATCAAGCTCGCCTGTTCGAACCCTTTTACGTTGGCGACAAAGCGCGTAATAAAGCCAAGAGTGGCCATGGTTTAGGGCTTTCTATCGTCGAGAAGATCTGTGCTCAGCACAGCGCTACCGTGGAAGTGGGTCAGAGCCAAACCTTAAAGGGGGCGGTATTCACCATAACCATTCAGCTATGTAATGATTCAGCTGACAAACCCATACAGTAACTACAAAACACCTCTGGAATAATGTTCAACATCGGCCGGGAGATCCTGTCTCCCTATGAACTTATTGAGTCTAGATAATCATGACACCGCCTTTGTGGCTTGCCATCTAGATTCCAATCATTCTTAAGGTATTTTTATGAAAAAGTTATTAGTTGTTTTAGGTATTGTTTCTTTGGCAGGTTGTTCAGGTATCAACCACAGCGAAGAAGTTTACACAGCGCACGCTGAAAGCTTCAACATTGTTGGTTTCCAAGTTCCAGGTAACACACAAGATCGTGCAATGGAATTGGTACCTGAAGGTGCAACGGTTGATACTATTCGCTCAACAAACTCTGATACAAGCTCTGTGCTAGGTATCATCAACCGTATTATCGGTATCGACTACGTTCAAGTCGGCGGTAAAAAGCAGTAATTCACTTTAGTTACAAACCATGGTTAAGCGTCTAGTTACGTACCTTTAATCAGTAGCCTGTACAAACCAAGTTAATTTAAGCCAGTGACCCGTCGCTGGCTTTTTTCATCCAGCAGATTTTGTGCTCTGTGCCAAGTAAGTAGTTAATTCCCCCCAGCTTCTCGTCACTAATAACTCGAGAAATAAGCCTAAGAATCTTCAATTTCTTATCAAAATGGCCTGTAAATTCGCTGAATAACCTTCCGCTAAAAATCACACTTTGAAATCGTTGATCCTTCTATCAACCCAAACCCCATTAATTGAGGCACAGATCAATTTGCACTAAGATCTTAATTATCAATGAAAATTAACACTTAATAAAAGTATCATGATTGTATAAATAAAAGACACGGGTGCGTTCAAAAATAAACAGAAACAATAACTATCTGTAAATACGATAAATATAAATTTCATGAATAAAAGAGATCACTGCCATGCTACTAAATAATCAGATCGAATGATGTAAATACATTGTATTAGTTTTGTTACTTTTTCTTTGAATTTATATAGAAAGAGAAAATAACAATGAAAATAAGAAAGCGTTTAGTTGCCGTTGCTATAGCCAGTGCTATGTCTTTATCAGTTCATGCAAATGAATCCGTTAAAATCGATCAACCGATCAACTTTACCAACTTCTCAGGGTTGAACGCCCAGTTAGGTGTCAGTAACGCCTCTAACTTCAAAATGGTAAAAGAAGTTAGCCTCAAAAAGCGTGGTACCTACAAAGTTAAGATTCAACAGAACATTTGGGGCACACCAGTGTGGGGGCATTACCTAAATGCGACCCAAAGTGTGAAAGGTGGGGCGCTTAAGTCGGTTCAAGGCCTCTACCTTAAAACAACAACCCTAGAACGATCGTTTGTGAAACCCTCTATCAATAGCTCTCAAGCCGTTGATCTTGCGAGTAAAGACCTCAAGACTCAAGGCTTAACCAGCCAATCTCTAGACAATGTCCAACATGAGCTGTTTATTTATCAGGGCGCATCCACCCAAAGATCCGGTAAACAAGGCATTGGCACACAAGGGGCGGATAAAACACGCCTAGTGTACGTTGTCTCTTACCTTGTCGAAGGCAGCGAGCACCCTACTCGACCATTCACCATGTTAGACGCACATACGGGCGAAGTTATTGACCGCTGGGAAGGTATTGCTCACGCACAGGTTGGCACTGGCCCCGGTGGTAACGAAAAAACAGGCATGTACGAATACGGTACTGATTACCACTACCTAGATGTGTTGGAAAATGGCACAGAGTGTGTGATGGAGTCAGAAAATGTTGTCACCGTTGACCTAAATGGTGCTACCGATGGCGACACCACCTACCGCTATGAATGCCCTCGTAACGAACACAAAGCCGTAAATGGTGCATTCTCACCACTCAACGATGCACACTACTTCGGCAACATCGTGTTCGACATGTACAAAAACTGGTTCGACACAGCACCACTCTCCTTCAAGCTCATGATGCGTGTTCACTACGGTGAAAACTACGAGAATGCATTTTGGGACGGCAAGGCAATGACCTTTGGTGATGGTGAAAGCTTCTTTTACCCGCTTGTCAGCTTAGATGTATCAGCGCACGAAGTGAGCCATGGCTTCACGGAACAAAACTCAGGCTTAGTCTATGCAAATCAATCTGGTGGTATGAACGAGGCTTTCTCTGATATGGCTGGTGAAGCCGCTGAATACTACATGAAAGGCACCAATGACTGGATGGTCGGCCGTGATATCTTTAAAGAAGAAGGAGCTTTGCGTTACATGGACGATCCATCACGCGATGGCTCATCAATCAACAACGCCTCCGAATACTACGATGGCTTGAACGTGCACTACAGCTCTGGTGTGTTCAACAAAGCATTCTACCACCTAGCAACCACACAAGGTTGGGACACGAAGAAAGCGTTTGAATTGTTCGTGCTAGCCAACCAGATCTACTGGTCAGAAAACAGTGACTTCTGGCAAGGTGCTTGTGGCGTGAAGAACTCAGCAACCGACCTTGGCTACAGTGCCGATGACGTTGTTGCTGCGTTCAACCTAGTCGGTGTCAGCCCATGTGGCGAGCCACCATTGCCGCCAGAACCGGAATATCAAAATCTAACCAATGGCCAAGCTCAAACCGTGACTGGCGAAACAGGTTCGAAAACTTACTTCGATATCGAAGTACCAGAAGGCCAAGACAAACTGACGATTGATCTGGCTGTCTCTACTGGTGACCCAGATATGTATGTCGGCCTGGACTATGCACCAAGCTCTCAAGAGAATATCTGTAAGAGTGAAACCGTGACCGATGAAGTCTGTGTCATTGAAAGCCCAGTAGCAGGTCGCTATACCATTAACGTTCTGGGTTACTCAGATTATGCAGATGCAAACCTAAAAGCATCATACGAAGCAAGCAATGCTAACGTACCGCCAACCTCTTCATTCGAACACACCATTGTTGGTAAAGAAGTAGAGCTACGCAGTACAAGTTCGGACAGCGACGGACAAATAGTCTCTTATCAATGGAACCTAGGCGATGGCAACATACTGAATGGTGAAATGACTCGTCATACTTACGCAGCAGCTGGCGATTATGTGGTAACACTTTCCGTGACAGACGATGCTGGCGTCACTACGTCTACCAGCAAATCCATCAACATTGAAAGCAGTTCAAACGATGCCTTCCCACTAAAGCTAAAGTTTGGTAACAAAAATCCGAACGGCAAAGCTCGCGTTAAGCTGACATGGGATTACGACACCAACGACTACTTTGTGATTAAACGTAATGGCAAAAATGTTGGTGCGACAGACTACAACTCATACGTCGACAAGTTCCGTCACAACGGTACGATTGATGTGGAGTACCAAGTGTGTACCTCAAGCGATATTTGTTCAGAAACCAAGCACTACCGTTTCATTAAAGCACAATAATCGATAATAAATTCAGGGCTCCTAAAGGGGCCCTGTTTCTCTATTTGGATAGTGAAAATATCCAATAGCAGCATCAGAAAGACAACGCTAGACAAACGGCGGTACATAGACACGATACCAATCAGAACAACGATATTAACCATAAAAAGGACAACAAATGGCTATCAAAAAAAGCATCCTGGCATTCGCTATATTCGGGAGTGTCTCGGCTTACGCATCACTCGGCATTACACCACCAGAGGGCTCAGAAGTTTGGATCACAACCGATGCTGATGCCCAGCACCTTGTGACTCAACACGGCGCAACAGTTTATTCAGGGCTGGTTGCGAACAAGAACTCCATTGTGGCTAAAATAAACGAGAAACAACTGGCTAAACTCTCTAGCCATATGCACGAAGAAACCCACCGCTGTGGTGGTTACATGGTGCATGAAGACCAAGCAAGTGCACTCAAAGCGGCAGCTATGCCACTGACGATGAGCACGTTCGAAAAGCCAGTGATCAGCCACCAAGATACCGTGAACGACTTACTCGCTCAGGTTGAACCCAATAACATGGTCACAACCATAGAAAATCTGACCACTTTCACCAACCGTTTTTATACGACTTCTACTGGTGTTGCTGCTTCAGATTGGCTTTTAGAGCGTTGGGAAGCGGAAATTAAAGATGTGCCCTATGCGTCCGCGCGCCAAATCACACACGCTGAATACCCGCAAAAATCGGTTGAAGTGACGCTACTTGGTGCTAAATACCCAGAAGAGATCGTCGTTGTTGGCGGGCACCTTGATTCCACAGTCGGTTCTTGGACAAGTGAAGGCACCATCTCCCCGGGCGCGGATGACGATGCTTCAGGTATCGCTACCGTGACAGAGTCGCTGCGCCTTATGGTTGCCAGTGGGATTCAGCCCGATAAAACCATCAAATTCTATGGCTATGCGGCAGAAGAAGTGGGGCTGCGCGGCTCACAAGATGTCGCTAACGCTTTAAGAGATGAGCAAGCAAACGTTGTCTCGGTACTGCAATTAGACATGACTAACTACAACGGTTCAGCGCACGATATCACCTTCATTACGGATTATACCGACAGCAATCTCACCGCCTATTTGAGTGAACTTATCGATACTTACGCCAGTGAGATCAGCTACGGCTTTGATGATTGTGGCTACGCCTGTTCTGACCACGCCTCATGGCACAATGTTGGCTATCCAGCAGCAATGCCGTTTGAGAGCATGTTCAACGATTACAACCCGAACATCCATACGGAACACGATACACTCAATAACTCCGACCCTACGGCAACACACGCGACAAAATTCGCCAAACTGGCGATTGCTTACCTCGTTGAAACCAGCCTTGACTCGCCAGTTTCAGGCCCTAAAGAGATGCAAAATGGTGTCCCTGTTGAAGGCCTTACGGCGGGATATGGTGAAGAGCAATTCTTCACCTTTACGACTCAAGATGCCGGTCAGTTAACCGTAACAATGACCGGACCTCGCAGTGGTGATGCCGACCTATACGTCAAACACAACGGTGTGGTTTCGAAAGCTAGCTACGATTGTCGTCCATACACAAATGGCAGTAACGAACAGTGTGTATTGAATAAACCTGCGGGTGAATTCAACATCATGGTGCGCGGTTACCGTAACTTTAACGATGTATCTATCGTCGCCAACTTTGTTCCTCAGTCGCTATGAGCCTTGTAAACCATCACTCATACGAGTTCCACCGAGCATCAGACATGTTTGTTAGGTAGAAATATCCTTTAGGTTAAATGGACAAAGTTAAAAAAATCCACGAGTTCGATCCTAAATAGAATTGAGCTCGCGGATTTTTTATTGTCTGCGGAAAAAGTTCGATCAATGATCTTCCGTTATCATCAAGCCGTCTTTTTCATCACCTTGGTGCAAATATATTCACCAATCGGCATTGCAGAGGTCGCGGCTGGCGATGGCGCATTGCACACATGCAAACTTCTTGGGCTTTCGGCAAACAGAAAATCATGAACTAAGGTGCCATCTTTGAGCACCGCTTGAGCACGAATCCCCGCAGGGTAAGGCTTAAAATCATCAACCGTAATGCTCGGGCAATATTTGTTCACTAACTTTAGATAACCCGGCTTCCACCACGAGTTTTTAAACTCGACCAAACCGGTTTTTAGATTATTCGCAGTCACTTTCCAAAAGCCCGCAAAGCTCAGCATCTGACAAGTGTCCTTAAAGCTAAAGTTAAGCTTGCCATAACCTTCTCTCTTCCAGCCTTGAACTGCATTTGGCCCTACTGTTACGGAGCCATCAATCATACGTGTTAAGTGCACACCCAAGAAAGGCAGTTCAGGGTCTGGAATAGGATAAATTAGATGATTCACCACTTGGTTGTGTTTCGCGTCCAACTGATAGTACTCACCTCGATATGGGACAATCTGGAAGTCAGTTTCAATGCCTAGCATGCTGGTCATTCTGTCAGCCATCAAACCTGAGCACGTGATCAAGAACCGGCTATTGAGTTGGAGAGTCTGACCATCTACTTTGCAAGTTAACTGGACCTCATCTGCTTGTTCATCCGCCATGACCACTTCAGTGCCAAGGCTGAGCTTGCCACCCGCTTCAACAAATTCTTGAGCCATCACTTCAGTCACTTTTTTATAATCCACAATACTGGTGGTTTTGACATAAATCGCGCCCAAGCCCGTGATGTTCGGCTCAGCAAGTTTTAGCTGCGCTTGATCCAAGAGATCGACATCAATATCGTTGTCCTGACAACGCTGATAGAGCGCGTTCATTCGCTCTACTTCCTGCTCATTGGTTGCAACCAACAACTTACCGCAGTTTTCGACAGGAATATCGTGTTGGCCACAAAAGGCGATGGTGCGCTCGACGCCACGCTTACAAAAATCCGCCTTTAAACTGCCCGGAGCGTAGTAAACGCCAGCATGAATCACCCCACTATTATGGCCAGTTTGATGCTGCGCGAAGCCACGCTCTTTTTCCACTAAAAGAATACTTTTATCGGGGTGAGCTTGTTGCAATTGCCACGCGGTCGATACACCAACAATGCCGCCACCAACAATAATATAGTCGTATATTGAATTCATAATATTCCTACATTCAATCCTTTTAATTATAGGGAAGAAGCGACCGTTCTAGACTCGGTTTGAGGTTTAGTTTCTTCCTCGTTTTTCGATTCTCTTTTCACTTTGTTAGCATCGTATTTGCGACCACTGTGAATAAAAATACCGACAAACAAAGCAACACACACTAAGCGAATTGCGACTGAAACATCAGGCCACACCAAGGCCACGCCAAGCACTACTAACACGACTCGAGTCATCACATTGATTTCACTTTCTAGGTAACCCTCAATTGCCGCGATAAACGCGTAAGTGCCAACAATAGCAAAACCACCCGTTACCAGTACCGAGACAATATCCCAGCTCACTAAATTAGTGTAGGCAATCAGCAACGGTACTAGGTATAAACCTTTGGCGATCTTCCAAGCCATTAAACCTGTTCTCATTGGTGGTGTTTTAGCGATAGTCGCTGCCGCAAATGCAGTCAAACAAACTGGCGGTGTCACGTTGCTGTCTTGCGATAGCCAGAAGATGATCAAGTGTGCAGAAAGCAGTGCAAGGCTAATCGCTTCTAGGCCGAGGCTTTGCTCAAGCAGCGTTTCCACAAAATCAGCAGGCACTAAAGCAATCATCTCTTTTGCTGTTTCAAGTGCCATTGGTGCATTCAATAAATCTAACTTGTCTGGTGCCGCCAACATAAAGATGGCTTTCGCCTGTTCAGGTAACTGGCCCGATACCAACAGGTCAAGCAACTGGCTTTCAGCAATCAGTTTATATAAAGCCGGAGCCGACAAAGTGCCCAGCACGATATAAGCCGCCGTTACTGGTAAGCCCATACCCAGAATCAAAGAAGCGAGTGCGATCAAAGCAATCATGATGAGCAAGTCGCCATTCGCCCAACTGTTGATCATCAACGAGAAAGTGTTACCAATTCCGGTGGTGCTGATCACGTTGATAACGAGACCAATACCCACCAACAATACTGCCGTCGTCGCCATGTTTTTCGCGCCTTGAGAAAGCGCTTCAATGATCGCTTTTGGACCCATTTTATGATTTTTAGAGAACCATGAAGCCACGACTACAGACAGGATAGAGATACCCGCCGCGTAAGTCGGCGTAAAGCCTTTCACCAACAAGGTTACCAACACCGCTAGTGGGATCAGGTTGTGCCATCCTGAAAGTAGCACCTTCAACAACGGTTCACACCCTGAAACCACCTTCTGTACACCACTACGCTTCGCTTCAATACGCACGAAAAAAGCCACAGACAAAAAGTAGATAAGCGCAGGTAAGAAGGAAACCGCAATGATATCGACATAAGGGATTTGCGTGTAAGACGCCATGATAAACGCGCCCGCCCCCATCACTGGTGGCATCAACTGCCCGCCCGTCGATGCCGCGGCTTCAACCCCTGCTGCAAAACGCGAAGGGAAGCCTGCTTTTTGCATCAGGGGAATGCTGATTACGCCAGTGGATACCGTATTTGCCACGCTAGAGCCCGACACCGAGCCCATCAAGCCAGAGCCAATCACCGCAATGAAACCGGGGCCACCAATCACTTTGCCCGCCGCCGCGCGAGACACATCAATGATGTAATCACCGACACCCGATCGCACTAAGAATGCGCCAAATAGGATGAACATGAACACGAAGGTCCAACTGATTCTTGAGATAGAGCCGAACATCCCTTCCGAAGAATAAAAGCTTCGATAAAGTAGAGTCTCAAGGCTCAACCCCGGGAAGTGGAAGATGCCGCTGGTCCATTGCCCCCAAAGCACCACATAGCTCAAACACACCAAGATAAGCACCGGAATAAACCAGCCCATAGTACGGCGAATCAGCTCAATAACAATCGCAATCGCCAAGATAGAGAAGAACCAATCACTGGCGATAAACTTCACGCCTCGCTCATAAAGCGCATCTTCGGCAAAGGGAATATAGATAAGGCAAGCCAGAGCCGCTAAAGCGATTCCGATATCGACCGCTAAAGCTATTTTGCTCTTTTTAAGCGAGATATGAGCCGGATACCAAAGTGCACAAATGATCGCAAAACCCGCGAAGTGAGTCGCTGAGATCCAAAGCTCTGGCAAGGTCGATAAGGTATTAAACCAAATGTGTAACAGCGAGAGTATCACTCCCATTGTCGTTATCGCTTTGCCTACCCACGGGAAATCCGTTCGGGTCGGCAGTTCAAATTTTTTCAGTTCCTGCTGCAGCGAATCGCTCATAGAAAACTCCTGCTCTCCGCAGCAAACACGAAGAGAATATCCATAAAGTGAAGAGGCGCACGAACACATTCTTGAGCGAACGTGCACCAGCAATTAAGTCACGAAGGGGGTAGTTGATGGCAAACCGTTAGTTCATAGAGCAATAGTTCATAAACCAATGGCTCATAAGCCAATAGTTACCTGACAACAGGTAAGCTAGTTGACGATCAACTCAGAAGGGATCTCGATGCCCACTTCTTGGTAGTAACGTGCAGCGCCTGGGTGAAGCGGAACAGGAAGGCCTGCGATCCCTTTCTCAAGTGCCATTGCTTTGGTTGCTTTGTGGATACCTTGTAAGAAAGGTAGGTTTTCATAGATAGCTTTGGTGAGCTGATAAACATCCTCTTCAGAGATGTCTTCACGAACCGCTAGAAAGTTAGGTTGTGCGATAGTGGTAATCGGCTGATCGACACCTGGATAAGTGTTTGCTGGGATCTCATATTTTGTCCAGATATTGTAATCGCCGTTCGCTTGTTTGATTTGCGCATCGGTAAACGACAAGATTTGAATGTCTTCACCTAAGGCCGCAAATGCTTGAGTAACCGCCCCGACTGGTACACCAGCTGGCGTATTCATGCCATCAATAGTGCCATTTTGTAATGCGCTCGCACTGCCACCATAACCCATAAAGGCGAGTTTAAATTGTTCTGGGTCTATGGAAAGGCCTCGCATAATTTGACGACCTGAATTCTCTGTTCCTGAGTTTTTCTTACCAATAGAAAACTTTTTACCATTCAAGTTCTTCAAATCAGTCATGGTGCCCGTTTCTGTCAGATCAGAACGAACAATGAAATGCTCAACATTTTGCCATAGCATAGAGACTGAACGCAGTTGCTTTTGACTGCCTGACTTCTCATATGGACCAAGCCCTTGCCACGCCCACGCGCCATACAAACCTTGTAAAATGGCAAACTGAGCTTCGTTCTCATTTAACAACTTTACGTTCTCACCGGATCCAGCAGAGCTGATAGCCGCCAAAGAAAAGTGCTGCTTAGGCGCAAGCTTAACTTTACTCAAAGTTGCTAAGGCCACACCAACCGGATAGTAAGTCCCACCCGTTGAGGCAGTCGCTAAAATGTAGCTGCGCTCTTCTTGTGCTGAAGCGTTGCCGATAAGGCCAATAGAGGCCATTGCGATCGCTAAAGTTTTAACTAACTTGTTGTATTTCATTGTTACTCTCCATGTAGAGTTATTCACGTTATATTTTTGTTAACAACAAAAGCTAGATAGCAAGCACAATGCCAACAAGGTAAGTTATTGATATGGTTTACATTACATGAAAAAACTATTTGGAATAGGCAAAATATTGCTTATTTGACAGCGATTACATGAGCTGTTTTTTGCTTATCCAAAGCCGTAATTAACACCCTCATAAAGGTGGTTACATCACACTGCGTTACATTTACGTGATCAATGTTAATAAGTTGATAAATAAACAATGAGCCATTTCTTGCTCATCAATCATCATTAATAACGACAGTTAAACGATTCACTAAGAGTCGACATAGTCACTTCGGTTCAATGCATAACGGACCATTTTTTGGTTTAGTGTTCTGCGTGGTAAATCTAGGTCTTGCATCACATCATTGATACGCCCTTGATAACGCACTAACGCATCGTGAATAACTTTTCGCTCAAAGCTCTGAACCTGGACAGCCAAAGGGATACCCGCAGTGGTGGACTCCGTAACAGAGTTAGGACGATACGCCAAAATATCACCGACTGTCAGACTTTCATCCAATGCAAAACGAATCGCGACATTGCGCAGCTCACGCACATTACCTGGCCACGAGTACGACAACAAAGCATAGCGATCAGCCTCACTAGCAATTCGTGTTTCAGTATTGGCTTCCTGGGTGAAATGTTCGAAAAGAATAAGAGCATCTTCTTCTCGCTCACTGAGCGGCGGTAAATGCAGCTGCGCGACATTCAAACGGTAGAAAAGATCTTGGCGAAAGTCGGGGTGATTGAGTAAATCGCTTTTCGAAGCAGATACCACACGCAAGTCAACATGTTGTTGCTGATTACCACCAACACGCTCAACGACATTATCTTGCAAGGTCCGCAGTACTTTGACCTGCATAGATAGCGGCATACTCTCTATTTCATCAAGAAACACCGTCCCCTTGTCGGCAAACTCTAGCTTACCAATACGTCGTTTGGCGGCTCCAGTAAACGCACCGGCTTCATGGCCAAACAGCTCACTTTCAAATAGGTTTTCTGGAATCGCGCCACAGTTTAGTGGCACAAAAGGGTGAGGTTTTCGCTGACTAAATTCATGTAAACAAGAAGCAACCAATTCCTTACCACAACCAGTTTCACCATAAATAATCACGTTGGTATCAATCGAGGCTACCTTGTGTATTTGCTCTCTCAACTCACACATCACTTTACTGCGACCAATCAGAACCTGTTCAATGCCCTTCAAATTATCTAAATAGCTTTGGCGACTGATCCTGTCTTGGCCACTTTGGAATTTATCTACCGCTTCAGAGACCGTTTGAGAGAGGCGTTCTGGATCAAACGGCTTCTCAATGAAGTCATAGGCACCTTGCTGTAAAGCCTTAACCGCCATATCGACATCACCGTGACCTGTAATCAAGATAACTGGCACGTCTGGCACAAGCTTTTTAAACCGTCCTAATAGCTCAACGCCATCAATATCAGGCAAGCGCACGTCACTTATGATGGTTTGGAAATCACCAAGCTCTATTGCGTTTAATGCATCTTGTCCAATCTCAAATGCGGTGACATCAAAATCCGCCAACTGTAGCCATTGGCTAGTTGCTTGACGCACTATCGCATCATCTTCAATCAAAGCAATACGCTGCATAATTTTGTTCCGCTGCTTACATCTGAATAATGTCGCCCACGGTATGTAAAAACACCGCAGACTAAAAGGAGCTAGCTCCCACTTTGGATAACACTCCTTTAACCGTTTTGTAATGTTTGTTAGCTTCAATTTGTCTCACACTTCATCTTCCAAGTCATAAAACCGTGAAGCTTCGCACTCACTCATTTAAAGAGACAGACAGCTAACTAATTAAAAGGATTTAATCAAGAATGGTTAAAAATAATCGATATTGGCTGTTCGTGTTCGCCTGTTTGTTAATTGGTTTGGTTCAGCTAGCCACTAAAAATGGGATAAGCCAGTGGAAGCTTGAGCAAGCTCAGCGTTATGCAGAACAACGCTTTCTTGGGTACATTGCTGAAGCAAGACGCACACTCAAACGTTTTTACTATTTGCCTTATCTGGTCACGAACGATGAAACCAGCGTTCGTTTTATTGATGGAGAAAGTCGCCTCCAAAAACACATTAAAAAACAACTAATTCAATTAGACAAAGCGGCCAACACCAAGGGGTGGTATCTACTTTCTGCTGAAGGTGAGTTGTTGGTTTCCAGTGTCGAAAGGAGCAAGCTGAGTAAAAAGAACGCCAATACGATTGTGTCTAAGATCCACCAGCAAGGTGGCGCTATCTCAGTGGTCACCAAAAATAAAGGCGTGACACCCGATTACTTCATTGCGGCACCGGTTTATCGAGCATCCGATGTGGTGGGTATTGTTGCGGTACAAATCGACTTATCGCTTCTTATCGATCAATGGTTTGCCGATGGTGAAGCTATACTGTTTCAAAATCCTCGAGATCAGTTCTTCCTCTCTAGTGATAACCGATTGAGTGCCGATTGGTTCAACGACACCTTCAATTCTCAGCCTAGAGCCACAAAACGCGAGTTGTACGATCAAACCCATATTCAAGTATGGCAACTACAAGGTAAGGACTACCTGATTCAATCGATCAAATTGGACGATCTAAATTGGCGATTAACCTATTTGACCCCATTAACTAGCCTCAACCAAACCACTAACTGGATAAGTTGGAGCGTGGCGGTGGCCTGCCTTTTCGTTCTGTTATTGTTGGTTATCCTCTATCAAAGACGACAGAAAAAGCTCAGCAATTTGCGAATCCAAAAGCTCATCGAAGAGTCGGAGAAACGACTGTCTAGGATGATCAATAAGACGCATGTTGGGTTAATACTGATCGATAAATACGGCCATATCCACGATATCAACCTGATGGCAAAGAAATACTTTTCCCTGTCCGACTCAATGATCAGCAACATCAAAGCGTGGCAACTTTTTGAGGCGGGCAATCCAAATTCAACCACACTTCAACTGCTCAAAAATTTAGAACAACACCAAGAACTGGCCGAGATCACCAGTGTCGAAACCATGGCAAGACGCAGTGATGGTAGCTACTTTCCTGTGTTGTTCTCTATTAGCGCTTTCCCTTGGCATGACACTACTTATTACCTGTGTACGGTGATCGATATAAGTAAACGCAAGAAAGCGGAAATTGCGGTGCAAAACGCCAATAAAACGCTGAAACTGCGGGTTGAAGAGCGAACACAAGATCTAAAAGATGCACAGCAAGAGCTAGTTGAATCAAGCAAGCTCGCAGCGTTAGGTCGCATGTCGAGCGCGATCACTCATGAGCTTAATCAGCCGCTTACCGGCCTAAAAACTCTGCTTTCTAGCAATCAATTACTGATGGAAAGAGGCGAGACCAAACTGTTGAAAGCGAACATGGACTTAGTAATGAGCCTCATCGACCGAATGGCTAACATGACCAGTCAGTTGAAGTCGTTTGCCTTTAAAAGGCTGGAAAGCCCCTACCCAGTTTCTCTCACAGAGGCGCTACAAGAAACCCTAAGAATTCACCAAGCCGAGTTAAAAAACATTGATATGCGAGTACGTATCGCGTCCAATGTTTCGATGGTGATGGGAGAAGAGGCACGACTTCGCCAAGTGCTGGGTAACCTGATCAGAAACGCCGTTGACGCCACCAACCATCAAACGCCTGCCACCATTATTGTCAGCGCACACACCGAACAGCAACGCGTGGTGATCAAGGTTCAAGACAATGGCTGCGGCGTCTCAGAAGACCAACTCGAAACTATCTTCGAACCCTTCCATACCAATAAAAAGATGGGCGAAGGTTTGGGGCTCGGGTTGGCAATCACCGCCAACAACGTGCGTGATATGCAAGGTACTTTGATAGCGAAAAACAACCCAGACCAAGGCATGACTTTCATCCTAACGCTGCACAATGTAAATAGTCAGGAATAACCGGTACGCTCCGTTGAAAGCAATCATGAATGCAGGCAGTTGAACACAAGCAGTTGAAAGTAAAGGCCCACTCTGAACCACTCTACTTTTGTCGCGGGTTCAAGAATAAAGTGGGTTTAAGCCCGAAGCTTTATTGTGAGAAAGTGATGAAGCGCCATGTTGGGCTGGAACCCTACCAACCCAAATCGTTTGTGATCACTGGCTATGATGGGTCATAAACTGATAACTGGTTTGATGCTGATAGAATGACTTTTTGGTAATAAAACGTTTGTTCGCTTCCGGCCATGTTAGATGGTTTGGACAGTCAGGTAGGAACTGAGTCTCAAGCGCAAGCCCTTGATAATTTTGATACTTCCCAGTACGAGATGGCGTTCCTGACAGGAAGTTCCCGCTGTAGAATTGAATCGCTGGTTTGTCGGTAAACACAGACATCACCACCTGTTTATCGGAACTGGTTAGGCGAACGATAGTACTCACACCGTCAGTCAATTCTTCAGGCAAAGTAAAAGCGTGGTCATAACCTTTGGCCAACTTTTGGTCTTCATCTTGTTGTAAACGGGCTCCAATTCTCTGAGCTGTACTAAAATCAAAATTGGTCCCTTGCACCGCTTTCAGTTCACCCGTCGGAATGAGCTTATCATCAGTGGGCAGATATTCGTTGGCACGCAGCTGCAATTCATGATCGAGAATGGTTTTGCCCGATTCCGCACCGTCTAAATTAAAGTAGGCGTGGTTAGTTAAGTTGACTGGGCAATCTTTGTCGCAAATAGCCGAATATTCGATACACAGCTGGTTGTTTTCCGTCAACGTATACGCGACTTCAGCGGAAAGGTTTCCCGGGAAACCTTGGTCACCATCGGGAGACATCAAACAGTAAGTAATGTGTAAATCACTTTTGTCTTTCACCAACCAGCGGCGCTTATCAAAACCCTCAATACCACCGTGTAAGCTATTGCCATTATCATTACGGGTAATGGAATAAACCTGTCCGTTTAAGTTGAATTGCCCTTTGGCAATACGGTTGGCAAAACGGCCTATGGTCGCACCTAAAAACGCCGAATGAGACTGGTAATCGTGCATTGATGTCATGCCGAGCAACACTTCACGCTGACCAAAAGGCGTTGGAACTTGGCAGCTCAACCATGTTGCACCAATATCCATGAAAGTAGCTGTCATGCCGTGGTGGTTACGTAAGGTATGAACCTTGGCCGGCTTGTCATCGGTAAAAAGATCTCTCTCGATAGCAGCCTTGATCGAGCTGGGTGGGATGATGCTGTTAGGCATAGATACTCCTTGCAAAAACTCAGTACCTGCAAGTTGCAGGTACTGAGGTAACTGGATTAAATCGCTTCACCGAAGATAGGAAAGCCGTCTTTCCAAATGAGGCGTTTAATGCGTGTGTGGCGATTAGGGTCCCAAAGCGGGTCACCTTCAATTTCGGTGTAATCACGTGCGTGATACACCAACAGATCATGGCCTTGTTCATCGACCGTAAAACTGTTGTGGCCAGGCCCGTAGATCTTTTTCTCCCAGTTAGTTTTAAACACTGGCTGCTTCGATTTCACCCAGCTTTTTGGGTCAAGCAAGTCACTGTTTTCATCCGCGTACAGCAGACCCATACAGTAATTTTCGTCGGTCGCGCTGGCAGAGTAAGTCATCCAGAATTTTCCGTGACGGTGGATAACCGACGGTCCTTCATTGACCCAAAAACCAATTTTTTCCCACTCAAACTCTGGAAGGGTCAAACATCGGGGAGCGGTACGTAGCTTAGTCGGTGTTTCTAACTCCGATATATAGATATTGGAGTTACCGCCGATGTTGTTGTCTTTTTGCGCCCAAACATAGTAGTTAACTCCGTTGTGAGTGAAAGACGTCGCATCTAAACAGAACGTGTCTATGCCAGTATCGACTTTCCCTTCGAACGTCCATTCTGATGTGATCGGGTTTGGATTCGAATTGGAAATCGCATACATACGGTGCTGGAACAGCCCATCGATGATTTCTCGTGATGGCGCGGCAGCAAAGTAGACGTACCAAGCGTTATCGATAAAGTGAAGCTCTGGCGCCCAGATTAAGTCACTGTATGGGCCCGTATCTGGTTTGTACCATGCGTTGACGAGTTCGCTGGTGGTGTCGAGTTCAGAGATACTCTTTGCTCGACGAATCTCTATGCGATCATATTCCGGAACCGAAGCGGTAAAATAGTAATAGCCGTCCGAGTGTTTGAAGATGTGTGGATCAGCACGCTGCTCTATAATAGGATTTACGAATTCAGTCATACTCTCGCCTTAATTTTCGAAACTTGTTTGAGGTTTTGAAGGTTGAACTTCACTTAGGTTTTTCTTTCCGCCTTGGATGTTGGCGGCCGTCATCGATTGGTAGTACTTGTCAGTCACTTTGTATTTAGACATCAGTGAGCCCATTAGGAAGTGGAAAAAGCCAGGGATAACCGTCAGCATCAGTGCGATACCGGTAAGGGCGTAGTCTGATTGCGCTTCGTTTGGCACGTAATTGAAATAGGTAAGTAGCCAACCAACCACCGCACCGCCGATACCCATACCTAGCTTTTGGCTAAAGGAGATACCGCCAAACGCTAGGCCAGAAACGCGTTGACCTGTTTTGTATGCGCCGTAGTCTACGGCTTCGGCAATCGCAGACCAGAATACAGGTGCATGCAAATCTACGACGAAAGAAACTAAGAAATACAACACGAAAGCCAAAGCCAAATCTTCACGACCAACAAATACGTAGAGCATCAAGCTTAATAACAGTACCGATACTTGGCTGTAACGGAACAGTTTAATTTTGCAGTACTTTTTAGTGATCCAAGTTGACGCAACCATCGCCAGAATCGCCGCACCTACACCCGTTGCAAGGAAGGCTGAGATAGTACCCGCGTCACCACTGAGGTAGTACTTGGCATAATACGCTGCAACTGACCCACGAATCACGTAGCCGATAGTACCTGTCACACATACCGCACACAGCACTAACCATTGGTCGTTTCTCATCAGCAATTTAACTTGGTCTTTGAATGACTTTTTGTCGACCACGTGTTCAATACGCTCTTTGGTGGTCGCGAAACAAAACAAGAACAGCAACGTACCCATCAATCCCATCAAACCCATCGAATATTGGTAACCCAATTGGATGTTATCTTGACCCCAAGCGGTTGATAACTGCGGAACGATAATGGTGACAAGAAAAGCCGCGATCTTAGCGAAGAACAAACGGTAACCGTTCGCAGACAAGCGTTCTTTCGGGTCGTCGGTCATCACACTGATCAAAGAGATGTATGGAATTGTCACTGCCGTAAACATGACAGTGATCAGGATATATGTCGCGTAAGCGTAAACCAGCTTAGTGTTGTAATCACCGTCTGGTGTGCTGAAAGCTAAGTAGACCGAGACACCAAAAGGAATCGCAAGAAAGAGTAGGTATTGACGGTAACGACCCCAGCGAGAGGTAAACTTATCGGTAATCATGCCCATCAACGGGTCGGTCACCGCATCGATTAATCGGACCACAATGAATAACATCGCTAAGTCTTCGGGTTTGATACCAAAAATATCCGTATAGAAGAATGTAATGATTAACATCATCGATGAAATCACCACATTGACAGCCATATCTCCGGCGCCAAATCCGACTTTTTCAAGGACAGGTAATTTGTACTTATACATAGGGACTATTCCTTTTTCAGATTAGGCCCAGATATTACTCATAAATTATTTGTGGGGATGTAACCTACCTTAAATATAAGAATAGACAGCCATTTTGTTCATTCTTTCAGCTAATTTGTTTATGCTAGGTTGAATAAAACAAACTCATATTCTTTACTCTTTAAGGCGTGTCTCAGTTTAATATCTGGTAACGACTCCAAAATATTGAGACAAATTAATCACTATTCCCCACAGAGGGCGCGGTTTTGAATCTCTTATTGTCGTATAACTTATTAGTAGCTATGCAGCTTTTATCTATTTAGCGGTTAGCTAATCGACTAGCAGGTTATTCACTCTATTCAGTCAGACGCTTTAACAATAGCTCTGTCGGACGAACAATCGCGATGATCGATTCGTCGTAGATTTTCGCAGAATCAGACAGTATCGCTTGGTAGGCATTCGCATCTGATGCTCTAACTTTTTCACCCGCTTGTGCTTTAGCAATCAAGGTTAACGCCAAGTCTGCGACTTCCGCCGTTTTCTCTGCGACAACCACAGTCTCTACCGAAGACACATTACCAGCGAAGACATTTTTAGCCACGAGTGCAGCCGCTTTTGCTTGTTGATAATGCTCTGTAAGTTGCTCAAGCGCTTGTTGATTGCCTGTCGCCACTTCATTGACCAAGTCTTGCATCTCATACACGGCGTAGCTTTCCACAGGCAGTGCATCCACGAAGCGGTTTAAGCGCTCGTATTGGCTGTATAAAGTGCCCTTAGGCTCAGTAGAATTCCACTTCTCCCAGTTACGTGCGTAGTACTGTGCTGGCTCGGTGTACTTGGCAAGCACGCGTAGATCGCGGATATCCTGCCCTTTCGCAATACGTTTTAACAATATGTCAGCATCCGCATGGTGACGTAAGCCCACAGACACTTCAGACCATATGTCCATCGCCTTCAAGCGCTTGTACATGCTGCGTTCGTCAGTCAGCTCTGCATCAGACCAGAAACGCTCTGCAATCGCATAACTACGCGGCCATAGGTAGTTTTCTACAGTGAGGCTGTCTTTGTTCTCTAGCCACATGGTGATCTCGCCGCCTAAGATCAGTTCTTTTTCTTTGTCGGTTAATTCCGCAGGGTAACCGCCATTTGGCTCTGGAATCACGCTACCTTCAACATCACTGCTCGCAATCACTTCACCTGTAGTTGGCCAACGCACATTACCGACCAATTGGTAACTGCCTTCGGCAAAACCCTTTGAATTGAGGTTTAGGTTGAACTCGGTGTACGACATGAAGTTATCGAAGTGACCAACAAAGGTTTTGCCCGGCACATAATCAAGGATGAAGATCTCTTCGCGAGACTTGCCGTTGTAATCACTGAATGCGCGGAAAGTGCCGTCCTTAGCTTCAATAATAGCCAGTGTTCCCTTACGTGGGCCGCCTTTTGAACGTGGCTTCTCCCACTGATACGTCACGAACTTTTCGCCGCTGTGCAGCTTATCGTCAACAGTGATGCCCGTTGGCATAGGGTCATTGCGATAGTGGTAGCTCGTCGGCTGTGGTTGATCTAGGTAGTAGCCCGTAGAAAGAATACCTGGGTAGCCCTCTTTCGCCGCGCGACCAATGCTGTCGTGCCCTTGCCAGCTTTGAATCACGATTGAAGTCGGCAGTTCTTTATGCCAAATCTCATCCCAACCCGTCATCTTCTTACCGCGCTCTTCCAGCATCTTCTCAACTTTTACATTGAGGTAAGACTGCAGACCACGCTCGCCATCGATATTGTTCTCTTCAATGAACTCTTGGTGCTTTTCGCTGTTTTTCCATTGCGCATAGTTCGGCTCATCGCCACCAATGTGGAAGTACTCATCTGGGAATAGTTCTGTCACTTCATCAAACACATCACCAAGCATTTCATAGAGCTCTGGATTCAATGGATCCATCAATGGTTCAAACACGCCCCAACCACGCTCTTGCTCATAGCTTTGGCCTTCACCACCCGACATCAGGCGCGGGTAAGCATAAGCAACCGCAGAAGAGTGCCCCGGCAGCGACACCTCTGGAATCACACGAATACCGAGGTTACGCGCGTATTCCACTAAGTAGCGAACTTGGTCTTTGGTGTAGTAATTACCATCGGCGGTTTCAGACCACAGACGCGGCCAAGATTCCGTTTGAATACGGATACCTTGGTCGTCCCAGAAGTGCCAATGGAAGACGTTCATCTTCGCCGACGCCATCGCATCTAACTGACGAATCAACACATCGAATTCAATGAAGTGACGTGAAGTATCGTAAGAAACACCACGCCAACGGAAACGAGGCTCATCGACAATCGTGACAGCAGGAATGTGGTAGCCAATCGCTGTCGTTTCAACGAGCTGCAAAAGGGTTTCGATGCCGTGAATAGTGCCGTATGGGCTTGGTGAACTCAGCGTTATTTGATCACCCTGAGTGCTAATTTTGTAGGACTCCACAGAATCAATGTTTTGTACTTCAGATTTTGGTGCTGCGTCGATATCAATGATCAGGTTCGCTTGGTCTGCACTATCCACCTGCCAATTCAGAATCGGTACACCCGTCTGACGTTCAAGGCGATCAATAAAGCGTTTCGCCGTGTATTCAACACGGTCAGAGTTAAAGCCTTTGATGTAAACCTTGAAGTTGCCATCAACCTTAACCTGCCCAGCTTGAAGCTCGACTGTTTGTGGGTAAGGCATTAAATTTAGATCGGTATTTGGAGCCATTGCTAACGCCATTGGGGACACTACTGAACCTGAAATCAATAGGGATAATATAGTTTTTTTCATTATTAGTTTTCCTATATAACGGGCGTTCTGTTTTGTTTATCGGAGGCAATTCACAAAACAGAACCATCAACCACTGCTGTTGTTTATCTTTATTCCAAACGCTTCTCGTTAGTTCACAAGAGCGACCGCTTCTCGAACTAACTCCGCGATCTCGTCCCACTGTTCGTTCTCGATCATCTTTGGTGACACCATCCAAGTACCACCACAGCACACCACGCGTTCCACGGCTAGGTAGTCATTGACATTGTGTTTGCCGATACCGCCTGTTGGCATTAGTGACACATCAACGTATGGCGCTAACAGAGACTTCACCATATTGATGCCGCCAGACGCTTCCGCTGGGAAGAACTTCAAGAAGTTAAGGCCAAGCTCTAGCGCTTGCTCGACTTGGCTCGGGTTGTTTACGCCCGGAACGATTGGCATACCGATCTCCTGGCAACGTTTTACGGTGTTTGGGTTAAGGCCCGGTGCCACAATGAACTCACTACCCGACTCTTTCGCTAGGTCAATCTGCGCTGGCGTTAATACTGTGCCAGCACCGATACACATCTCTGGATACGCATCGCGCATCGCACGAATCGCGTCCGCTGCCGCTTCAGTGCGGAATGTCACTTCAGCAACGGGCAAGCCATTTTCTACTAGAACTTTTGCCAGTGGAATCGCGTGTTCAACCTTGTTGATTTGGATTACAGGAATAACTTTGAATTGCTTAAGTGTGTTGATCATTTCTTGAGACATAATAATTCCGCTTTTTATTTTTTAATCAGTTGGCTCATAGCGCTCACGGGGATGATCGCGCCAGAGTATTGGATAACAGTGGAAGCCAGTTGGTGGCCAAGTTCAGCGGCGTCGGTGGCGCTCTCGCCAGTAAGGCGCGCCGCCAAATAACCCGCGGCAAATGAATCGCCCGCCGCGCAGGTATCAACCACATTAGAAACACGAGTCGCTGACACATAACTCTCAACGACATTGCCTTGTTCAACTTGAACAATTTTGCATGGCTCGCAGCCACGTTTGATGACGATCTCTTGGCAACCCAAGCGAAGGCAGCGTTGTTGAACGCTTTCTGAGTTGCCCCACACAAGCAGGTCGTCGTCTTCGGTAATCAGTGCGATGTCTACCAATGGCAGTAACTTAGCGTACCAGTGTTGAGCTTGCTCGGTGCTCCAAAGCTGTGGGCGATAGTTGTTATCGAAAATCAACTTACCGCCTTGGTTTGAGAACACGCTAATGACTTTGAATAAACGCTCACGAGAGGCATCATCCAAGATCGCGATACTAATACCGCTGATGTAAATCGCATCGACTTGTTTCTCTGTCAGGGCGATTTCAAGCTTGTTTAGGTTGTCGGCTTGCTTATTTAAATTATCGATTTGAAAGTAAGATTTTACTGCCGCGTCGTTGCGCCAGTAGTGGAAATGTCGCTCACCCGTTTCGTCGGTTTCGACCATGTACAAACCGGGCAACTTGTTTGGGATACGTTCAACGAAATTGGTTTGAACACCTTCTAGCTGCCAACTATCAATCATATTCTGAGACAGTTCATCGCTACCTAAACCCGTCGCGTAATGAACGGACAAGTTTTGATGTTGGGTTAAACGAGAAAGGTAAAGTGCGGTATTGAGCGTGTCGCCGCCAAATTTTTTGGCTAATGGAGAGCCGCTGATTTCGACCATACATTCGCCGAAGAAAGCAATATTGAACAGAGAAGATGCCGACATAGCCGTTCCTAAAAATAGAGATAATTGACTTTAGAAAAGGCCCTACCGTTAAGCAGGGCCTAAATTAAGCAAACCAGTTGTAGAGACTAGGTTTAGCTTGTTTGATTTGCAGGGCGTTGAGGTGCCGCTTCTTCTTCAAGTACGCCAGTCTCAGATATTTCCATCTCCATCAGAGCACGCTCGTCATCAAGAATCGCTTTCGCCATTTCTGGTGTTACTTGGTTAGCCGGAGTACATAGACTCACAGCCACACCTGCTGCTAGAGCAAACAGACATGAAGGAATCACAGGATTACCCCAGAAAGCCGTATAATCAGCGTTTAGCATCACTACGAATGAAGCCACAGAAGCACCCGCTAGCGTAGCAAGCGCACCTTGCCAGTTGTAGCGTTTCCAGAATTTACCCAACATACCGCACACAAACATGCCCGACATGACTGTTGAAATCATCTTAGTGATGTAGCCAATGATGTCGTTCGACGTAAGCGCGAACAACAGTGCAAAACCAATCACCACAATCAGTGCCAAGCGAGAGTAGTTCAGCATTGATTCTTTGTTTGGTACACGGCCTGTGAACATCACGTAAACGTCACGCAGTAGGATAGACACACCAGCAATCGCATCTGAGCTTGCACTCGACATGGTTGCAGATAGGCCCGCGATAAGAACAATCATACCTACGCCAACTGGAAGAACCGTTGCTGCTACGTAAGGGAACGAGTAGTTCGGGTTATCCAATGATGGGTCGATGGCGTGAGCAGCCATACCAATGATTGCAGGGATGATTGAGAAGAAAAGATACAACACACCCGATGCCACAAATGAGCGACGGATAGTTGAAACATCTTTACCAGAGTAGATGCGTTGGCGGAATGAAGGCGTCGCCAGTACACCAACACCGATAACCACAGACAAAGAAACAGCAGGCAGAATGCCCAGTTTATCGATTGCTAAAAAGCTCGTAGCAGCAGGGTCCATCGCAGCGTAAAGGTTATCCATGCCACCGATGTGATCCACAGACATAACCGCCATCAAGATGAAGCCAGCAAAAAGGATGATAGCTTGGATCGTATCGGTCCATACAACCGCAGTGTAACCACCGATAACAACGTAGATAGTGAATGCCGCAGCAATAATGATTTTCGCAAGGTTCAGGTCGATGTCAGCAATCCACGCTAGGTACATGCCGCCACCTAGAATGTGCGCACCCAACCAACCGATTGACGCGATAAAGATAAGCAGACCAACTACGTTTTTCACGATTCGGTTAGCACCAACATAGTAAGCCAGCTCTTCACTCATGGTCATGAAGTTCAGTTTACGAACCGGAGCAAACCAAAGGGCTAGCAATAGGATGCCGACAGCACCGCCAATTCCGTACAGAGCGCCTGCCCAACCATTCGCGTAGCCGAAGCCAACCGCCCCCATACTTGAGCCCGTACCGACCATCGTCGCGACGGTTGTACCCAGTACTAAGAATAATGGCAGGCCACGGCCGCCTAATAAGAAATCTTCGCCAGATTTTTGATTACGCGAGACAAACCAACCTAACCAAATTAAAAATAATACGTACACGCCGAAGCCTGTAAGAAAAAGTGTGCTGTTCATTTGACACCTCTCAGTGAAATATTAAGTTCATTCCTGAACTTTATTTATGATCCATTAATTTTATATTTCATATAATTACTTTATTGGTTTTGTATATTTTTTAATTAAAGTAATTTTTATAAATGTAGGGTGAGAGTATTAAAGGATAATAACAGGGATGCTTACCCCCTAATACTCTCTAAGTAGGTTATTGTGATTAGGTTATAACTAAACGCGATCAGCGCGGTAGCAAGTCACATCTACTTCAACTTTCACGTCTACCACTAGGTCACAGACCATGCAGATACGTGCCGGTGGGTTAGCACCGAAGAACTCTTTGAATACCTTATTAAAAGATTGGAAGTAACGAGAATCCGTTAGCACAACCTTTACGTGCATTACGTCTTCTAGGCCGTAGCCCGCTTCAGTCACGATATCGACACAGTTTTGGATCGCTAGGCGAGACTGGTCAACAATGCCACCCTCAACCACTTCACCATCTGTCATCGGTGTCTGGCCAGAAACGTACAGGAAACCACCCGCTTCAGTTGCACGTGCAAATGGTAAATGTTGTCCGCCTGTACCTGTACCGCCTTCAACACCGTAACGTTTAATAGTCATTTTTTAACTCCACTTATTTATAGATAATATTGGCTTTATAGATAAAAAGTTTCTATTCCAATATATTTAAATTAATTCGCCGTTTTTATAGTCATCTGAATTTAATAAATAATTTAAATTCTAGTTTCGGTAAATAAAAACGCCTGAACGATTATTTCTTACTTTTCCTTGCTGGTAAGTCAACTCACCATTTACAAATACACTTTCTATTCCTTCAGCAACTGAAATAGGATTTTCAAATGTTGCTGTGTCTTTAATATTCTTTGGATCAAATAAAACTAAATCGGCAAATGCACCGCAGCGAACTTCGCCTCGGCCCGCTAAGTTGTAACGCTCTGCCGACATTCCGGTCATTTTGTGAATCGCTTCTGGCAGCGAGAACAGCTTTTCATCTCGGCAGTAGTGACCCAATACTTTCGGGAAGGTGCCCCACAATCTTGGGTGTGGATGCGGGTCATTAGGTAAACCGTCTGAACCGACCATGGTCAGTTTGTATTTCAATACGCGCTTTACGTCGTTCTCATCCATGCAGTGATACACCGCACCCGCTGGTTGAAGCGCTTTTGCTGCATCCATCAGGGGGAGATTCATTTCATCAGCAATCTGCTTCAGCGTTTTGCCTGCGTGTTCTGGTTTTGCTTCAGACCAAGTGATGAAGATGTCGAAATCGTCAGTCACTTGTTTCAAATCTAATGTCGAAGAGCTCGCTGAGTATGGGTAGCAGTCGCAAGACACATCTTGGTGCTCAGAAACCTTGTCCATCAAATCAAGCACTTCAACGGTTCTGCCCCAATTGCCCGCACCTGCACATTTAAGGTGAGAGATAACAACCGGCACTTTTGCGTATTGTCCTGTCTCAAACGCCTCTTCCATCGCGCTTAAGATCTCTTCAAATTCGGTACGCATATGCGTGGTATAGATGCCGCCGTGACCAGAAAGCACTTTCGCTAACTGCATCACTTCGTTGGCATTCGCTTGTTTCGCGCTGGCGTAAGCCAAACCCGAGCTCAAACCTAATGCGCCTTGCGCCATCGCCAAATCAAGGTTGGTTTGCATCGCTGCGATTTCGTCTTCGCTTGCAGTGCGCTGCAGGTCGTCCATCACTTGGTTGCGCAATGTGGTATGGCCAACTAACGCAGCGACGTTTACTGCGGGTTTAGCTTGCTCTACCGCTTGTGCATACGCGGCGAAAGTTGGGTATTTAAAATCAGCCTGCGCACCTAAAAGATTCATTGGGTCAGGTGGATCGCCAGCCAAAACGGTTGGTGATGCGCTGATGCCACAATTGCCAACAATCACGGTTGTAACACCTTGGCTGATCTTAGGCAGGCAGTCTGGGTAACGAATTACGTTGGTATCGTCATGTGTATGTACATCGATAAATCCAGGAGCCAATGCTAAGCCTGCTCCCTCAACCAACTGGCCACAATCTTCGTGATCGATTTGACCAATTTCGGCTATTTTTCCATCTCGGATTGCTACATCGGCACAAAACGATTGTTCGCCGGTGCCATCAAACACCTCTACATTTTTAATTATCGTATCGAACAACATTTCTCACTCTCTCAATCCACTGTGTTGATGGAGCTATATTAGAAATTCAGCCGATTATTTTCAGTGACAAAACACACATAATATTTTAATTTGTGTGATAGTTTCCACCACAAATTAGATCACAGATATATTTAAACCCTAAATAACAACAACTTAAATCATGTTAGGAATCAGCAATGAAACATAACCCTGCACAAAAAGATGTTACAAAGTATCAAAATGATAGTTTCATCTTGACTGAAAAAGGCCAAAAAGGGAGAGCAGTATCACAATCTGAGAACGGTATTTACCGACTGGTTGATGAAGATATTTCGCTTCCGGTAGCAATTATCAAACAATCCGCCTTAACCAATAACCTAAATTGGATGCAATCATTCGCCGATCACCATCAGGTTAAATTGTCGCCACATGGCAAAACATCAATGACCCCTGCTTTTTTCCGCCAACAGCTAGAAAATGGCGCTTGGGGTATTACAGTAGCGACACCTGCACAAGCAGAAGTTGCCGCTATGGCGGGTGCAAAACGAATCATCATGGCCAACCAGTTGGTGGGTAAAACCAACATGGCGATCGTTGAACAGCTGATCAGTGAATTTGATGTCGACTTTTACTGTTGTGTGGATTCATCAGTAAACGTGCAGCAACTTAGCCAATATTTCGCTAATACAAAGCAGACGCTAAAAGTACTGATCGAATTTGGTGTGCCGGGCGGTCGTTGTGGTTGTCGTTCACCACAAGAAGTTCTAGAACTGGCTCAAACCATCCAAGACACACCTGCCCTTTCGTTCGCGGGTATTGAGGTGTATGAGGGTGTGATTCACGGTGACAACGCAGAACAAGACATTCGCATCTTCTTGAAACAGGCGCTGACTTCGGTCGAAAGCCTCGCATCAGATGGCCTAATTGTAGGGCAACCTATCATCACGGGTGCGGGCTCTGCTTGGTATGACGTGGTTGCAGAATGTTTAGCGAACCTAACCGATTACTTGGCGATCATCCGCCCGGGCTGTTACGCGATTCACGATACCGGTATCTACCTAGATGCTCAAAGTAAGGTGCTGCAACGTGCGCAAGTAAACCAAGGTTACGCGTGTGAACTGGGTGGGGATTTAGAATCAGCACTTGAGGTGTGGGCGTATGTTATCTCTAGTCCGGAGCCTACCAAATTAGTGGTTGGGCTAGGCAAGCGTGATGTGGCGTTCGATGCAGGCTTACCAATTGCTGAGCGCGGCTATCGCAATGGCGAAGCTATCTCTGTGAAAGGCTTAACCTCTACTGCGGTGATGGATCAACATACCTTTGTTGAAACGGACGGTTCTTCCGAGATTGAAGTGGGCGACATGATTGCATTCTCAACGTCACACCCGTGTTTGACTTTCGATAAGTGGCGCTACATTGCCATCAGTGATGACGAACATCAGGTAACAAACTGGGTAGAGACCTGCTTCTAGCTCGATTTTTCAATAAACTAGAATCAGCGAAGCATTCAGATATACTAACGGGGCTAAGGCTTAGCCCCATCAACAAAGGATCAGGATTCTTGAGTTTAGAAGTAGATATCATTTCACAGATAACCGAGCGTTTTCCCGCTCTTCGTGATGCCGAGAAAAAAGTTGCCAAGCTGATCATGGACGACATTGATTTTGCCGCTAAAGCCAGCATTACAGAACTCGCAGAAAACGCGCAAGTCAGTGAAGCTACTATTACTCGTTTTGCTAAGGCGATTGGCTGTAACAACGTACGTGATATGAAGATCAAGCTAGCTCAAACCCTAACGGTTGGCCAGCGCTTTATTCTCGAGCCGGTAAACCAAACTGGCTATCAAGGTATCTACGAATCGATCAAGCAGAGCCTAGACATCAACCGCACTTTGTTCAAAGAGCAAGACGTTGAAACCGCAGTCAGTTGGCTGCATAACGCCAGACAGATCATTGCTATCGGCATGGGTGGTGGCTCGACCATCGCTTCTCAAGAGCTGCAACATCGACTGTTTCGTTTGGGCTATCCCGTGGTGTCGTACAACGATGGTTTGATGTCACGCATGGTTGCTGCGACAGCAGATGCCAATGATGTGATGGTGATGATCTCAGCGACCGGTTTTACACCCGTGATCACTGAAACCGCAGAGCTGGCTAAGCAATACGGGCTTAAGATCATTGCGATTACCCCACAAGATACGCCACTAGCACAGATTGCAGATATCTTGTTACCTATCAAACACATGGAAACCGATTTCATCTACAAACCATCGGCATCTCGCTACGCGATGCTGGCGTTAGTGGATGTACTTTCAATGGGCATGGCAGTCAATCACAAGAACCGCTCGCGCGATAAACTGCGCCGCTTGAAGGTTGCGCTAGATTCCTACCGAGGTGGGGGCGATAGACAGCCTCTTGGTGATTAAATGTTATCGCGACTAAGCTTTTCGCCGCTAAGTCACCAAAAACTAAGTCATCACAAACTGAATCTGAATAAAAAAGCCCCGCAGTATTCACTCCATCGAGTCGATACTGCGGGGCTTTTTTAATTGTGGCTTTTCTGGAAATCACTCGCCTGAGTCAATTGAAGCTAAGATAAAGTCGACTCTTTCCTCAACAGATAACTTAGGTACTTCCACCAGCAGATAGCCAAACTTATTATAGGCTGACACCATTTTTTCGTAGGTGGCGATCGCTTCCTCGAAATCTTGCTTACGTTCCTCATCATTGATGAAAATCGAATCCCATGGTGGGAAGATAAAGACCTTGTTGTTGTATTCAAGCTCATTGCATTGATTCAACAGAAATTCACAAGTCGGTAAAGATTCCAACAAACTGTAACCATATGAATCTACGATACTTCTATCAAAGAAAACGCGCTGTTCACTCGATTGAAACGCTTGGTAGTTGGCTAGTTCTTCTCGCACCATTTCATCACGAAAGGCTGCTTTATCTAACCATGGCAAAGCATTCCCTTGTTGCTCGACTTGGTGTTGAATCACTTTACGCCCGACTTCTGGTGCGCAGCGATAGCCGTGACTTTTCAACGCATCGATCACCGAGGTTTTACCTGATCCCGGGCCACCGGTAAATACGATTAGATTATTCAAATAAACCTCTTTAAAGGAGTGATACTCCTCAATGATACTTAGATATGTTTACATAAATCAGTGATGAGCACTTCTGCATCGATGACCTTTGATAGCTCAGCTCTGTCACGATTATTGAATGAGTGCTTGTATCGACTGATATATGCCGCTTTCACCAGACGCTACACTTCCATTTGTATCGTTTGTTTACTTTCCACTCCCCTTCGCCATAAAACTTAAGACCAGTCGCACGAATGGTTAGGTCACGTGTCAGTGAGGAAGGTTAAATTACGCCCCGACAGAGGGTGGGCAGAATATGAGATATTGAGATAAATTAAGCGGTTTCATGGCTAAATCGAGTCGCAGGAAAGCAGTTCAACAAGCGATGAATACAATAAGTGATCAATAACGTCACGACAATAGCAAACAAGATACTGCTGACACGATATAGGGCACTATAGATAAGGTCACCGCCAGGCGTGAGGTACTGGCCGAATAAAATGCCGATGGTTGTCAACCCACCAAACCCTGTTCCTGAACCACTCGACTCCTTCACATGCATGTAGCCAAAAATCATTGCCCCTATCCACAAAAGTGGAACCACAAATAACAGTAAATCTGACCAGTCATACAAAAGAATTTGACTGGCTAAGCCAAAAGTCACACCAAACAATGTCCCCATCGCACGCTTGCGAGCATAACCCAATGCCCCATTCCAGTTCATTGGAAAAAGCAGCAATATCGTCGTGACCTGTGCTGACATTGAGTCCTGCAGATCAAAAACTTGGAACACAATAAACGAAAGCGTAGCGATACTGGCGCCCATTAAGGCTTCGTGGCGCATGCGGTGGCTTTTTTTCGCTTCGGTTGGCCTCGGCGGTGGCTGACGGGATTCCACATCTGGAATTACAAACATCATTAAATAAGCAATGATGACGGACAGCACGCAGGCAAGTAAGTTGGTAAAAATAAGGTTGTTTAAATCGATGCTTGGGTAACTGGCAAAGTGCAGCATAATGCTCAAACTGATGATGCTGTTTGCACCAAACAAAAATAAGCTGCCTTTTGACATGCAGGCAAACTTTATCAGAAATAGTACAAAAGCCACCATGGTCATCATGCCGGGATGACTGATTAATAACCCACCAATAATACCAACTTCCAGCCCACAAACGATGGCAGATGCAAACAATTGACGCGCAGCGTGTGCGCTCATCACAGGTACCATACCCAATAGCAACATTGGTGTAACGGTAAAAAATACGCCGTTATTCCAACCAAACAGTTTGCTGATGGTAAAACCTAAAGTAGCACCAGTGGCAATACGTAGGCATTGTCGAAAATCATTTCCAGATAACGGGTGATCCCATAATTTCATGCCACCTCCCGATCAGTAAACGTAGTGTAAAACACTGAGGAAACGAATCTGTACTTTCGCAAGCCATGCGAATACCGCATTGTTAGGGATCAATTGAACCGTAGCTCGGGCTCCAGATGGAAGTTGCTTAACGAGTTCATTGTCGATGTCTAAATGCACACGCATTCGTTGTGCATCCCGCACCCAGCGATTAGAGACTGTTGGTGTTGCAAGACTACCGTCGGCTGCAAATTGACCCGCACTGACCCCCGCATCCAGAGTACTCACTTGTGCGTTAAAGACATGTCCAGGTTTGCTGTCGAACGCGATCAAGGCGTGACTATCGATTGAAAAGTGACGCAGACTTTTTTCGCGAAAATCTGCGATAACATCAACGTTATCTGAAACTAGCGCAATCAATGGGCTACCCGCACTGGCATAGGTACCGGCTTTCAACTGTAAGTTCGTTATCACACCATCGTGATCTGAAATCACTTGTGTATAAGAAAGATTGAGCTTGGCTTTTTCTAATTGATTTTGAGCTACACGAATACTGACATTACTATCGTCGATTTCACCACGACTCACTTGTAACTCTTTCAAACGTGCTTTCGCAGCAGCAACATTCGCTTTAGCCGCCACGGCGGAGCTATGAGCGTCATCGCGTAACTTTTGAGAAGTACCATGGCGTGAGAAAAGCGCATTTAATCGTTCTGCTTCACGGTTTTTTTGGTTTGCAAGAATACCACTGGCTTTTAGATCCGCTTCGGCAGCAGCAATGGATGCGTCAAGCTGCTCATTATTTTGGATAACTTGTTTAAGGTTTAATTGAGCTTGTTCAACCGCAAGCTGATAAAACGCTGGGTTAATTTCAAATAGGAGATCTCCTTGATGGATAGCTTGGTTGTTTTTCACATATACGTGGGTAATTTGTCCACTGACTTGAGGTGCAACTTTAGTTACGACACGGGTTGCCATTGCTTGAGGCGTTAATGGCATGGTGAGATCAGCAACAAGAAAATATGCAAAAACAAGAACAAATCCGAAACAGGAAAATTTAATCCAGCGCGCGAATTTTTCGTCGGGGGTCATAGATAGTAACTTCTCTTTTATTGTGTGGTTTCTGACTTTTCGCTAAGAGCATCAAGGGCGTTATGGGTAATTTGTTCAAGAATGAAAGAGAGCTTTTTCATCTCGTCATCATCGATACTATTGAGCAACTGGCGACGAACTTGAATAATGCGAGCTTCCATTTGCTTGATTAACGACTTACCGTCATCGGTAAGACTCACAATTCGAGCACGTTTGTCACTAACACAGCAGTGTCGAGTGATGAGCGATTGCTGTTCTAATTGGTTCAACGTTCTCATTAATGATGGCAATTCAATCTCGAGCGCTTCCGAGAGTTTTTTCTGACTCACGTTGTCACCGAGGCGTTGCAGTTTCCATAGCGCAGTCCAACGTGGGTGGGTAAGACCAAGCGGTGCGAGTTCACGGTCAGCGACCATTTTCCATAGACGAGAAACGCGAGCAAGCTGCTCGGCCAGAGAAAGATCTTTAAGACTGTGGATGTCTTGAACCATGATGAAAGCCTTAATTACTTAGCGTGCTAACCACTTTACTTTACTTAGCGCGCTAAGTAAATAAGTGAGAGGTAAATCACATAATATTTTTATCAATAGATCGGTAATAAGGAGACGGGTAGCGCACTCGCTTATTGTTCCACTGGTACTGAAAACTTGACACCCAACTTCTGGCACACATCAGCCATTAAATTTTTAAATACCCAATCACCGATGTGTTGTCTAACTTGATCCTCTGATAAACACGATTAGATTATTCAAATCAGCGGCTTTAAGAGAGTGATTAACGAATTAAGGATAGGACTTGCTTGAACTCAGGGGTGCGGCAGTCTTTCACGAGCTCGTATAAGCTCATTTCCAATCCTGTGATTAGAACACCAGAGCCAGCCAATCTTCGGATAGCCAATTTCTTATTAAGCGCGGTTCGTGAACTAACACAGTCACCAACTACCTGAACCTTGTACCCAAGATCCAGTAAACCAATGGCGGTTTGATAAACACAGATATGAGCCTCTATGCCACACACCAACCACGTATCCACATCCTTGGCTTGCACTGCCTCAACAAACTTGGGCTCGTTACACGCGTTGAACGTAAATTTTGGTATCGGCTTATCTTCGCCCAACAAGTCATTCAACTCACTAACGGTAGGCCCCAACTTCTCTGGGTTCTGCTCCAAGCTCACAATAGGAAGACCTAAAACCTGTGCTCCTTCAATCAGCTTTCCACAATTAGAAATCAGGGTATCGCTCTCATCAACAAGGCGTGCGAGTTTGCCTTGCACATCCACAACCACCAAACCCGTCTTCTGTCTCGTTAACATCTTTTTCTCCTTGTCATAATCTGGCTGACTCATATAAGCAACTCGATGTGTAATCCACCCACTATGTAACGGTTCAACTTACAAAGCCATACAGTAATGAGCAAAAGACTCAGGGATAATATTCAACAACGGCCGAGTAGCCAAAAACAACAAGTATTAAAAATTGACAGTGACCTACAGTCACATTTAAAAACATGACAGAGTGAGTAACAAAGATGAACAAGATAACGAAATCAGCATTGGCACTAGGGTTAATCAGCGCGGTTTCTCTTCCAGCTTTAGCAGCAGGCACTGACAGTGGTGCGTACATTGGTGGCGGACTTAGTCTCTACCAAGGTTCTGATACAGATGGTCAAGGTAGTTTAGATTCAGACGGCATGGGCTACAACCTATACGGCGGTTACCAATTCAACCGTATCGTTGGTGTTGAACTTGGCTACAACGATTACGCAAACTACAAAAAGGGGGCGGCTAAATTGTCACCGACATCTATCTCTGCATCCGCAAACATCGGTTACACATTCGACAACACAATACGCCCATTCGTATTGGCTGGTTTAAGTTCTGTTGACCTAAACGCAAACAAGAGTGCTGGTTACGATGACGACAGTGGTACTGGCTTCCACTTTGGTGTTGGTGTTGAATACACGCCGATTGAACATTTAACACTGCGCCTAATTTCGCAAGCAGATGCAGTTAGTGTTGAGAACGACTACGGCTTTAAGAAAGAAGACAAAACACTTGCCTTCAACAGCATTAGCTTCGGTGGTTCATACAACTTCTAATGTGATTGAGTCACATAGAATAAGCTAAACATACTCATTCACTTTGCTGTTCCACCTTGTCATGAAGGTCACTCAGTAGAGTGAATTTGTACCGTTCTCACCCCAATAGTCAATTTCATTATTCAAACCTCTCAACCTATCGGATAACCAGCCATCTCTAATAAACTAACTTCAACACTCTGAAACGCTAACGCTCTGAAGTGACACAGATCCAATTAGAGCTTTCGCCATAACAGACTAGACTGAATGTTAGAGAGTGTGTAATTAGCCTGACTGAATATCTCGTGTCGTTAAGCTTGTGCTTGTCGTTATGTTAGTGATGGTAAAAAGCGACTTACTGTCATCGATTTATCTCCTGCGTACAAAGAAAATACCTCAGTTTTTTCTCTTTTATCCATCGCTAACGCTGTACTCTAATGCTAATTTATAATGACTAAACAATGAGCTACATTTGTTCGAGAAAACAAAGCGAGTTCATACTACTCACAAAAACAAACTAACCTCATTAAACCGTGCTCAGTATGGCGCCTTAAATGGCACCGTCATTTCGATATACCTCATATCATTAAGGATCGACGAATGGACGCTTTCATAATTTCAAGCTGGCAATTTTCAGAGGGGGTGGCACATGAACACAACACCACCCCAGAACCATTCGAACAAGCGACTTGGTATCACTGCCAAAGAGATGCTGAAGGGTTACGAGAATGGCTTCAAAATAATACAGTTTCGAACGCTATTGTGGATTCTCTGCTCGCAGATGACACTCGTCCTCGATTTGAACAGTTTGGCCATGATTGCTTTCTAATTATCCTACGAGGCATTAACCTAAACGAAGGTGCTAATCCCGATGATATGCTGAGCCTGCGCATCTTATGGTACAAAGGCACCTTAATATCAACACGCAAAGTCCCTTCGAAAGCAGTCAGCAATTTACTCTCCGACCTTGAACAAAACCAAGGCCCAACATCATTGCCAGATGTTTTGCTTGGAATGATACGTGGAATAAACCACTACATTTCGAACTTCTTAACTCCTGTAGAACAACTGATTGACGATCTGGAGTCTGACTCCCATATCGATATAAAATCCATCAACGCTTTGCATTCAAGGCTACTCAAATTAAGACGTTATTTGAAACCACAGAAATACGTCTTCGAAGATTTAATGAATGAACTACCGACTCCTCTCAACAAACACAACAGTCATATAAAAAACAGTCTCGACACCATGCTGAGAATTAATGAATCGATTGAGTTTTACATCGATCAGATTAATGTATTTTTTGCTAGCCGAAGTCAGCATCAAGCTGAAAAAATGAATAGAAATACATACCTATTTTCGATCATTGCAGGTATTTTCCTACCAGCTGGTTTCTTCACCGGTTTACTCGGAGTCAATATTGCCGGTATTCCAGGAACAGAGAACCCAGTGGCATTCCCACTGTTTTGTGTTGGGCTGCTCATGATCGTGGCGATAGAAGTCGTTATTTTGAGAAAATTAAGGTTTATTTAATGGTTGAGTATTTACAATCAAATATGTGGTTTAAACAAGCAGGTTTAGGCTTGCTTCTTATCGTTTTGTATTGGGTGATAAAACGCTTAGGTCAGAATTGGATCGAAGCACTAGCAAAAAATAAGCGTGTCGCATTGAAGCGTAAACAGTCCGTGCTTAAATGTTTCAATATCACTCTGTTTCTACTCTTCACCGCTATTTTTACTATTATCCTAAACTTAGGTTTTGGCGACATCTCCCTGTTTTTATCCTCCATATTTGCGGTGCTCGGTGTCGCGTTGTTTGCACAGTGGTCAATTTTAAGTAACCTCACAGCCAGCGTACTGATATTCTTTGTGTTCCCGTATCGTATTGGTGACAAAGTAAAAGTCGCAGAGAAAGACGAAGACATCAGCGGCGTGATCATCGATATCACCATGTTCCACGTGATTCTCCGACACAGTTCGGGCAACATCATCACTTACCCTAACAACCTGATTCTACAAAAAGGCGTGATCAAGGTTTTAGTCGAACCGGAACTTAAAGATGAAACTATCCACACTACTCTTGTGAAAACTGAAGACACACAAAAGTAAAGTTCCCTCTTGTGGAGCATCATCTATAGGCTCAGAAAGAGGGCTAAAATAGTTATCCCTCTTTCAATTAAAAATCATTCACTTTCTGCTAACTATACCATTAAAAAGAACTCACGCTTTATGACCGTCAATTGTCTCTCATTCACAATAAGTTTTATTGAGTTTAAATTGGTGACTCAATATACTGGAAGGCATCATCAGACGGAGGACAAAAATGAATAATAAAAACAAACATATAGTTTTAATTCATGGCCTGTATATGCCTGCGTTGATCATGCAGTATCTGGATAAGAGTTTTAAAAAGCGTGGCTTTATAACGCACAAGTTTGCCTACAACTCTTTACGTTTTCCTTCTGCCGCTAAGCGCCTCAATCGCTTTGTAGACGCTCGTTTTGATGAACACGATGAAGTTTACTTTTTTGGTCACTCACTTGGTGGGTTACTCATTCGCCACTACTTTAAATTCTATCAACCCAAGTTCTCTGACACCTGCATCATCACTGCGGGCACCCCGCACAATGGAGCAACCATCGCTAAGACACTGTCGAATCATGGGCTTGGATTTATCTTTGGTTCGAGTGAAATAATCTTAAGTGATGGTTTGGGTGATTACGATATCGAAGTACCGATTGGTGTTATCACTGGCACCTACGATACCGGAGTCGGACGTATTGTATTAGGCAGAAACCCAGGTGACGGTACGGTCACACTTGAAGACGCGAACCTAAGAGGCGCTACTGACACCTGTGCCCTCAAGCTCAATCACACTGCACTTGTGTATTCCAAGGAAGTGGTCACGCTATCTGCTCAGTTTATCGAGCACAGAGCTTTCACGAGCACCTAATGAACACTTGTCTTCAAGGCTAAAGACAAAAATACCACTCTACGAATAGAATGGTATTAACCGGTTATTATCAAAGACCGATGGCGTGTTACAAGCGATTAATTCGCGTTGGTAAGAACACCTCACCCAACATACAACGAACTGAACCACCACCGATGTCTTCGATGGTTTTTACGTTAAATGGCAACAGCTTTCCATGCGTTGCAAGCTGAGTTAATTGCGCTGGAGAAAAAGCATCATATGCCGATTGAGACATTGCGATTACCTTATCGCCATTCACTGTCTCCAACTGCAGGATGTTGCCACAGAACCGATTCATCTGATCTATGGAAATAGAGATAACCTGTTTATCTTTAGCAAGTGACTTCACAACAAAGCGACGCTCAAATTCAGGAATCACTTCATCGCAAATCACGCAGAAATTATCACCAATCGCCATCATCACATTAGTGTGATAAATCGGCTGACCAGACGGTAGTGCCGTTTGAAATGAGACCACGCGAGAGTAACCAATACGCTTAGCGTAATCTTCTAACACTTCACGGTCGCAACGCTGAGAAAGCGCAGCGTAGATCGTCTTATTAATATGATCGATAACCATAACGCCAGTACTCTCTAGATAAGAGCCCTGTGCAACATAAGACTCTAGCGACTCATTATGATTAACAATACGACCTGAGGCTTCTAGCGCTTCAATTAAGGCGTGTGGCTTTACTTCATGCTGACGGTTTTCACACGCCATAGGGAAAGTGAACAAACTACCATCGCCACAAGTGCTAAACCAATTATTAGGAAAAACAGCATCAGGTGTTTCTACTCCTAACTCGGGGTAATCAAACTCTACAACTTGCACACCTTCTTTACGCAACGAGGCCACCATCTCCTTAAACTCAGCCATCGTCTCTAGCTTAATCTCAGATTCGGTCAAGTTAACTCTGTGCTGGAACTCATTATCACGTGCAGTTTCTTCGTTAAATCGAAATTCTTTTGGCGGAACCATAACAACGCAATTGGCGTTTTGAACATTAGTAATACGCAGTGATTTCTTGTGTAGGTTTAACATATCAACCATCCCTATCTTTTATTTACTCAGAAGTGTAAACAACTTGTTACAACAAGATTCACTGAAAATAATAATGATTTGAATATTTATCCCACACAATAACTGCATAAGTTTAATTATTCCGTTATTTTTACTGCGATATAACATCACATCAGAAAGAACCAACTGCGTGCATATCAATTAAGGAACTTGTTGAATAAATATTCTGACTTCACTTTCTAGCTAACCACGAGTTTTGATTACAATTTAATCCATTTAACGTTAGGATTATCACCGTTGCATAACAATCAATTACGTTTGAAATAAGCTTAATTTTTTCCTGTCTAATTCAATCTAAAATAGACGTATTTAAAAACACTCTTTACGTTTTCTTCAAACAACCCCCCTCGAACGACGTAACGCTAATGCTTATAGAACTCAAATCGTACTTATAAAAACATAACTGCACATCGTGATGCAGTGGCTTACAAAAGGAAATTTATGTACAAGAAATTTGAAGGCTTTACCGAAGCCTTTCCAAAGGGAGAGCCAATACAACCTCCCACTGGAATACTAGCATTCTGTCGCCATTACACTCGGGGCTTTGAAAAGCCGTTGATAATACTCGGGTTGATGACAATGACCATCGCGATCATCGAAGTTGCGCTGTTCGGTTACATGGGGCAACTGGTTGACTGGCTATCAACAAGTAACCCAGACACTTTCTTAGCAGACAACGAGTCGACATTGATGGGGCTCGGTATTCTGCTGTTGGTTGTGATGCCAATCTTGATAAGTGTTTACTCGCTATTGCTTCACCAAACTTTACTGGGCAACTACCCAATGTCGATTCGTTGGTTAGCGCACCGCTACCTTTTGAAGCAAAGCCTGTCCTTTTATCAAGATGATTTCGCCGGACGTGTCGCGACCAAAGTGATGCAAACCTCGCTTGCAGTGCGTGAAACCGTGACCAAGATGGTCGATGTGTTTGTTTACGTAACAGTTTACTTCACGGCGATGCTGTTCATGCTTGCTGAATCAGATTGGCGCTTAATGGCACCGATGTTGATTTGGTTATTTATTTACGTCGGCATTCAACTGCATTTCGTGCCAAAGCTTAAAGACGTATCTTCAGAACAAGCCGATGCTCGATCGCTGATGACGGGCCGTATTGTCGATAGCTACACCAATATCGCAACCGTCAAACTGTTCTCACACAGCAAAAGAGAAACCGAATACGCAGAAGAAGGCATGGAGAGCTTCTTAGACACCGTACATCGACAGATGCGCTTGGTAACAGGTTTCAACATATTGGTTGAGTTTGCTAACTACTTACTGGTGTTCAGCATTGCGGGGATCTCTATCTACTTGTGGCTAGATAACGCGATCACCGTAGGTGCCATTGCGATTGCAGTCAGCTTAGCTTTGCGTATTAACGGCATGTCGAAATGGATCATGTGGGAAATCGGTGGCCTGTTTGAAAACCTAGGAACCGTGATTGATGGCATTAAAACGCTCTCCAAATCCATCGCTATCGAAGACAAAGAAGATGCGAAACCTCTCATAGTCACACAAGGTGGCATTCACTTCGACAATGTGAGCTTTAACTACGGTGAAAATAAAGGTGTTATTAATCGTCTGAACCTTAATATCAAACCAGGCGAAAAAGTAGGTTTAGTTGGCCGTTCTGGCGCGGGTAAGTCGACCTTAGTTAATTTGCTATTGCGCTTCCATGATGTAGAAAGCGGCCGCATTCTGATTGATGACCAAGAGATATCAGCGGTCACTCAAGACTCTCTACGTAGCAACATTGGTATGGTGACTCAAGATACTTCACTGCTTCACCGCTCAATCAAAGACAACATTCTTTACGGTCGCCCGGAAGCATCGGATGAAGAAGTGTATGCCGCAACCGAGCAAGCGCACGCACATGAGTTCATCGAAACGCTAACCGACCCATTTGGTAATGTTGGTTACGATGCACAGGTGGGTGAGCGTGGTGTTAAGCTTTCTGGTGGTCAACGTCAACGTGTCGCTATCTCTCGCGTACTGCTGAAGAATGCTCCACTGCTTGTTCTCGATGAAGCAACTTCAGCACTCGATTCAGAAGTCGAAGCAGCCATTCAGGAAAGTTTGATTGAACTAATGGAAGGCAAGACAGTGATTGCGATTGCACACCGTTTGTCGACCATCGCTGCGATGGATCGCCTAATCGTACTCGATGAAGGCAAGATCGTTGAAGAAGGCACTCACCAAGAGCTCATTCTGCACAATGGTATCTATGCACAGTTGTGGAGCCACCAGACAGGAGGCTTCATTGCCGATGAGCTTGACCAAACATCAAACGCTTAATTCATGTGCTATTTTAAATTATGCGGCGTGTTTCACATCAATTTGTTAATTAACGAGTGAATTACACATAGCAGAATGTTATTTCGTAACTATATAATGAGATTAACATCAAAGGCGCTTCGCTTGCGCGTTCTGGAATAAGGCTAGACTTCGGGGGAAGGCTAGCCTTTTTTATATTAGTCATTCGGCACTCTGTATTTCCCTTTCCATCACTAGATTGATCCTTTGGGTTTTTTTCTTGGCGTTTTTTTCTTAAAATGCGCGCAATACTCATTCTAGAGATCAACCATGAATAAAAGTGTCTTAACTAACGTGCTTGCGTTAGCACTGCTTGCTGGCGGCTATGCGACAGCAAACCAATACTTGCTTTATGCTGGCCTATTTGCATTTTCAGGCGCCATCACCAACTGGCTTGCGATCCATATGTTGTTCGAAAAAGTACCCGGCCTATATGGCTCAGGCGTCATTCCTGCACGTTTTGAAGAGTTCAAAGCAGCCATTAAGCAACTAATGATGGAACAGTTCTTTACTGAAAGTAACATCGACCGCTTCCTTAGCAGTGAGATGACTGGCAAATCGCTCAATCTAGAGCCAGTGATTAAGAAGATCGACTTTAATCCTGCGTTCGATTCACTGGTTCATGTAATCGAGAACTCACAGTTTGGTGGCATGTTGGCAATGGTTGGCGGCACAGAAGCACTACAACCGATGAAAGCGCCATTTGTGGAGAAGATGCAAGAATCTGTGATTGAAATCAGCAAGAGTGATTCCGTAAAAAATGCCATTAAAGATGAACTTGAGTCACCTGCAATGATGGATGAAATCAAAGAGAACATTGAAGCGATAATCGATCAGCGTTTGAATGAACTAACACCAAAACTCGTTAAAGAGATGGTTCAAACCATGATCAAGAAACACCTTGGCTGGCTAGTCGTTTGGGGTGGTGTGTTCGGCGGTATAATCGGTTTAATTTCTGCGGCGATTACCCTTTAGTCTGCTCGTTCTCAGTTTATCTGGTTGCTTTTTTCTGGCACCCAACAAAAAATGGAAGCTCATCAGCTTCCATTTTTATATCCAATCAACACCCACTTTAGCTATGAAGCCGCGAAGACGTCGCTCTACTTCAAGGTTGCCAACAACTCAGGGTTTACACCAAAACCCTTTTTATGCTCTTCAATCACGACTTCACTACGCGTCTGAATAACGCCTGGCAAGGTGCCTAGTTTGGTTGCCATAAAGGCTTGATATGCCTTCATATCTTTAACTCGAACCTTGATCATGGTGTCAAAGTCACCAGACAATGAATAGCACTCTTCCACCTCAGGCATCAACTCAACCGCTTGAGCAAATTTATCAAAAATCGAAAAACTGGTTTGATCGAGACGGATATGGATAAAGACTTGCACATCAAGCCCTAACTTTTCTGAGCACAATTCAGCGTGATAACCCGTTATGTAACGCTCTTTTTCCAGTCGTTTCAGTCTATCAGAGCAAGGAGAAGTTGTTAGGTTTACCTGTTTCGCTAATTCAACAACTGGCAGGCGCCCTTTTATATGCAGAATTCTTAGTATCTCTTTATCGATACGATCAAGTTGATGCTGAGACATAACATTCCTTAAACATTCTAAATTCGGCTCAGTATATTCCATACTAAGAGCAATCGGGCAAAACCCTGCTCACACATTTAAAAACTAAATACATCAACAACATTCAAGGAAAATGTAAATACCCGAAAAATGATAGTAGCCCCTGTCAATCTTAAGTTATTAACAAACTATTGTAGCCATGACCCGATTAACACATAAATTGAGCCAGAAAAGAAAGAAGGGAAATACCAAAGTGAATAATAGAATGAGCAAAGGTCAGGGATAATTCTATGATTAAAACACAAAAAATCGCGTACCAACCGTACTGTGTTAGCTGAAGGGCAGAATCAAAGCATGTTACTCAAGCACTAATAAATCGAGCACTCAAATTGTGGATGGAAAGTGAAAAATGATGACAATAGCATTGAAGCAGAACTTGAATTCAAAACGACATCGAAAAAAAAACCTCCTTAGCGGAGGTTTTTCTCTAGGTTAGTAAACACTTACTATACGTTAGCGAGACCAACTCGGGGAACTGTGCTTCCAGTTTCACTGCGGCAATTGCACGTGCGACAGAAGTGCTGAGTTTCCATATTATAGTGAAGGTTGCCACTAAATAGTTTTGACGTCCATTGCATCATACGACCGGAAACGGTCTCAGGCTCTGATTCACAACGTTTCATTACCGACTTATGTGGTGTTGTTTTTTTACATCCTTTGCAATAGAGATCAGGCATACCTTTGTCCTATAGGTCTTTAGTAGTTACTGACAATTGACACATCATGTCCAATTAGGTTCCACAATTCACGGAGCTAATTACAAAAGTGGGCGCCAAGTTCAAAAAACAATCATTTTTCTATTATATTTTTGACATCAAACGTCACTAATATCAGTCCCCCGCATTTGAGTATCGTCAGTTTACATTGTAAAATCCTCAAATAACTGTCCCGAACAACAGTATGCATCAAACATACAATGGCGACATATCTCATTCCCCCACGCGCTGAATGCTCTCACCACGTTCTTATCACGCTAAGCTCGATGAAAGGTATTATCTCCATCTAATATTGACCAGTAAGAACTCAAGGCATTAGAAAATAGACAAAAAAATAGAGCCACCGAAGTGACTCTATTCTAGGGTTTACATTGTAAACTCTTGTCATCATTGAGCTAGTGAGCATCCAGCCCTATGACTTAGCTGAAAACCTCAGTCCAGACGATTAGTCTAGTTCAACAAGGTTTTTCTCGAACTCAGCGTGTTGCTTCTTAACTTGGTCTTCTGGCTCGCCAGTGATTAGACTCACGATAACGATAGAGATAGTCGATAGGATGATACCCGGTACGATTTCGTAAACATCGAACCAACCGCCCGTGAACTGTTTCCAAAGAACAATCGTTACACCACCAACCACGATACCCGCTAGAGCGCCGTTGCGGTTCATACGAGACCAATACAGGCTCAATACGATAGCAGGACCGAATGCAGCACCAAAACCAGCCCATGCGTAAGACACAAGGCCAAGTACTGAACTGTCTGGTGTCATTGCTAGAGCAAGTGCAATAAGAGAGATTAGGATTACCGCGAAGCGACCTACACGAACGATCTCTTCAGACGTCGCATCTTTCTTAAGTACTTGCTTGTACAGATCTTCTGCCATTGCAGATGAAGAAACAAGAAGTTGCGAATCCGCAGTACTCATGATTGCCGCTAGGATTGCCGCCAGTAGGATACCTGCGATTACTGGGTGGAACATCGCGTTCACAAGAAGCATGAAGATCTTCTCGCCATCCTCTAGCTTAGGCGCGCCAGAGTTAGTCACGTAAACTAAACCAACAAGACCAACCAACATTGCACCAATCATAGACAGTGCAGTCCATACCACAGCGATACGACGCGCTGTTGTTAGGTCTTTATTGCTACGCGTTGCTTTGAAACGAGCAAGGATGTGTGGCTGACCAAAGTAACCTAGACCCCATGCAGCTAGCGAGATGATCGCGATAGCAGAAAGAGGCTCACCTTTCGCATCATTCCATAGCGTGAGTAGCTCTGGGTTGATGTTATGAAGGTCAGTAGATAGCTGACCAAGGCCACCGTTCATAGCTGCGATTGGTACAATCAATAGCGCAGCAGACATCAACAGACCTTGAACCAAGTCAGTCCAAGATACCGCAAGGAAACCACCAAACAGGGTATACGAAACCACACATACCGTGCCGATAATAACCGCTGTTGTATAATCTAGGCCGAATACCGTTTCAAACAATTTACCACCCGCTACTAGTCCTGAACTTGTGTAGAAAAGGAAGAATAAAAGGATAAAGAAAGCAGAGATCGTTTGAATCAACTTCGAATTATCATTGAAACGACGAGATAGGAACTCAGGCAACGTCAGTGATTCTGTTGTAATACTGTAAGTACGTAGACGTTTAGCACTGATTAACCAGTTCGCCCAAGTACCAACAAGTAGTCCACCAGCAAGCCAGAATGCTTCAAAGCCAGCAGCGTAAGCGTAACCTGGTAGGCCAAGTAGCAACCAACCACTCATGTCTGATGCACCAGCAGAAAGTGCAGCAGGCCATGGGCCTAACGAACGACCACCTAGGAAGTAGTCAGTTGAGTTAGATGTACGTTTGTAAGCAATAACACCGATTGCTAGCATCATAATTAGATACGCAATAAACGTCGTCGTTATTGCAAAGCTGTTTTCTATCATTTGATAGTCCTCATTTTGTAGAATGCCTTCCATGCCTGACTATATGGATTAATCTCGCCATGAGAGAAAAGGTTAATCATTTAGTTAGGAGATATAGGGCTTTGAGGAACCTCAAAGCCCGTTTTACTGAAGGTTAGTGAGCTTCGCTTCCCAGTTCGAGCAAGGTCGCGTTACCACCCACGGCTGTTATATTTATAGTTCGCGTACGCTCAGTAATAAAACGCAGCGATAAGTGTGGATCGTTAGCAACATTCATTGCCGTAAGATCCGTTTCAGCTACTAAACCAACGATTGCACCGTCACGCTTAGCAAGCTGTAAATTGATAGCTTGTGCAGATTTTGAGTTACCTACATAACCTACGCTTCGTACATCGCAAGACAGCAGCTGTTGTGCAGCGTCATACGAGGCAACTTGCACCAAGTTAGTTGGCAGATTCGCTTGTGTCGCCGCATCGGCAATTAAGGTGTTGAACTGCACGTCATCACTGCACAACTGAACGCTGTTCCCAGCCAATAGTGCCGCAATAATCATTGCCATTGCGGTTTGCAGTGCTGGCACTTTCTCTTCGCAATCATCAACAATCACCAAAGCCACACCACGACCTGCAGCATACAACTCGTTGGTTTCGCCCGTAGGACCTGGCATAAGGTGGTGTTCTGCAAGTAATGCTGACGCTTGCTCTAGATGATAAGTCGCTACTGCTGCCAAAGGTGCAGATTGGCTTTCGATCTCTGATTTAAATGAAAGTACCTGAGCACTCTTATAATCAAAGTCAGTAAGATTCCATTGTTCCCACGCTAGCAAAGCATCAGAAAAACCTGTCACTTGATGAACCATGATACTGCTCCTTATGCCTTGTCTTGTGATTGAGAAAAATGAACATCGGTAAAGCGATACAGGTAGTGAGGACCACCCGCTTTAGGGCCAGTACCCGACAAACCTTGACCACCAAATGGTTGAACACCAACAACAGCGCCCACTTGGTCACGGTTGATGTAGCAGTTCCCCACACGAACGTGTTTTTCGATCCAACGGTAAGTAGTCTCGTTACGGCTGTGGATCCCCATAGTTAGGCCAAAACCTGTTTGATTAATTTGATCTACAACTTGCGCTAACTCACTCGCTTTGAAGCGAACGATATGCAGCACAGGACCAAATTGCTCTTCTTTTAAGCAGCTGATGTCATCAATTTCAAATGCACTTGGTGGAACAAAATCACCATGTTCACAATCCGTACCTAGAGAAAGTTGAGCCACCTTCTTCTGGGTATTGGTCATGTTTTCTAAGTGCGCCAACAACTTCTGCTTCGCATTTTGGTCGATAACAGGACCAACATCCGTTTTATGAAGATGTGGGATGCCAACACTAAGCTCGTCCATCGCGCCATGAATCAATGCAATCACGCGGTCTGCAATGTCCTCTTGGATGTAAAGCACACGCAGTGCAGAACAACGTTGACCTGCCGAAGCAAATGCAGAACGAATCACATCACGAACCACCTGTTCAGGCAGTGCGGTACTGTCGACGATCATCGCGTTCTGGCCACCGGTTTCCGCGATAAACGGAACAGGCTTAGCGTTACGGCTTGCCAAAGACACGTTGATTCGTTGTGCCGTTGGTGTTGAACCGGTAAAGGCAACACCCGCAATCGCATCATGACTAGTTAGCGCACTGCCGATCTCAGCACCACGACCTGGAAGTAACTGAATGGTGCCAGCAGGGAAACCCGCTTCATTCATCAGTTCAACGGCGCGAGCTGCAATCAAACTTGTTTGCTCAGCAGGTTTCGCCACAACCGTGTTACCCGCGACTAGTGCCGCTGTAATTTGGCCTAGGAAGATAGCGAGAGGGAAGTTCCAAGGGCTGATACAAACGAACACACCGCGACCTTGTCGTGAAGCGATTCGTGTTTGGCCATCAAAACCTTTTAGTTCGAAACCTTGTAGGTTGTTTGCTTGTTTTGCGTAGTAACGACAGAAGTCGACCGCTTCACGTACTTCATCAACGCTATCGTGAATCGTCTTACCCGCTTCTTGATGACAAATCGCCACTAGCTCAGCAAGGTTGTCTTCCATCAGGTCAGCCAACTTCTCAAGCGCAGCCGCTTTGGTTTCAACCGATGTTGCGTTCCAATCAGCGAATGCCGCATCTGCGCCAGTGATCGCTGCGGAAACATGATCAAGGTTAGCGAAAGCCACCTGACCCACATTAATACGACGATCGTAAGGTGCGGTTACTTGCTCAACGTTCTGATCAGCCTTGATCATGCTTTCAGCAAGAGATTCACCGTTGATCACAGGGCCTGCAGTCCATTGATTGTTAAGGTAAGACTTAACCTGCTCTTCAAACTGGTGAGCTTCACTTTCGATATCAATGTTCACACCGTAAGAGTTCTTACGCTCAGGGAATACCGCTGGAGGCAGAGGAATCTTAGTGTTGTTTAGCGTATCAAATGCCAGAAGCATATCGACAGGGTGTTGTGTCAACTCAGCAACTGGGCAGCGAGCATCAACCAAACGGTGTACAAACGAGCTGTTTGCGCCGTTTTCTAGCAAGCGACGTACTAGGTATGGCAGAAGGTCTTTATGGCTGCCAACCGGTGCGTAGATACGTACTGACTGTTGGTAAGCTTCCATCGCATGATTGTAAAGAGAATCACCCATGCCGTGTAAGCGTTGGAATTCAAAATCTTTGTGCTCAGTCATCACTGCGATAGCAGAAACCGTATGAGCATTGTGGCTCGCAAACTGCGGGAAGATATTGCCACGAACACTTGGGCTCAATAGGTAACGCGCACATGCAAGGTAAGCTACGTCTGTCGCTTCTTTGCGTGTATAAACTGGGTAATCAGTGAAACCAGCCTGTTGTGACCATTTGATCTCGCTGTCCCAGTAAGCGCCTTTCACCAAGCGAAGCGGGATTAAATCACCCTGCTCTTTCGCCAAGCGATTTAGCCATACTAAAACAGGCAGTGCACGCTTTGAGTAGGCTTGAATAACCAGACCAAATTTACCCCAACCTTTTACAAGGTCAGTGCGGTACAGTTTTTCGAATAATTTAAGAGAAAGCTCTAGGCGATCCGCTTCTTCAGCATCAATCGTAATCGCAACATCAAGCTCTACGGCGCGGCGCAATAGCTGCTCTAGCGTGTCGCAAAGTTCAGTCAATACGCGATCTTCGTTCGCCACTTCATAACGTGGGTGAAGCGCAGAAAGCTTGATAGAAACCGATGGAGCAGGACTCGATTTTGAAGATACGTAGGTATCTCGACCCACGGCTTCAATCGCCATGAGGTAATCTTTGAAGTATTTGTTTGCGTCTGCCGTAGTCAGCGCTGCTTCACCTAGCATGTCGTATGAGTAGGTAAAACCTTTGTCACGCATAGATTTACCGTTCTTTTGCGCTTCAGCAATGCTGCGGCCAAGAACGAATTGGTGACCCATCACCTTCATCGCTTGGTGCATCGCTTTACGAATTACCGGCTCAGAAAGCTTGTTGACTAAACGGTTAACGGCTTGACCCGCACTCTGCTCATTAGATGAAAGTCCAACCACCTTGCCTGTTAGCATTAGGCCCCAAGTTGATGCGTTAACAAAAACCGAGTCAGAATTCTTCAGGTGAGATTTCCAATCCGCAACACTGAGTTTGTCACGAATCAGCGCATCAGCCGTTGCTGAGTCAGGAATACGCATCAAAGCTTCCGCCAGACACATCAGCAAGATGCCTTCTTGAGTATCTAAGCTGTATTCAAGCAACAAGGCATCGATCATCTGGATAGAAGTCTTATCCGCGCGGATAGATTCGATCAATGATGTCGTTTTGTCTGCGATTTGCTTCTTTTCAGACTCAGAAGGGGTAGCTAGTGGCAGGAGCTGCTCTAGCCATTGGGTTTCATCCACCATATACAATGGTGAGATAAGCGACCATAGATCATCAAGCGATTGCTCATTGAATTCTGGTTTTAACACATCAGTAGCTGTAAACATGCGTTTTCCTTAATCTCACACCCGAAAAGAGTTCGGGCTCTCTACAATGGCAGCAGTGTATTTTGAGTATATAAGGATTACTTGTCAAAAACTCCGGGGTTTTTGCCAAAAGCTCGCTTTATTAACAAAACAAACACAACGTCACATATGAAACTTTAATATAACCTGGTATTTCATTCCATTATTTAACAGAAATTTGCTTTTTGTATTGAGATGGTGACATGCCTTGAAGGCGCGAAAAGGTGTGAGTAAAAGAGGATTGACCGGAGAAACCAGCAAGTTCTGCTACCTGACCAAGGCTAAGATTACCTTGTTCGATTAAGCGGCGGGCGCGATCGATGCGTTTACCCAAAACATACTGATGTGGAGTAATACCCATTTGAGCTTTAAATAGCATGTGGAACTGACTTTCACCTAAGAACACACTACCCGCAAGTTGCGCGACCGAGATCTTGTTCACTAGGTGCTGCTCGATGTACCGATCCAATGCATCAAGATCAAAACGCGAGTCTTTTATTAAGGTTTCAAATGCTGAAATATGTCTTTGCATCAACGCTATCACCGTATCATTACACGCACGACTCAACAGGAGATCATCAGGGCTCGCCTGCATCTCTTGCACTAGCATATGAATAAGCTTTTGAATTTGCGCGTCTAATTGGAAGTAGACATTCGATGATGCTAACTGGTTAATCTTCTCTAGCATCAGAGGGTCATCATCGGTTGGCATTGGCATATTAAGCACTAGAATATCCGATTGACCGACCACTCCCCCGAAAGCATGATCAGAGCTAGCCGTCACCACACAACCTTGCCCAGGCCCGACAAGATTACCTTTCCCGTTGATCTCAAACTCAGCCCGTCCTTTTAAACCAATGACTACCTGCGAATAATGGTGATCGTGGCAATCCATGTGAGATGGCAAAGTAATGATCTCAGCCGGACGAGGCACAGTAAGGCCTATCGGAGACAAATCTAGGTTTGGCAAAGGTAAAGGTTTTGGCATGGCATCAAAATACTGAAGTCGACATATTAATAATACTACTCTGAAATCTACTTAAGATGAATTTGTAAATGATCATGAGAGTCATTTCTTCACACTTTACGAAAAGATCACGACCGTGATCGTTGTGATCATGCCTCCGGAAAGATGATCATGAGTGTATAAACTACGGCCATTGTAGAACCAATCGTTCCGGTAATTTTAGGGGCTTAAAAGCACTCACACAGACCGTCACAGTGATTCATAGATGAGAACGTAACAACAGCACAATCACGTCAGAATTTTCTTATAGAGCTCAAATAATTAACCTTTAACCCGTAAAAAGTGTATCCGAAGTACCGAAACTTGGCTTTTGAGTAGATTGGATGGCAATAAAACGGTATAAAGACGGGTACTGTGTTAATTGATAATAACTAGTGACTCACAACTAGAAAGTTGACACTTTATTAACGAGCCAATTTCAATCTATAAGTTGCAGGGACCTATGACTAACTTTCGAATTTCAGCGCTTTTACTTGCGCTATCCCCTCTTTGGGTATCTGCATCGTTATCCGCTGAAGAACTGAATCAAGTCGATCCCGTTTCAGCTATCGATGCAAAGCTAACAGAGAAAAACTCAGATATTGAGCGTATTTCAGCAACCAAAGTATCGGCGACTGAAAACTTAAAACAACTACAGAACCAAAACAGCAAGTTGTTACGCGAAGGTGAAGAACTAAAGGCAAAACGCAACAGAGCTAAGTCTGTGCTAGACAAACAGTACAGCCGCTTACTTGAAGATCCAGAAACAGATTTGGTTTCTTTTCAGAAAAGCTACCAAGATGCTTGGGCAGCCGTGAAAGAAAACCAATCGTCTCAGCTAGATAACCAACAAGCGATGAACGAGAGCGAGATTCACCTTTCTCAAATCAAGCAAAAACAAGCTCGTCTAAATAATGAGTTGGCTAACTTGAGAGAGTCCAAAGTTGCAGCTCGAGTTAAACGTATCGCCACAGAACTTCGTGAAAGTGCTGTTCTTGAAACCAGCTACACCACCACATGTTCATCAACAATGACACTGGGTGAGTGTACAGCTCAAGGCAAGCACTTAACAAACCAAAAAGCAGTACAGACGTTTAAGTCTCAATTACTTGATCAGCTCACAGAAAGTGCACTCGCGAAACAAAATTTACAAGGTGTTCAACTGAATATCCATGTTCAAGATAGCCAAGCGATCAAGAGCGGCTTCTCTGGTAATAATTCTTACTTCATGCAGATGCAGGCTCAACTTCAAGCTAAACCTGAAGCGGTTGCAGCGTGTAACTTATTGAATGTCTCAACACGCTACTGTTTAACAGGCAGTGACGCAGCTGTGGTTAAAAAAAGTGACAAACAGTGGGCTAATGTGACAGTGCGCTCTGATCAATACAATGACTCAGTCACCATCAACGGCATTAAGTACGGCAGCACACCTATTGAGGTTGCTCTACCAAGCGGTCGTCACCAAGTAACTATTTCAAAAGAAGGTTATGAGTCTTACAACCGCACTGTAACCATCAGCGGCAGCGATACTATTTGGGTTAAACTCCTTCCTAGCAAGGAAAGTTAAACCCTCTCTATAGTGAGAGAGAGCTCAGCCGACATAAAAAGCTAAGCTCGATATAAATAGCCGTGCCTATTTCACAAAGCTGAATGATGACTCGCCATTTTGTTGATAGTTATAGAAAGTAGCTACAGACGAAATGGCGTGTTAGTTTAGATTATTCGATTAACCTAACTTACGATTGAAGTAGCCCAACATGCGCCAAGGTTTCCCCACTCTACTATTTGCACTTGCTCCCTGCTTAATGACGCCTGCTGTTTTTGCTGAGACGCCACCAGTGATCGCAGCATCTGTCACCGATATTGAAAGCTTACTTTTCGAAAAACATGCCGATTTAACGTCCATTGAAAAGAAGATGTCTGAGAAACAAAATCTAGCCGACAATCAGGCACAGCAAGCCGCGCGTCTCGCTAAGTTATCAGCTCAAACAGAGCAGGCATTCGCAAAAGCAAAAACTGACCTAGAGCAAGATTACTCGCGCATGATTGATGAGCCAGATTTCGATATTTCGCCAGCTCAAAACCGATTCCAAGACGCTTGGAAGACCGTAAAAGAAAGCAAGCTTGCTATTTCAGACGCAGAACAGAAACAGCAAGGCTTAGCTATGGAGCTAGAAGCTATTCAAGCAGAGAAAACGGCTGTAGAGGCTTCAATCGCAAATCTAGATCAAGACAAGTTAAGAGCAAGAGCTGAGCGACTAAGAAACGAGATAACTCAAGCCGAAGAACAAACGGTCAGCTTTACTAACCGTTGTAGCCATGACATGACATTGGCGCAATGTTCAGAGCAAACCGTGACCTTAGCGCTTCAAAAAGCGGTGAAACAATTTCAGAAAAGCCTTGTGGACAACGCGACTGAATCAAAAGCGGTGAGAGAACATCTCGCATCTGCTTCACTAAACATTCACGTTCTGCAGCACAAAGTAAAATCCTCTGGCTTCTCTGAAAATAATCGTTACCGAGCGGTTATTGCTGCAAACCTAGAAACGCGTCCAGACAAAAATACACCTTGCCGCCTACTTGATATTCAATCGTCCAACTGTTTCACGCAAAGTGAGCAACAAACCAACGATCAACAAAAAGAAGTCGCTTGGGTCAACTTAGTGGTTCGCTCAAATAAGTACAACGACAAAGTTTCTATCAACGGCGTGAACTATGGCAGTACTCCGGTTGAAGTGATGTTACCAACGGGCCCACACATAGTCACGATAGTGAAAGAAGGATACCTTCCTTTCAATCAAGAATTGAAGATAACCCGCGATCACAACCTAAGAGCGGTATTACAAGCCAAACGGAACTCATTGAACGTTGGCACTAAGTTTGCCGACCCAATGGGGAGCAACATTCAGAGCCCAGAAATGATTGTTGTCGGCTCTGGTCGTTACCTGTTGGGCGAACACAACGCCAAGCAAGTCACAATCAAACAACCATTTGCTTTAGCAGCAACGCCAACCCGTGTTCAAGATTTTAAAGCGTTCGTTGAAAGCACTGGCTACCAGACTGACGCAGAGCTGATGAATACTTGTGATAAGTTCGTCAATGCCGAGATCACGACGGTTTCTGACAACGACTGGCAGAGCCCTGGCTTTATGCAAGCAAATAACTCTCCTGTCGTTTGTGTGAGCCAAAACGATGCCAAGGCTTACACTCGTTGGCTATCTGACAACACAGGTTTCACCTACCGCTTACCAACGCCACAAGAATGGGAAGCTGCTGCAAGAGCAGGTCAGAATACCAACTTCTGGTGGGGCAATGAATTTCGTTCAGGTAAAGCCAATACCGGCTGGGCTGGTACTCCTTGGTCAAACGTCAGTACATCCCCGGTTAAATCATTCTTACCAACACCAACGGGCTTCTACGACATGGTGGGGAACGTATGGGAATGGACAGCCACTCAGAAAGGCTTAGCGAAAGGTGGCGCATGGAGCTTCTCTCCAGAAGAGGCGAAAGTGTATAACGAACTGAACGTTGCACCTTCAACCGCAGCCAACTATCTAGGATTCAGAGTATTACGAGAGCTGTAAACTCTCAGGGTTTACTTTAAGTAGCCAAATAGTGTCTCTATATCGAAAAAATACCGTTGATGTGAGTAAACACAAAATCAACGGTATTTTTATTTCGATGAAGCAAACTAAGGTTAATGAGACTAAGGCGCTAGGCGATCAATGTCCCAGCGGTTGTCTTGACGTGAGAACAAGAAGCGGTCATGCAGACGGTGTTCGCCACCTTGCCAAAACTCGATGCTATTAACGCGCACTCGAAATCCCCCCCAGAAAGAAGGGACTGGGATCTCTCCTTTCGCAAACTTCTGTTTTAGCTCTAGATACTTACCCTCTAGAATCCCACGAGCAGAAATACGACTACTTTGTTTACTGGCAATAGCGGCTAACTGGCTCTCTTTCGGACGAGACGAAAAGTACTTCATATTTTCCATCGCCGTCAACTTTTCCGCCGTGCCGGTAATGTGAACCTGTCGTTCTAACGGGTGCCAAGGGAAATGCAGGCTGATCTTGCTGTTGTGCTCAAGTTGGTGCGCCTTACGACTACCTAAGTTGGTATAAAAAACGAAGCCATCTTTATCCACATTCTTCAGCAAAACAATTCGTTGGAATGGCTGACCATTTTCATCTACCGTAGCAACTGTCATGGCAGTAGGGTCAGTCAACTTAGCTTCAATGGCTTGCTCTAGCCATAGATTGAACTGCTCAATCGGGTCTGCGGCCAAGTCTTTACGTCTCAAACCACCCTTAGCGTATTCGCGACGAATGTCTGTCAGTTCCATTTGATTGCTCCTTTTAATTTTTTGTGATTTTGCGCCGTAATGCTTTGAAACACAAGTCTCAGCCTTGGTTTTGTCTCAAAGAAGGTTCGCTGTGTTAACGAGATCTCGGTACTCTAGACACGATATTGATAATATTTATATAAACCGATTATAAGCTGAGATCCTAGTGACTAAGATACTGTCTAACCTGATGACCCCTTTTGTTTTACTCTCATTGTTATTGGGAACAGCAGGACTCACCGCCACTCACTTTTTAGCAGTGCAATTTCAAGAAAAAGCCGTTACACAGCAACTTAACGAAGCTGCCAATAAAGCCAATCTGCAAATCGATTCTGAGTTGGATAAGTTCAAACAAATCCCAGATTTACTCAGTCACGATCCACGCCTACTTTCTTATTTTGACCAGTCACCACAGTCAGATAAAATGACCACAACACAACTCAATAAACTGTTGTTTGAGTGGTCGAGTCAAAGCCAGGCCGATACCATCTATATCCACAACCCAAGCGGCACAGTGGTCGCTTCAAGTAATTATCAAAAAGCGCAAACTTTTGTCGGTGAGAACTTCTCGTTTCGCCCCTACTTTGCCTCTGCGATTAAAGGCAACAATACGCAATATGTCGCGCTAGGTGCTCGCTCGAACGTGCGAGGTTATTTTTTATCTTCACCGCTGTATATCGCGAAGGAAGTTGTGGGGGTTATTACCGTAAAGGTGAGTTTAGAGAATCTCGAAAACATCCTAACCAGCGACGACTTTGAGATCATAGTACTCGACTCGAACCAAGTGGTTTTTCTTTCAAGCCAGATTCACTGGCTTTATCACTCATTACTGCCATTAAGTGAGCAGCAGCAACAAGATATCGCCCTTCAACGCCAATATGGTCAAAGCCAAATTTCGATTATCGAAGCTTTTCGCTCTTCAAGCGTTGCAAAAGAAATTAACGAAGCAAATCAGAGCAATGGTATTCCAGCAAGCCAAGTTCAAAGAAACCTCACAGCGAATCAATTATTTAAGCTTGGTAATTTCAACCTTTACCCCACAGAAATTAGCCACAATCAATACCAAGTAATTGCTTTAAAAGAGACCAATGCTGAAATCCTTAAAGTTCTACAGATAGACGTAATCTTTGTCGTCATTTACAGCTTGGTGGTGCTCATTGCTTGGTCGTGGCGTCAGACCTATGTAGCGAAAGTGGCGTTAACTCGGCTTAACCAAAACTTAGAGCAAGCCGTTGATAAACGCACCCAATATTTAAAACAATCTAACCAGCAGCTTCAGCAAACCATCTTTCAATATCAAGAGTCTCAGCTAAAGCTTAAACAAACAGAGCAAGAACTGACACAAACCGCCAAACTAGCCGTGCTTGGGGAGCTGTCAGCCAGCATTAATCACGAAATCAACCAACCACTTGCGGCCCTGAGAACCTATAGTGAGAACAGCGTAAAACTGCTTGAAATGGGACGTTCCGACTTAGTCAAAAGCAACCTAGATAAAATGATCGCTTTGAATGCATCTATTACAAAGATCATCACCCGCCTGAAAGTTTTCACCCGTAAGGTCACCAAACAACAGCACCACAAGGCAAATCTTCATCAAGCGATAAACAACGCCACCACTATTCTCAGTACATTGATGCTCAAGCACGGCATTACCCTTAGATTAAGTACAGTGCCAAATGACATTAATATTGCCATTCACCCTACAGAGCTTGAGCAAGTGTTGGTTAACCTCATTCACAACGCCATTCAAGCACTTCAACAGCAATGCCTTGAACAGGAAACCTTGAAAGAACAGCAAGCCCAGGGCCACCATTTGAATCAGCTGGCTAGCCCGCAGATTGGCGTTGAATGGCAACTGCAAAACGGTACATGCCGGCTGATCATTTGGGATAACGGGATTGGTATTTCTGATGATAAACTTGAGCAACTTTTTGATCCATTTTTCACCACCAAACCAGAAGGCTTAGGGTTGGGACTCTCAATATCGAAACGGATTATTGAAGCGTATCACGGCACGATTAAAGCAACACAGCGAGCGCCCTCAGGCATGCTATTCTCGCTAGATATTCCACTTTATAAAAAGAGGGCTAACGCCTAATTTTGACCGACTGTTAAGGACTCGGCTCTTGCACTCTATGACCAAACTCTATTTTGTAGACGATGAACCAGCCATCCGAGACTCCGTAGAACAAGCGATGCTCATTGAAGGCATCGACATTGTCTGCTTCCCAAATGCCATTGAAGCGCTAAATAAAATTGATGTGACACAGGCAGGCATAGTGATCACTGATATTCACATGCCAGTGATGAATGGTATTCAATTTACTCAAAAGTTGTTAAACCAAAACCCCAACTTTCAAATCATCGTACTCACAGGACACGGCGATGTACAAACTGCAGTGTCTGCAATGAAATCCGGCGCTTATGATTTTTTTGAGAAACCGTTTGTTGTCGATGCTCTACTTACCGCAGTAAAAAAAGCCGCCGACAAACTCGCCTTGGTTGAAGAGAATAATCTATTAAGAAAAGAGTTAGCAATGCAGAATCAGGTGGGGCCGAAACTCATTGGCCAATCCCCTTCTATGCAGCAATTACGCCGTGAGTTAATCACTCTAGATTGCAAACAAAACCCGTTGTTACTGTTTGTCGGTGACGTCGGAACGGGCAAAAGAATTACGGCGCAGTACACACATGACTTACACAGCCATCAAACGGCCGAGCTTTGTCCTATCGCCGCGTTCAATTTACCACGCAGTGATGAAGCGTCATTTCATCAGTTTGTTTTGCAGTTATTTCTCAAACACCAGGGCGGAACACTCTATATCCATGAGACAGAGGTATTAACTCAGGAGCAATGGTTATGGTTAGCAAACCTAAAACCCACTCTACTTCGTGAAAACTCATGCAAGACCAATGCAACCTGTATCATTTTAGCAAGCACAATAGTTCCAACTACAATTATAAGTGCACTGCGCCGCTTTGATTTATTACCGTTGGCACAAAGGCCAGAAGATATTGGCTCTTTGTTCAAACATTTTGCTCGTGGTGCAGCAAGCCGCTATCAGCTGCCGCCGCCAGTTATCACAGAAAAAGAGATTCAACGGCTAATTGCCACTCATTGGAGCGAAAACATTCGACAGCTTCGTCAACATGCTGAACTCAGGGTGTTAACTCAAGTAAAACAGCCAGCACTCGGCAATGATAAAAATGAGCAAAGTGATGAGCACCAATTTGATACGAGCATCGAGGAGCAACAGCTATCATTAAACCAACGTACCGATAGCTTTGAGCAAATTATCTTGATTGAGGCATTACATCGCCATCAAGGGCGGTTAAAAGAGGTACAACAAGAACTACAAGTGTCGCGAAAAACACTTTATGACAAGCTAAGAAAGCATCAGCTCGATAAAACGGATTTCAAAAACCGATAAGAATTGAAAGATATATAAATTCAAATATTTAAAGGTGCCAAATCTTAACATTTATCAAAAGTAAGAATACACTCAATGAGCTTGTACTTTATTTAGTAACCAAGGACTGTCATGAGCCAGAAGAATTACAGCAAACTGAACGACACCGAACTTGAGTATGCCGATGATAAAACAGCGGCACTGCTACTCAATACGCCCACCAGTGCGCGTATCATGCTGTGGATAATCGTGTTGTTTTTTATTGCTGCTATTGCTTGGGCCTCTTGGGCTGAAGTCGATAAAGTCACCGTTGGTCAAGGTAAAGTTATTCCTTCGTCCCAAATCCAAGTTGTCCAAAACCTTGAGGGTGGCCTAGTAAAAGAGATATTAGTTAGAGAAGGTCAACGCGTTAAAAAAGGTCAACAGCTTCTCTTGATCGATGACACTCGATTCCGTTCTGACTTTCGTGAACGCGAACAACAAGTCGCCAACTTAACAGCCAACGTGCTGATGCTTTCTGCTTCATTTAGCAGTGTGGTCATCAACGAAGAATTCTCCGTCGAAAACTGGGAACAAAGTGTCTCACTCGACTACGGTAAATTAGCCTTCCCTCCAAAGTTCTACGAGCTTCATCCAAAACTGGTTAACCGCCAAAAAGCAGAATATCGCCAAGACCTTAATAATCTAAAAAATCAACTTTCCGTTTTTGATCAACAGGTTGAGCAGAAGCAACAAGATCTTATTGAAATAAAAGCACGCGTCGATAACTTAAGACAGAGTTACCGATTCGCCCGCCAAGAACTAGAAATAACAAAGCCGCTTGCCGACGAAGGGGTAGTACCAAGAATTGAACTACTCAAGCTTCAAAGGCAAGTAAACGATACTCGTCGAGAAATGACCTCTAGTGAACTCAAAATTCCTCTACTGCGCTCCGCAATCAAAGAAGCCATGCTAAGTCGTATTGATGCTGCGCTGAGCTTCCGCTCAGAACAACAAGAAAAACTGAACCAAGCACAAGACAAACTCTCAGCAATGACCGAATCTTCGGTTGGCCTGGAAGACAGAGTCAATCGTACCGTGGTGGTATCCCCCGTCACAGGCACAGTAAAAACATTGGGCATTAATACCGTTGGTGGAGTCATTCAGCCTGGTATGGACATTGTTGAGATTGTACCAACTGAAGACTCGCTACTAGTTGAAGCAAAAATCGCTCCGCAAGACATCGCTTTTCTTCGCCCAGAGTTGACCGCTATTGTTAAATTTAGTGCTTATGACTTTACTAAATATGGTGGATTAGAAGGCGTGTTAGAACACATCAGCGCCGATACTACGCAAGATGAAGAAGGCAACAGTTTCTATATCGTGCGTGTACGTACTGAAAAATACAGTTTCGGGCACAATGAAGAGCTGCCTATCATTCCGGGAATGACGGCCTCTGTCGATATCATTACAGGTAAAAGAACCGTGCTTGAATACATGTTGAAACCGATATTAAGCGCTCAAAACAACGCATTAAAAGAGTAAGGACGTTTGATGTTTAATAACGCCTTGCAGCATACAACGAATAGACAAGAGCAAAGACTATGAAGTCTCGAGCCTCGTTATTGTTGCTAGTACTCACCTCTTTTACCTCTGTGGCGCTCAATAAGAGTGATCAACGATGGATAGATGCTGTCTCTGAAACCTACGGAGAGAGAGCAGGAAAACGCGTCGCCACCTGGCGTTCAAATATGACGTCATACGACGGGCTAAGTGAGAAAGATAAGCTCAGGTCGGTTAACCAATTCTTCAACCAAATGTACTTTGTCGACGACAGAATACTTTGGGGAAAGAACGATTATTGGGCGACACCACTAGAGTTTTTAGGCAGCAATGCCGGTGATTGCGAAGACTTCACTATAGCAAAGTACTTTTCTTTGCTTGAACTGGGCGTCCCAGATAAAAAACTACGCTTGGTGTATGTAAAAGCACTTGAGCTAAACCAGTTCCATATGGTGCTGGCGTATTACTCAACACCCAGTGCGGAGCCACTAATTCTGGACAACTTAAATCCTGAAATAAAACGCGGCTCTAAGCGGCAAGATCTACGACCGATTTACAGCTTCAATGGTAGGAACCTTTGGTTAATCAAGTCGGCAGCAGGCAGCGGTAAGCTAGCAGGTAAATCTTCAAGGTTGAGCTTATGGAACGACTTACGTTCTCGTGAACGCTCTCTAAAATTAAATAAACCCATTATAAATTACGATGAGTAAGTACAATGACTTTATATAAACAGCTTGTGGTCGGGATGGTTGCGGTTTTCATATTGCTGATGACATCAGTTTTTATGATCGAATTCAATACTACCCGTGGATACTTAGAGGAGCAGCAACGCTCTGAGGTAAGTAATACCATTAATACTGTTGGGCTGGCCCTTGCCCCTTACCTAGAAGAAAAGGACAAGGTGGCCGTAGAGTCTGTCATCAACGCCCTGTTTGATGGCAGTTCTTATTCAGTCGTTCGATTGATTTTTCTCGACAGCGGTGAAGACATTCTCCGCTCATATCCTGTTAAACCTACAGGAGTACCGCAATGGTTTACTAATCTGAACCTGTTTGAACCTGTTCATGATCGCCGTGTGATAACAAGTGGCTGGATGCAGCTGGCGGAGGTCGAGATTGTCAGCCACCCTGGTCCCGCCTACGATCAACTTTGGCAAGCATTCACCCGTTTATTGACCACCTTTGGAGCGATCTTCCTGCTGGGTTTAGTTTCTATCTCTTGGATCCTTAAGCGAGCATTACGCCCGCTCTCTATGATCATTACTAAAATGGATCAGATCGCGAAAAATCAGTTTGGCGAACCACTGGCCCGCCCTAAGACAAAAGATCTAACCCTAGTTGTCGATGGTATCAACCACATGTCGACTCAAGTTGAACTGGCCTTTAAAAATCAAGCGAAAGAAGCACAAAAGCTGCGTGAAAGAGCGTATATCGACCCTGTATCTCAATTAGGTAACCGTGCTTACTACATGTCCCAACTAACTCAGTGGTTAGAAGAATCCAGTTTAGGCGGTTTAGCAGTACTAAAGGCCGAGTTTATTAGTGAAGAGTACGATGAAAAAGGCTACCAAGAAGGTGATGCCTTGGTTCACCAATTGGCCGAACAGTTGCAAGCTTCAATTTCATCACCAGACATCACTATTGCTCGTATTTCTAGCGACGAGTTCGGCTTCATTATGCCAAACATCGATGAGAGCGAACTTAAACTCGTCGCGAGTAGCATTGTAAACTGCATTCAAGGCCTTGGCTCAGATCCAACAGGTATGGCTAATCCACACCTTGCATTAGGCGTCACCTACAGCAACACTCGTAAAACCAGTACTGAAATCATGTCGTTAGTCGATAACGCGCTCTCAAGTTCCAAGGCGAACCGTGAGCTTACTTATGGTTATGTAACAGCAGACGACCATGGTGCCGTGATGGGTAAACAACAATGGCGTATGTTAGTTGAAGAAGCGATCATCAACGACCTCATTACCTTCCGTCTCCAGGCCGCAAACAATGCCTTTGGTAAAACGTATCACCAAGAGGTGTTTTCTGCTATTGAGAAAGACGGTGTTCGTTACGGTGCCAACCAGTATCTATACGCGCTAGAACAACTTGAAATGAGCCACATTCTCGACCAATACGTTATCGAGAAAATGATTGAAAAGCTCAATGCAAACGAGGTGACGAGCCCGATTGCTATCAACATTTCACCAAGCAGTATCTCTCAACCAAGCTTCATCCGTTGGATCGGTAAAATGCTTGAACAAAATGCTTCAATCGCTCACCTGCTGCATTTTGAGATTCCAGAAAACTGCTTCATTAACGTTCCGCACTACACAGCGCTGCTGTGTAACACCATTCGCAACACTGAAGCCATGTTTGGTGTCGATAACTACGGACGTAACTTCCAATCGCTGGATTACATCAACGAGTACCGCCCAAGCTATGTGAAGCTAGATTACCTGTTCACGCATAACCTTGATGATGAAAAACAGAAGTTTACCTTAACATCAATATCTAGAACCGCTCACAACTTAGGCATAACCACCATTGCGTCTCGAATAGAAACTCAGACTCAGCTAGATATCCTGTCTGATAACTACGTAGAAGTGTTCCAAGGCTTCATTGTTGATAAATAGTTGTAAGGGTTATATCGCATGCAAGATCCACTATTAAACTCACTGATCTACGTTAGCCGATATTACGGATTAGCTAACTCACCCGAAGCGCTGATCAATGGGCTGCCACTATCAGACGGTAAGCTAACCCCTTTCCTATTTCCACGTTCTGCTGAACGTGCGGGGTTAGTGGCAAAAGAGAACCGTTCCGACTTAGAAAATATCCCTCACCTGATTCTGCCTGCCGTTTTATTGCTAAAACAAGGCGAGGCATGCGTTCTCAACAGTATCGACATTGAAAAACAAGAAGCTGAAATTATCACAGCGGAGAGTGGAATGGTTCCTATCATCATTCCTGTCGAAGAGCTGAAAGAGCAGTTCATTGGTCGTTACTTCCTAGTAAAGAAACAGTTTCGCTATGACGAACGATCACCCGAAGTTTTAAAGACTCGTAAAGGACACTGGTTTTGGAGCACCATTTGGGAGTCTAAAAACATTTATCGTGATGTGTTGATCGCCTCTATTCTGATCAACATCTTCGCCATTGCTGCGCCAATGTTCACGCGTTTGGTGTACGACAAAGTGGTGCCCAACCTCGCATTCGAAACACTCTGGGTGTTGGCGAGCGGTATTTTTGTCGTCTTCCTTTTTGACCTACTTTTAAAATTAATGCGAAGCTACTTTATTGATGTCGCTGGTAAGAAGTCCGATATTCTCATTTCCTCTAAGCTTTTTAGTAAAGTGCTGGGAATTCGTATGGAAGCGAAGCCTGCTTCTGTCGGTGCCTTCGCTAAAAACTTGCAAGAGTTCGAATCCATCCGTGAGTTCTTTACCTCTGCAACCATTGGCTCGCTAATCGACTTACCCTTCGCACTGATGTTCTTGGCACTAATTTGGTTAATGGCCGGAAATCTTGTGTTTGTTCCTGTCACAGGTGTAGTCATTCTGGTCATCTATGCGCTGTTAATCCAGGGACCATTGCGTCGCACGATTGAAGAAGGCTCTCGTCTCGCTTCTCAAAAATACGCGAACTTGATTGAGAGTTTGGCAGGACTAGAAACCGTTAAGCTGTTCAGTGCTCAAAGCCAGTTTCAATTCCGTTGGGAAGAAGCCGTTGCTCACATGGCGAATTGGAACATTAAAAGTCGCCGCATTACCGACAGTATCCAAAACACTGCTGGCTTTGTTCAGCAAAGTACCAATGTTGGGATGATCATCTTTGGTGTATACCTAATAGCAGAAGGTGAACTCACCATGGGTGGATTGATTGCAGCAACGATGTTGAGTGGCCGTGCGATTGGTCCTCTGGTTCAATTATCACTACTTTCAACTCGTTATAACCAAGCAAAATCATCGATGACCTTGATCGAGCAAGTAATGTCGATGCCAGACGAGCAAGAAGAAGGTAAGCGTTATATTCACCGTCCTATTATTCAAGGTCATATTGCGCTAGACAAAGTGACTTTCCACTACCCAGACGCTCCAATGGCTTCTATAAGAGATTTGACTCTGAATATCACTCCAGGTGAAAAAGTCGCCATCATTGGTCGTATTGGTTCAGGTAAAACGACTTTAGAGCGCCTTATTATGGGCCTATACAAGCCCACAGAGGGCCATGTGCGCATTGATGACACAGATATGGAACAACTTCACCACGTCGATGTACGACGTAATATAGGCTGTGTACCACAAGACAGTAATCTATTTTATGGCTCAGTAAGAGACAACATTACCTTGGGTCGTCCTTTAGTGGATGACCGTGATGTGATGGATGCAGCTAACCGTGCAGGTGTGACTGCTTTTACTCAGCAAGATCCTGCAGGGCTAGAGCGTCAGGTCGGCGAGGGGGGAGGATTACTATCTGGTGGCCAACGTCAATCTGTCGCGATTGCTAGAGCCTTCCTAGGACGCCCACCGGTTTTATTGATGGATGAGCCAACCAGTGCCATGGATAACCGCTCAGAAATGCACATCAAGCATCAGCTTAGCCAACTGTTACCAAGTGAGACCTTGATTCTAATCACTCACAAGACTTCAATGTTGGACATTGTAGATAGAGTGATTGTCATGGAAAAAGGAAGCATTATTGCCGATGGTCCAAAAGCGCAAGTTTTGTCAGACCTCAAACAAGGAAAAGTAAGAGCTGCAAGCTAAGCCGATCTCAAGTAAACGAGCCAAAATTTAAGACATAAGTAAAAATAAAGAGAGGGAGCGTCAGCTCCCTCTCTTTATTTATTCAATTAGATAGAAAAGTAGATCCGCCTTATTCAGCAGTGTTCAATTACAAGGAGATATCTTCTTGTTCCATCTTGAACGTACATTGGATCTCGTATTGATTGAATGAGAAAACACTTCCGCCATGCGTTCGCTTGGTTGTGACCGTCTCATCACCAAACTGAATCGTGACTCGGGTATATACTTTTTCATGAGCCTCGACTGTACACTCAGCAAGGTTTGTTTCAAATTCAGCCTCAAGCGTGTCAAGTTGTGACTTGGTGCTTTCAATCGCGTGATTGTTTTTTTCGCGTTGCTGTTCAATGGTCAACGCTTGCTCTTCGCTTCTCTCAGCTTTTGGTTGCTTTTTGAATTCTAGCTCTTGGCGGATCACATCCATGGTTTGTTCTTGGGCGTGTTTATAGGTTTCCTTCAACTCGGCTATCTTTTGTCGGTATCCATCGTAACGTGCAAAACAGTGAACCTTGGTTGCGGTATCTCCCTCAACCCCTAAGAAAACACATTCCACTTTTCCGCCGACTTTAGCAGCACCGCCACTGAGTGTACCGTGCTTCTTCAAAGCATCCATCACGATAAGATTCTTGCCACATCGAATGTCATTACTCATGCTATGTACGCTAAGTCGGATATCATTCACCGTTTGTAGCTCCGCATTCTGCGCATAACTTGCAGTAATGGAGCCTTTGCTGAATACCTTGCAGCTTTTAGGATCACCCTCTTTGGTCGTGTGGCCAATAATTCCTTTCGCGACTTTAATATCTCCTTGAGCTTGAACTTCTGCCGATTCGATAAATCCACCGACAGTAATACTCCCCGTCGCCTTAACTATCATCCCCGGTTCAATGTTTCCAGAAACAAACACATTACCTTTAAATTTAACGTGTCCGGTTGATACGTCAACATTGCTAACACACAGGGCGTCATCGACTTCAATGGTTCGTTCTTTGATGATGGGTAAACCAGAGTATGAAGCCAATAATAAATTGGGATCGTCAGGAGAAATATAAGTGCCCTTTCCAGGTTTGATTAAAATGTCTTGTCCAGGGAGCGGTGGGATAATTCGACCTTGGACCGTAAAACCAGCGATACCTTTGGTGGCTGGCGTTCGCTTCATCAATTGGTCATCTTTACCAACGGTAATAGTCTCGCCCAAATCTCGCATATCAATCTTGCCGACATCTTCACTATGAGGCTTCAATACTTGGCGGGTAATATCTTCAACCAAAGCGGTAAACTTAGCATCTTTCCCCTTCACAGGTTGAGTGCCCTTCGCTACTGGCTGAGTAAACTTTTCACCAGGCTTAAGCTTGCCACTCATCATCAGTACTTTTCTGAGCGCTAACTTATTAATGCCTTTTGTTATGTGTGCCTGAGCTAAGCTGTGAATGATGTCGCTGCCACGTAATACGCTCCCATTATATGGCCCAGTAACCACAAGAGTGGCGAGCATCTCATCATCAGACACTTCAACCGCAACACTTGCATTACGAACTTCGGCAATCAAAACGCCTTCGTACGCTTCACCCTTGCCTTCTTTGGCAAGAACAACAAAACGCAACACCTCTTCTTCGAAAATAAAATAGTTAGATGCGCCTAGCGCTTCCAAGGCCGGTGATAGTGTCTTGCTGTCAAAGTTTGCGTCAACCACTATTCCCGACGGAAGACACGCAATCACTTGTTGCTTATCTTCTGATAATGTAATGATGTTATCCCACATTCGAATTGAGTATCCCTAATGACTCAGTTATTAATTAGTCTATATAATTCGTTCTGACCTTAAAATCACCACATTTGAATAATCAGCGTTACATCACTTACTTTTGATTCTTCAAAGATGACTTATAAATAATATTGAGCTATTTAATCATTCGCTCCTCTATTACCCATAAAGAGAGGTTGGCTACGTTGGCAAGCAGCCACACGAACAGGCTGCTTGACCAAAGTAGCAATTGATAAGCGCGGAGCCGGAGTAGAAAGACTGGTAATTTTGACAAAGATAAAAAACACGAATGCGGTTTAACGCGACACCTATATTGATGCTTAGTTTACAGTGTAAATCTCATATTTAAATTTACACTGTAAATAAATTTAAAATCCAGCCTCTCTATTTACAGTGTAAATTTGACAATAGAAAATCGATATCTTGTCGAAACTGAATCTCGGCTTGCTTGCGCCCAACAAGATTGAGTTGGTCGATACAAGTCCCCCACTCTTTTTGTTGCACAACCTTTGCGATGAGTAAATCAGAAACAGCAGAGTCTTGAGCTCTCAAAGACGAGGCTTGAAGACCTACGGAATCACGAGCGTTATCTAGCAAAATTAATTTCAATACGCTAAAGCCAATACTGTCATAACTATTTCCGCCCTCAACATAATTCCTGACTAATTGAATTTCCAACTCGCTCACTGCGCGTACACCCTTTGGCAATAATGCACGTACCATATCAATTTCAAGAGAAGACAAAGAACCCGACACGAGAAAACAATAACTATTTTCAAAGTGGCTTTGCAGTTGGTTAATCCAATCCAGAGCATTTCCGTGAAGCGGTTTAACCATCAGTACCGAGTGACAGCCACTTGCCTGATCGCGTTGGTGGCCAATATGGACAGGTACAAAATCGTTATCGCGCCAGAATGAAATCAACTCACTAGTGGCACCGAAACTTGTCGCCAAATAATCTACTTGGTCAGTTTGTTGCGCTAACGTACTCAACATCCAACTACCGATCCCTCTGCTTTGATAACTGGTTGAAACGGCGATGCGCATCACTCGAAGGCAGCGACTAGTCGCTGCTTCTCTGCAGCCAAGTTGGTTTGCCAGTAACACAGGAGCAAGGTGTCCTTGAGGCCTGCGTTTTCCAATTTGAATCTGAGCAATCAAATCTTTATCTAACCCACCCTCTTCCGTCACCAACATACAACCTAAGCACTCACCTTGTAGCCATACTGCGTACAAATGAATTGCAGGATTATCAAGAAACTGCATTAAGTCATTGGGTGACGTCTGATAATGAGCGTCAACTAACAGAGAAAAGCACTGTTGAAGCTTTACTGGGTTAATCAAACAGTCGGCTTTTGACAACTTGATCAAGTTTAAGTGACTCATTGCATTACCAGAAACATCACCTAAGTTAGCAATGTCGCTGGCGAGCAAATCACTAGGCGGAACATCGTTGCTAAGCAGGAAGCAGTCAAACAGCCAACACTCTAGTGGATCGTTATTGTTCCATCGGATCGGTTGTTCAAGTTTGTACCCCTTCCAACCCGGGCGATGTTCAGATAGCCAAGCCTCAAACTTGATTCCGAACCCTCGTCCACTACCTTCGTATCCGTGAACCGTAGTTGAAAAGACCAAACGATGATAAATACCAACCATAGATTTGAGCATAGGGATTGGAATAGCAGCCGCCTCATCAACCAACAACAGATCGCAATCAGGCTTAGATTTAAGTAATTCATCTGGCGCAACAAACCTTAAGCTTCCACCTTGATGGCCAATGTGAGTAGCGTTAATCACTTCGTAAGAGTCGAGTCGCTGTAGCGCATGAGAAAAAACGGGCTCGATGGCTCTAACAGTAGGTGCTGTAACAATAATATTTAACCCATGGCGCTCAACCAAAAGCTGTGACGCCGCAATACCAAGTGTCGAACTTTTCCCACGACCTCTATCGGCGGTCAGAATCAAGGGGCGCTTTCGACGGCCAAGCATAACTTTTTTGACCAACTCAATCGCCGTGTTTTGCTGTTCAAATCGACCAATACCATTCGTCCGATCCAGTTTTTGAGGAAATAAGTTAACACCTGGTATTACGCCCGAAGCTTCGTCACTCTGCGAAACAGGGATCAGTTTGTCAAAGTGTCCTTTTAACCAACGTTGACCAACCCCCGAACTTCCGTCGAACTCAGACTTATCGGCGCTTGGTGGCAGCACCAACAATAATCCGCCACCAATTAACGAACCCAGTGCGGCGCTAAAACCGTTCGCGTCAAACTGCTCTCTAAAGTCACAAACAAGAACCTGGCATTCCCGACCAAGAAGTTGCTGACCTTTTTTTACCGATGCATGAGTCACACCATCAAAAGGAACGCCACCAAGCTGGAAAATGGTTTGAGATTTAGCATCGTGAAGGAAGGTGGAAATAGCAGTATTTTGCCAATCTAAATCACCATTAAAGACCACGCCATAGCGATGGTCGTTATGGTTGGCAATGTTAGAAAGGGTGTGCAGAAAAGTGTTGGTTGGATTTGTCATAGTTAGCGTCCAGATTCGTCTAAACACAGTTTATCACAGCCAAATAAAAAGCCGCATAAAGCGGCTTGAGAGGAGTAATGAAAAGTCGTCGAGTTAGTCGAGCTTCGATTGAACGAAGGCGAGGATTTCTTCCATTGTTGCATCATCAACTTTCTTAAGATTCAACGCCAAGTTTGAACCCTTACGGCTGTATGATGCGCGGCCCTTAATAAGCTCAACTTTTGGAGAAGTTTTCTTCGCTGGCGCTGGCGCCAATTCAAGAATCCAACCTTCCAAAGTTTCTGTCACGTCTTTGGTTAGACGAGTTACACCTTGAGCTTCACTACGCTGCCATACAAAACCTTCAGAAGCATCACACTTAGTCAGCAGTGATTGCTGCTGTTCACTCGTCAATCCACCAAACTGCTTGTGTAGTTTAACAATAGTTGGACGACCAAGGTCGCTCACATTTGGGTAAGCCTGAAGTAATTCAAGTGGTAAAGCCGCAGCTTTCAATGCGCCACTCACCAAAGCCTCACTGCACTGGAACATTTTCGCCAGTGCTTTCTGGTCTTCAGCTTCGCCTTTATCAAGCTTCGCTTGCATCTCTTTACCCTTCTCATATAAAGACAAAGGCTTATGAGCATTTGCGACATCTGATAAAAACTTAGCGTGTTCGCCGTTAATGTTTTCAGCAACATAGATTAGAAATTCTTTGTCAGCCAAAATACATGACATACGACGACGACTACCATCAAGAACTTCAATCGTACCATCTTTGTTCTTACGACCAACCGCAGGATATTGCTGACCGCGCTCTTTTAATGTTGTAAGAACATCAGAAAGAGCATGTTCATTTAAGAAAGACTGCTCACGAGCATTATCCTCAAAAACGACCGTTCTAGTTTCTACATCACAAGCAGGGATTCGAACTAGTTCAAATGAAACGAGGTCTTCTCCAGCAACAGAAAGCTCAATCACTTGAGCCTGTTCTTTAGCAGCGGTTTGCGCTTCTTGCGGCGTTGCCACGCGACGTTTGTTTGCTTTACCAAATAGCTTTGCATTTAAGTCAGATGTTTTAATTGCCATTTTTGTTATCCCTGATTAAGTGAAGGCCAGTTGCTATGTAATACACGCTCTAATTCTAGAGCACTTTTTTGTACCGCATCTTGAGCGACTGCCAGAGTTTTCTTACCGCCCTCAAAGTCGCTAACCGTAAGATCGAACACCGTGCTGTAGGTATCGGCACAAGTTTCAAACGCGCGACTTCTTGGAATGGTGGCCATCATTACTTGGTCATTCAACAGGTAATTCATTTCAGTTAAAACCGAAACCTGCTTCTTATTGTCGTCTTCAAACATGGTTGGCATTAGACGAACAAACTCAAGCCCTTTCCAATCTTCCGGGAACATCTCGTACACGGTTGGCAAGTGTTGGAAAAAGTTAACCGTTGAAGCCCAGTCTAAACGCTTTGCAGCACATGGGATCAGAAGTGCGTTCGACGCGTACATTGCGTTCCACACGAGAGGGTCTACGTGCGGGCCAGTATCGATCATAATTACATCAAAATCATCGGCGATTTTATCGATAAGCTTCTCTTTTAGAAGACGAACGATATCAAGTGACTGATCTTGAGAGAGGCTTTGCCATGCTTCAGCGTTAAACATCGCATCTTCAGGGAAAGCTGAAATGGTCTTAAGATTTGGGTATTGAGTTGGCAAGAGCACGCTTTTTCGAAGAAACTCTAGGTCAACATCTTGGTCCTCAGGCACATTGTCCAACATGATATCAACGGCAGAGTATATACTGTCGTGCTCTGCGCCACTGATTTGTGGGTTTAAGAAAAGGCGCAGTGAGCCTTGTGGATCCAAATCAATCAAACAGATACGGTAACGCTTGTCTAAATTCAAAGACAAACAAGCCGCTAAGTGAACCGCTGTCATTGATTTACCCGTACCACCCTTCTGGTTCTGTACGTTGATAACCCAAGGTTTGTTGTCTGTATGCTGCTTACGTTGGTGGAACTTTGGCACTTCAGCCGCGTCCATCAACATGTGTGCTTCAGTCAATGAAATCGAGTAATGATTAGCGTTGTTCTTTGTAAACTGGTGACCATCTGCTTCAAGCTTAGTAATAGCCTCATCCAATTTTCGACGAGTTAAGCCTGAACGTGTTTCCATCATAGCTTTAGACATTGGAGGAAAATGTTCATCACTTCGCTCTTCCAGAATAATCTCAATTCGGTCAGCCTGAACTTGTTGAGTTTGTTCGGCCAGCTGATAGAGCTTATCGATCGTTTGTTCTCTTTTCATTGCCAGTTTCCGTAATGATTAACTAATTATAAAATTGTACAGCAATTAACAGTAAATCCAACAAAAACATGAACATTCATTTATGAGTTAAATCACATAAAATAGACTATGTTATTACAATTAGATGAAACATCGATTTAAACAAACACAGAAAATGGGTATTTTACCATGCATAATCGTGCTATTTCTTTATCAAATTTAAAATGTTACAGCATCACTTATTTACAATGTAAATGTATTGAAAAGGGAAAAACGGCGGAACGATTGAAATACAACCATAGATTACGGTTCGTGTGAGTTGCATTAAAAATAGAAGGAATCTCAATAAGGCAATGAAAAAATCACAAAGGGGTCAATCGAATAAGAAATAAACCTAACAACTGAGCATCATAAATAAAGAGTGGAGGAGAGTAACCGGAAGAATGATCATGGGGGTACATCACCGGCTTGAGAATTGAGAAGACGATATTATGAAGCATGATCAAGGGATAACCTCTTGAATATTAATCCAAGTGAATGTTCGTTCTAAACGATCAACTTACGGAAAAATGATCAAGTAAATCTAGTACCGGAAGCATATAAATTGAGAGCTAAGTTACGGACAAATGCTTTTGTAATGGGGATTCAAGGCTTATCAAGCCTCACAGCTTGGAAATTCAATCTGCACAGATAAATAATACACAAACATGACAATTTCATGATCATGCTTCCTATCTAGTGCGAGTTCGCTCTATATACATCATAGCGAGCAACTAACACGCGATAATGACTATGTTTCGCATTTGAAAGGGTGTAAATAATAGAAAAATACACTTACTTGATCATTGTTCCGATAAACTAGCCGCTAAAAATATCCACACCGTCGGCTAAAAAGAGCATGATCAATCTGAGGCTGTGGATAAGCTGTACAAGTACAATGATCATGCTTTCTAAGTAATAATGATCATGCTTACAATGACTTAATGATCATAGTTCTGATTGTTTGTGATCATGCTTTCTTTAGTTTAATGATCATAGTTTCGTATTTTTTATGATCATGCTTTCCAATAGGATTTATTTTAATTATTTTAATTCAGTAACTTATAAGGAAATCAAGGTCCAGATCATTAGATCACTTAATCATTTAAGATCATATTAATCAAAAAGATCAGTTATTTAAAAGCCAATAAATTCTCTTTATTTATGATCATTCTTTCTTTATCATTCAGGAACTATAGTGATATTACGGTTAGTGTGATACGGATCAAAAATGAAACCAGAAGAAAAATTGTTAATTAAGGCACGAAGCCACAAAGATGGTCATTTATTTGAGGTATCAGAAACAGCCGTAGAATGGATAGAGCAATACCAACACTTCAAAGGTGTCACCAAGAGCATAGTTGAACTTCTTAACTTAATTTCACTTCGTGGTTTTAGTAGTAAAGATGGTTATGTTTCTACCACAGAGATTATTGAATCAACCGATGGTCAGGTAACTCGTGCTGCCTTACAACAAAGGTTAAGAGCCGCAGTAAATATTGGTCTTTTTAAACAACTTCCAGTTCGCTTTGAAGAAGGCCTTGCGGGTAAAACCATGCTGCATCGATTTGTTAACCCAAACCAATTGATATCGGTATTAGGCGCTACTAGCCTAGTCACAGAAAGTGTTAAACAAAATGAAAAGCAAAAGCGTTCCAAAGCTCTTGCTCAAACCAAAGTAAACAAACGTTTATTGAATGAGCATGGTCTTAATACCCCACCAACAATGAAAGACGAAGCCGATCAATTCATTGTTTCTCCAACAAATTGGGCTGGGATTATTGATCAGGCACTAGCACCACCTAGAACGCGTAAGAGTTACCAGAAATCTATGGTTTCGATCTCCGGTACTCGAGCTGTGATCGAGACACGATCTTCTAAAAATATTATGACGGTTGATGATCTGATGACACTTTTCGCGTTATTTACGCTAACCGTTCAGTACCATGATCATCACCAAGATGATTATCATTTAGACGCGAAACACACTCCGAACAAAACACCACTCTACATCACTGATATTTTGTCTTTACGCGGCAAGAAAGACAGTGGCCCTGCACGTGATTCGATCCGCGATAGTATTGATCGTATCGAATTTACGGATTTTCAATTGCATGAGCTGACCGGTCGTTGGCTTAGTGAAAACATGCCAGAAGGCTTCAAGAGTGATCGTTTCCGATTCTTAGCTAGAACCATTACCGCATCGGAAGAAGCGCCTACAGAGGGCTCTGACGGCGAAATTCGTATTAAACCGAACCTCTACATCCTCGTTTGGGAACCTTCGTTCTACGAAGAGTTACTGACTCGTGATTACTTCTTCTTATTTCCGCCAGAAATTCTGAAGCAACATACCTTGGTTTTCCAAATGTACTCTTACTTTAGAAGCCGGATGGCTCGTCGCCATACGGATTGCATGTTACTGAGTGAACTGAATCAGAAGTTAGCTCGTAACATCGATTGGCGTCGCTTCTCTATGGATTTGATTCGCGAACTTAGAAAGCTGGGTGAAGTTGGAGATCAGGAAGATACCTTCCTAGTAAACTTGTGGGGTTATCATTTAACGATCACATCGTTGGTCGAAAAAGGGAAAACGACCGATTATCAGGTAGATATCAAATGTAATGTGGAAGAAGTCTTACGTTACTCAAGAGCGCGTACCACTAACGCAGGTAAGCGTAATATGGCACCAACGCTGCCGAACCCATTACGCAACGAGATGGTTTCCAAACAAAAGTTGGAAGAGCTGTCTGAAATTATTGATGGTGAGTTTGAGCCTATTCAGCGTAAAGCACCGTCGCCAAGAGGTAAATTGGGACGTCGAGTTAAGCAGCGTAAACATTCTGTTGAGATCAACGCTGACGAGATCATGATTACTCTCTCTAAATATACCTCTGCAGAGGCTCTAGAACGCAGTATAACGGCTTTATCTGCTATGACAGGGCACTCACATGCCTCAATCAAAGAAGAGTGCTCAGAGCTCATTGAGAAGCTTGATTGGTTGAGAGTAGGGGAGGAGGTTATCCCATACGAAACACTGAGTCGCTTAATTGAGCTTTACAACGACCGTGATAGCACCAGCAACCGACACCTGTCCATTGAGCGTTTGATCTCTGGTTTAGCTGTGCGTCGTAAAGTGTGTAAACAAGTTCATGAAGGTCACCTTGACGAGAACGTGTTCCTCGCACTCGATGAAATGGCGATTGGCCACTAGTCATTATCCTATCGCGATAGTCCTGTTTTACCGTCGCTGAATGGATAGTTTTGAACACATTAGGTGCTGATTAAAATCGCACCTAACGCTGACAAAATGATGACAAAGTAACGCATCCAGTTGATTATTATTTATCCCGAATAGACAACCTTTGTCCTTTCTTATGATTAATAGATTGGCTCATATTTTGTTACATCATACTGAATAGATTTTTGCGAGTTCCTGAAGGACTCGCTTTTTTTTGCCTGAAATTTAGTAAATCATTAAAAATCAATGGTTTACTGAATTAAACGCCGAAGCATGATCAAGGCTAGATCATGCTTTTTATGGATCTAACTTTGATGAGACTCTGGTTTGATGTTTGATCTAGAAGGGCTTGCTCAGTGTAGGTGACGTTCAATAGTACCTTGATCATCGTTTCGGGGATGGGTTGTCATAAAGCGTACATGCGATTCGATCAATTTTTCTGATTCTGCTTCCCAACGCGGTTCTTGCTGTTGGTTTGTAAACTCCAAAGCCAATACACACAAGTGTTGTAGCCGCTGTGTACACCACTCTTGCAATCCAGTTTCTGATTTTGGATCACATGACACCGCTTGCAGTTTGCTATAGGCGAACATCAGGTATTGGTAGGCTTTTTCTTGATGGCTTGAGTTGCTAGCCTCCTGCGAATCCAACTCCGGATTCGATGAATCCGCGAGGTGGCGATAGAAAGTAAAGATTCTCAGGCATCCATCTAGCCAACATGCGATGCCTTTGCTCTGCTCATCCGTGATCAAAGGCCCCCAGAGTGCATCTGGAGGCGTTAAGATCAAAGGTTCTAACCGGTCCACTTGATCATGCTTTCGGTTTTTGTACCAATCTCCGATCCGATCTAACCAAGTGTCTAGTTCATTCATGCAACGTTATCCCACTGTTTTACAAAGTGATTATCAGCAACTTGTTTGATTTCATGCTGTATTTCACTGCTCTGATCTCGAATACGATCAGCGTCTATTGAATAGTTTGGTTCATTTTTGACGAGTTCGCCAAATGGTAGATCGGGATCGGGCACGGCAGAGATCAACAACTTAGTGTACGGGTGTTGTGGATTGGTCAAGATCGACTGAGTTGATCCCCACTCGACGATCTGTCCTTTGTACATCACCGCTGTCTCTTCTGCGATGTAATGTGCCGTGGCAAGATCGTGGGTTATGTACAAAAAGCCAATCCCCAACTCTTTTTTCATTTTTTGCATTAGGTTCAACACGCCAAGTCGAATCGAGACGTCCAACATCGAGGTGGGTTCATCAGCAAGAATAACCTCAGCGCCAACGGCCAGTGCTCTGGCTAGGTTAACCCTCTGTCTTTGGCCTCCACTGAGCTCGTGCGGGTATTTGGCGAGAGTTTCGATGGGTAACTCCACCAGCGTTAACAACTCTTTGAGGCGCTCTGTGAGAGCCTGTTTAGTGGCTACCTGTTTATGGATCTTAAGTGGGCGCGTTAAATGGTGCTCAATAGTGTGAGTGGGATTGAGTGAACCAAAGGGGTCTTGAAAAACCATTTGCACACGGCTGCGATAATCCAAGATATCTTTACGGCTTTTCAGCGTAGAGATGTCTCTGTCTTTGAACAGTATCTCTCCCTCTGTCGCAGGGTAAACCTTGGTCATCAATCGTGCGCAGGTGCTTTTCCCGCAGCCAGATTCTCCAACCAGTGCCAGTGTTTGGCCTGCATGCAAGTCAAAACTCACACCATGCAGTGCTCTAAAGATCTCTTCTTTGCCAAGTCCACCACCAACAGTGAATTCTTTAACGAGGTTTTTTACTTGAAAAATAGGTTGTGACATGGAGCTCTCCTAGCACGCCGTCGCGTGAGCATGTTCATGAATATTAGGGAAAGAACTCCATAGCTTTTGGGTGTAGGAGTGTTGTGGGTTGTTACGAATCTCATGGGCGTTATTGACCTCAACTATCTTGCCGTGGCGCATGATGGCAATGCGATCGCACAACTGGCTCATCAGTGCGAGGTCATGGGTGATGAAGAGTATCGAGAAACCAAACTCCTCCCTGAGTTGGTGTATCTGCTGCAATATCTCGCGTTGCACTACCACATCCAGTGCTGTGGTGGGTTCGTCCATGATGATCAGCTTCGGGTTGAGGGCGAGAGCGATGGCAATCACCAAACGTTGACGCATGCCGCCACTGAACTGGTGCGGGTATTCTGTTAGGCGGTGGCGTGGAATATTCACAAGGTCGAGCAGTTTCTCGGCGCGATCTTTAGCTTGTTCGTTATTCATGCCCTTATGGTGGCGCAGCACATCCGCAAACTGCTCTTCGATGGTTAAAACGGGATTGAGCGAGTTCATGGCGCTCTGGAATACCATCGCGATCTCGCTCCAACGCAATGTATTCAAATGGTTGTCCGATAAGTTCAACAGATCTTGTCCGTCAAAGACTATCTGACCTCCAGAAATGAAAGCTGGCGGCTTATGCAGGCGGTTAATGGCAAACGCGATGGTGCTTTTGCCACAACCGGACTCTCCGGCTAAGCCGAAAATCTCGCCTTGGCCTATGCTAAAGCTAACGGATTTGACCGCATTGAAATCACCGTCATCGGTGATGTAGTCGACACATAGATTCTTTACTTCGAGAAGTGGTGTATCCAAATTTTCCACAGATATGATAAATACTCACTTATGATATTGATAACTATTATCATTAACATGAAGTGAATTTAGTGAAAGCGATGAGCACAAAAAGAATGAAGTGCCTCGAAATTTATCTTGGGTTATTTCACGAATTTTCAGAAGAAACGAAGAGTTGAAAGAGGGGAAAATGAGAGTTGGATCAAACCACATTTATTATGGGTAATTTTTTTAATGTAATTGCAGAAAATGCCTTTGGCAAAGTTTAAATGAGGTATTTGTTAATTAGGTTTGTGAAGCGTCGGAATCATCACATTTCAGTACAGAACTTCTTAACAAGCGAAATCGCATTTGCTACAGATTACCTGTCCATTACATGGTGTTTCGGAGGAAAAAATGTCCATTAATTCTATCAACCATGATGAAATGACAAATATTGCAAATAAGTGGGATGCTGAAGAAGAAGTATCTTTCAAACCAGAAAAGAAAATGAAGTCTGCTGAAGCTCGTCGTCGTATAGAAGCTCTAAGAGAAATCAGAGAAAGCGGTTTTAGTCTGGAAGAAGCGAGGGAACTAGGCCTTATTCACTAATAATCTCCATTGCATTTAGAAGGGTGGCACAACGCCACCCTTTAATTTATAACCACTTTCCTTTAACACCTAACTGTATTAAATCAACAAATTTTCTCTCTAAACCACTGTACCGCTTCACTATTTCCTCTTTGAAGTTACGACCTTCAGATTTAAAAACCGCACATGGCGTACTCTTGAACTAAGTCGTTTGACAGCAATATGCAACGCCACTAGTTTTAAAGTTGAAGTATAAATATGTGATGTCCTTGGTAAGGAAAAGGCTATGTCTAATTCTGTGTCCCAAAATAAAGAAGTGTTGTTTTATGAACCTGAAGATCCGAACGGATACCTTTCAAATTTTGCGGCTTGTCCTATCAAAGTTGATGATAAAGTTTGGGCAACCAGTGAACACTACTATCAAGCGATGAAATTTGTCTCTGAAGCGCTGCGCAATACCATTTTCGAAGCCAGCACTCCTGCTGAAGCATTCTCTTTGAGCCGATATTATGAAGGGCAAGTTCGTGAAGATTGGTATGACATTCGTGTCGAAGTCATGCAATTCATTGTGACCGAGAAGTTTAGACAGAACCACAGATTTGCGCGGTTTCTTGTTAACACTGGAGATTCAGTGATCAAAGAGCATTCTCATAAAGACCATTTTTGGGGCGATGGGGGGGATGGAACTGGTGAGAACCGTTTAGGCGAGATCTTGATGGAGGTGCGTCAACAACTTCGAAATCAACAATTGGATTTGATCTCTTAGCATTAATCACTAATAGCTCTACTATATAAATGACAGTGTCCTTAAAGAGTCAACATAAAGGCCACTCTGCAATTTGGTATATGAGCTGAGCAGGGCGGCCTTTCTTATTTTGGTATGAATAGTGTTTTGGTGAGAATATTGTTTTAGTAAGAACACTATTTTTGGCGAACACTTGTTATCAGAGGGAGCTAAAGTACGCTACCAAAGATACACATTGTACAGGTCTTATAAATAACTCTGCACAATGTCATTGAGTTGCCCATCGTCTTTCATCTGGCCTAGACGTTGGTTAATGAAAGATTGCAGCTTAGGATCCATCTCAGGGTCGAACGCCAAATGGATTGGGTAGTTATTGATAACAGAACCAAACTCTTGCATCTGGTAGTCCTCAATACGTAGCTTCTGCTCGTTTAGGTTGTATTTGATTCGTGATTCCATCTCCACAAACACGGTATCGCCTGGTGTTCGATTCAGGACACGAAAAGCGGCAGCGTAATCTTTAACTCGGATCTCGTTGAGCTTACCTTGTTGGATGTAAGGCTCTAAGTTCGGATATTCAAATCCCACTAGCAATACCACTGCTTTTCCATCTAAATCATCGATTGTATTGAACTCAAACGGCTTTTTACCGCTGCTGAGTAACACGTGTTTTACATTGTAAATCGGGTCTTTCGACAAGTTAACGGATTGGATGTTTCCCCAGCTAGGGCTGCCGTAGGTCAACCAGTTGGGGTTCTCTCTCACATTGAGCTTATCGATCATTCGGTTAAAAGGGTAGGTGTGATAGTTGATCTCATATTGGCTACTATCGAATACCGCCTTAACAATATCTGAAACCATTCCTCTGTGAGATGAATCGTCAGTTTCGATCTGAAAAGGTTGCGCTTGGCTCGCAATAATGTAGTAGTGAATAGGTTCGCTTGAAAAAGCATAACTGCTTGAAAACAAACTGACTATGGATGAAAAGATAAGATGTTTTTTCATAACCTTCCCTAGTTATTTGATGAATGAGTACTATTATACTAATTGAGTAATTGTAGTTTACTGGGATAACAATAGTGGTAATTTTTGTATGGTAAAAAAAGGAAAGCGCTATATTGGGCTCTCTCGACAATTGATCGGGGTAATTGTCGTAATTAGCACCTTATTCACAGTCATAGTGACAGGCTTGGGGCTGTATGTGGAATATCAAAACCGAGTGACTTTTATCAGTTCTCAGATCGAACAGGTTAAAGCTGGTTACCTCTCCGGTTTAACGGCTAGCTTGTGGGTTGAAGATCGAGATCAATTACTTGTGCAAGCTGAGGGGATCTCACGCCTACCTTCTGTAAGTTATCTACTCATTGAAAATCCCGATGAAAAAATCTTAGAACTGGGGCAAATATCTTCTGAACATTCTTATTCTCAGTCATGGGAAATGGTGCATCAGATGGGAGATAAAAGTTACCCTCTTGCGACTTTAACGGTGCAGGCTGATTTAAGTATGATCCTCTATCATCTAGGTAAACATGCCCTCTTACTACTTACGTTCGAAGCCGTTAAAGTTTTCTTGTTAGCTGTGGTGTGTTTAATTATTGTATATCGTCTCGTTGTAAAGCGCTTGATGACCATGTCTTCTCAAATCAATCAACAGCAATTAGAAGACAACAAGCCACGTTACTTAACGCCAACCGAACGCACATATAAAGACGAGATATCAACGCTAGAAGTCAGTTATAACCAATCTATTGAGCGTATCCGTAAACAGTATCAAGAGTTGGTGAAAGCCAAAGATACAGCAGAAGTTGCCAACCGAAACAAGAGTGAATTTCTTGCCAACATGAGCCACGAGATCCGAACTCCGATGAACGGAATTATCGGTCTTTCCTCCCTGCTTTCTGAAATGGATATGCCTAAAGAGCAAAAAGAGTATATCGATATGCTCAATACCTCTTCACTGACACTTCTTGACCTTATTAATGACATTCTCGACTATTCGAAGATTGAAGCGGGTCACCTAGAGTTGCAGCAAGAACCAATGAAGATGATGGGGATTGTCGCGGATGTTGAATCGACGTTTAGAGTTAAGGCTGAACAGAAAGGGCTCAGGTTCCAGTTGGCGATTGATCCTAAAATTCCAACCATGGTTATCGGTGATGGCACTCAGTTAAGACAAGTGCTGAATAATTTAGTGGGGAATGCAATCAAATTTACTGAGTATGGCCATGTCACGCTCTCGCTTCGTTTAGAAAAAGTAGTTGAACCAGAGCAAAAGCTAAGGGTGAGGTTTGAGGTTATCGACAGTGGTATTGGTATCGCAGAAGACAAGCAAAAATCGGTGTTCGATAAGTTTCAACAAGCTGACGGCAGTACCACGCGTATTTACGGTGGAACCGGACTTGGTCTCACAATATGTGATAAAATCGTTAGCTTGATGGGCAGTCAATTAGAATTAACTAGTGAGGAGGGCAAGGGCAGTACATTCTATTTTGTTGCTGATTTTGATCCGTGTTTGGATATAGATGAGAGCTGTATCGATTTCAACAAACTCTCCGTGTTATTGGTTGATGATAGTCAGTTGAACATGCGAATTACTTCCACACAGCTTCAATCCTTTGGCGTCGCATCTGAATGTTGTGAGACGGCAAATCAAGCGCTTGAGTTAGTTTCAGAATCTATCGCCAAGTCAGCACCTTATGACTTGGTGCTTATTGATAAAGTGATGCCTTCTATAGATGGCTTCCAGCTGGCTACTCGTTTGATAGAACGTTTTGGTAAAGAATGCCCTAAGTTGGTGATGATCTCTGCCGATCCCAGAAAGCAAGATGAAGTGTACGCTAAACAAGTGGGGTTTGTTGCCTACATTGCTCGTCCTTATCAAGATAACCAGATTAAATGGACCATTAGCGAGGTGCTCGCAAGAGCGGAGGATACCTCAACCTTTACCTATCCAAACAGAGGTGAAGTCGCGTTCAAAGACAATGAACCTGTACCACTAACTAAATCTGCAGCCTCTGTTCCACCCAAACAAGCAGAGAAACAAGATCCAATCAAAGAAAACCCGAGACCAGAAGTGGTCACTGCTTCATTCAGTGGTAAGGTTTTGGTTGTTGAAGACTCTAGAGTGAATCAACAAGTGGCCAAGATGATGCTTAAGAAGCTTGGTTTTGAGGTTGATATTGCCGACAACGGTGAAATTGGTGTCGAGAAATTCAAAGCTAACGAATACGAGATGATCTTCATGGACTGTCAAATGCCGGTTCTCGATGGCTTCGAAGCAACTAAGCAAATTAGATCGTTAGAAGAAGGTTCTTCAAAGCATATTCCAATCGTTGCTTTGACCGCTAACGTTGTACCTAGAGACAAGCATTTGTGTTTTGATGTTGGTATGGATGAGTTTATATCAAAGCCTGTCAATCAAGGTAGGTTGAGAGATATAGTAGAGCGCTTCTTGTCTGAAGATCCTGAATCAACCAACAAACATGAACAGAAAATTGTCTAGGTTAGGGTTGCTTGCTAAGCAAATCTGTTAAAATAAAACTCCGACTGAATCTGTCGGAGTTTTGGTTTTGGCTAACTAGTGCATCACAAACCAAAGCCTCTCTATCAATATTGCACTACCCAATACTGTCGATATGAATCACTACCGAATCGGGTCGCCAGTACTCCAATTCACAGTCCATCAACTCGCCATCTTGTTTGTAGTTCACTCGGCAGATCTTTAGAACAGGCTGGCCTTCGGCTAAATTCAGCGCCTTGGCGACATGTGCGGGTGCAGAAGTTGGAATCACATCAAAGCGCGATCGTTTAGTCTCGTAGCCATATTTTTCTCGGTAGATGCCTGTCAGCGACATGGTGAGGTTTTCCGACAACACCTTTTCAAATAGGGGCGCTTTCAAAACGTTTTCAACGAACAGTACCGCTCTGCCATCAATAAAGCGCAATCGCTCAATTACGTGTATCGGGGTTATCTGTTCTATCTCTAATGCTTTGGCGTAGTTGCCCGCGGCCATCTCTGTGCGAGTGCTCAGCAGGCGTGTTTCTGCTATGCGATCTTGTTCTCGAATCATTTGATGAAAGTGGGAACGTGATAATGGGTTATAGCGAACACGTTCGGGTGACACATACCAACCTCGACGCTCTTCTCGATATATCAAACCTTCGGTTTCTAATGAGACCAACGCATCTTTGAGCGTGATTCGTGTGGTTGAAAATAGCTCGCTGAGCTCTCTTTCGGATGGCAGTTTTTGTCCCTCGGTGAAGATGCCAGATTGAAGCTGTTCTCTTATGCTCGCCTTAATTCTGCCTAGCTGTGTCCCTGATTGCCCTGTAGCCAATGTTCTCATTACTGATCTAGTCCATAAGTTCGTGTGCTCAATAAGGTAAACCACGGAGTTAACAGGAATGTGACAGTAAACAAAGGCTTGCTGTCATATGAGTGAAATATAACTGCCACGGAAATGCATCCTAACTGTCAAATAAGTTGCGCGAAAGCGTCATATTCTGGCGATAGCATACAAAACGAACTTACTGACCTAGTCCAGAAGGATAGAGACAATGAAAATTTTGCTTAGCCGTTCAACTGTATCGCCAGCCAAACTGATTGGTTCACCTGCGAAATTAATAGGCGCAACGCTAATAACGGCAACACTTTCAATGCCGGCGATGGCGAAGGATGCTGATCTTGAGTCACTGATTGAAGCCGCTCAAAAAGAGGGTGCGGTTTACAGTGTGGGTATGCCAGACAGTTGGGCAAACTGGAAAGGCACATGGGCTGACCTGAAAGCAAACTACGGTTTGAAGCATCAGGATACCGACATGAGCTCGGCTCAAGAGATCTCGAAATTTGAAGCAGAGAAAAGAAACGCAACCGCAGATATCGGTGATGTTGGTTTCGCATTTGCACGTGTCGCTGTGAAAAAAGACGTGACTCAGCCTTACAAACCAAGCTCTTGGAATGATATTCCAGACTGGGCGAAAGACAAAGATGGTCACTGGGCTCTGGCTTACACCGGCACTATCTCATTCATCTCAAATAATAACCTTGTTGAAGATGCACCCAAATCTTGGAGTGACCTACTAGAAGGTGACTACAAAGTAACCGTCGGTGACGTAGGTGTAGCCGCGCAAGCAAACAACGCAATTCTAGCGGCTGCATTTGCTAACGGCGGTGACGAGTCGAACCTAAAACCGGCGATTAAATTCTTTGGTGAATTAGCGAAGCAAGGCCGTCTGTCTTACACAGATCCAAGCATCGCAAACCTTGAAAAAGGCGAAGTGGAAGTGGCAATCATGTGGGATTTCAACGCATTGAACTACCGCGACAAGATCGACCGTGAGCGCTTTACAGTAAGCATTCCACAAGATGGCTCAGTGATCTCTGGTTACACCACCATCATCAATAAATACGCGAAAAACCCTAACGCGGCGAAATTGGCTCGTGAATATATTTTTAGCGACCAAGGTCAAATCAACCTAGCAGAAGGTTACGCACGTCCAATCCGCAGCAACATCACGCTGCCTAAATCAGTACAAGACAAGCTGATCTCAAACGAGCAATACAGCAACGTCCACCCAGTGACTGACTTCTCAGCATGGGAAAAATCAGCACGCCGCCTACCACGTCAATGGCAAGAAAGTGTCTTGATTCACCAGCAGTAATCCGTATCCAAAATAAGCAATAGAGAATAGACCATGAGCAATAAGGTTATCCTTGTTGTTCTAGATGGACTGAACTATCAGGTAGCCCGTGATTGCATGGGCTACCTGAACGGTCTTCTAGAACTAAGCGATTTGCAGACAAAACAGGGTGATATGCATGAGAAACAGGGCGATTCGTACAATAAACAGAGCACTTCGCAGAGCACGCAAGAAAACAAGCTGCGCGCCACGCTTTACCCTGTGCAGTGTGAGCTGCCATCTATGTCACGCCCACTGTATGAGTGCATTCTGACCGGTGTTCGCCCTGTCGAGAGTGGCATCGTCAACAATCAAATCGTGCGTTTATCGAATCACGAGTCGATCTTTAGCTTGGCGAAATTGCAGGGCAAAGTGACGGCTGCAGCGGCATATCATTGGGTGAGTGAGCTGTATAACCGAGCGCCATTTGATGCTGTACGCGACCGTTTCACTAACGATGAAACCATGAATATCCAACACGGCTGTTTTTACCACTGGGATCACTACCCAGATGAAGCCTTGTTCTTGGATGCTGAGCACTTGCGTGTTACTCATCAGCCGGACTTCTTGTTGATTCACCCAATGAACATTGACGACATAGGGCACAAGCACGGGTTGGATTCTCGCCAGTACCGCAACAGTGCTCGTGGCGCGGATATTTACCTATCAAACTATCTTGAGAAGTGGGTAGACGATGGTTATCAGGTGATCATCACCAGTGACCACGGCATGAACAATGACTTGTCTCACGGTGGCATTCTGCCTGAAGAGCGTGAAGTGCCATTCTTTGTGATTGGCGATAAGTTCACACACCAAGAGTGTTCAGTGAAACAGACCGATATCTGCGGCAGCGTCTGTCAGCTACTCAACCTTGAACACGATAAATCTTATACTCAGGAATTGTTGGCCTTATGAGCAGTTCTGTAATCACGCAGAGCGATGGCTCTGCGCTTAAACCCAAAACCAAATCTTTGTTTCAACGCTTCAAGCCCGCCTTGTGGCTTGCGCCTTTCGCGCTGTTTTTCTATCTGTTCCAACTGGCACCTATGGTTTGGGTGCTGATCAACAGCTTCTTCTACGACGATGAGCTCTCTCTCGAAAACTATTCTGAGATATTCGATTCTGCTTTCATGATGCAGGCTTTTGGCAACAGTTTATGGCTGTCGATTTGGTCGAGTATTGTTGGCTTAGCGATCGCGACTCTGCTCGTTTCTTCATTGCGCCGCGTTGATTCTAAAATCCGCGATGCGGTGATTGCGTTTACCAACATGAGCAGCAATTTCTCAGGGGTGCCTCTGTCGTTCGCCTTCATCATCATTTTGGGCACCAATGGTGCGATTACCTTATTGCTCAAGCAGTATGGATTACTGGGTGATTTCGACCTGTACGGTAAATGGGGCTTGCTGGCGATTTACATCTACTTCCAGATCCCATTGGCGGTGTTGTTGCTGTATCCAGCGTTTGATGCCTTGAGTGACGACTGGCAAGCCGCTTCGGCATTGCTTGGCGCGAAAACTTGGCAGTACTGGACTAAAATCGCGCTGCCTGTGCTATCTCCTGCCTTGTTCGGCACCTTCATCATTTTGATTGCTAATGCGATTGGCGCCTACGCGAGCGTGTATGCGTTGACCTCGGGCAACTACAACGTAATTACGATTCGAATCGCGAGCTTGGTATCGGGAGATCTGTTCTTAGAACCAAACCTAGCCGCCGCAATTTCAGTGATTCTGATGGCGATGCTGGCCTTCATCACCGTGATTAACCAATGGCTTATCAGCAAAAGCTACGCAGGGAAGAGAAAGTAATGAACACCGTCAATACTCGCTTTCATAAAACGGTTGTCTATTCGATTGTTGGCATCATGATGGTCCCGATCTTAGCGACCTTTATCTATTCAATCTCTTCTCGATGGGGCGCGACGATCCTGCCGGATGGTTTCACGTTGGATTGGTACATCAATTTGCTGACCGATCCTCGCTTCTTACAAGCCTTTGGTCGTTCACTGTTTATTTGTGTGGCGGCGCTGTCATTGAGTGTGGTGTTGGTTTTGCCTGCGATTTTCGTGGTGTTTTACTATTTCCCGAAGCTCGACAAGGTGATGAATATCCTGATCTTATTGCCGTTCGCGGTGCCGCCAGTAGTGTCGTCAGTCGGCTTGCTTCAGCTGTATGCAGACAGCGAAATCTCACTGATAGGCACGCCGTGGATTCTGATTGGTACTTACTTCACCATCGCTCTACCATTCATGTACCGCGCGATTGCCAACAGCTTTGAAGCGATCAACCTGCACGACTTGATGGACGCTGCTCACCTGCTTGGTGCAAGCACCACCAAGGCGTTCTTGTTGATTATTCTGCCAAACCTTAAGAAAGGCTTAATGGCGTCATTGTTCTTGTCGTTCTCGTTCCTATTAGGCGAGTTCGTGTTCGCCAACATCTTGGTGGGTACACGTTACGAGACACTGCAAATCTACCTATACAACATGCGTCAAACCAGCGGCCACTTCACGTCAGCCCTTGTGATGACGTACTTCCTGTTTATTTTCTTACTGACTTGGTTGGCAAGTCGTTTCAGCCAGGGAACAAAATAATGAGCTATGTAAATGCGAAAAACCTCACCAAGCGTTTTGGTGACAACACAGTGTTTGAAGATATTCAATTCTCAATCGAGAAGGGCGAATTCATTACTCTGCTTGGCCCAAGTGGCTGTGGTAAATCGACTCTACTCCGCAGCTTGGCTGGCCTGAATCCTGTCGATGGTGGCGAGATCTGGGTTAACGGCGAAGAGATTACTCACCAAGTGCCGCAACAGCGTGGTATCGGCATGGTGTTTCAATCTTATGCGCTGTTTCCGAACATGACGGTTGAAGGAAATATTGCCTTTGGCCTGAAAATGAAAAAGTTTGCCGCCGATGAGATTAAGCACGAAGTTGCGAAAGTAATTGGGCTGGTGGACTTAACGGGCAAAGAGAAATTCTACCCACATCAGTTATCGGGTGGCCAGCGTCAACGTGTCGCCTTAGCTAGAGCCTTGGTGGTCAAGCCGCGTATTCTATTGCTCGATGAGCCGCTTTCGGCGCTGGATGCGAAGATCCGTAAACACCTACGCCAACAGATCCGAGATATTCAAAAAGAGATGAACCTGACCACGATCTTCGTGACTCACGATCAAGAAGAAGCGATGATCATGTCTGACCGCATCTTTTTGATGAATAAAGGTGAGATCGTCCAAGCGGGTACACCCGAAGAGATCTACACTCAACCTGCCAATGAATTCGTTGCTGGGTTCATGGGCCACTACAATTTGGTGCAAGCGAACAAAGCCAAGCAGCTGTTCAACATTGAAACCGAGTGGAAAGTAGCGATTCGACCTGAATCTATCTACGTTAAAGAGCAAGGCCGACAGTATGGCGAGCATATCTCTGTGCCGAAAACGGGCACCATTCGCAACCACCAGCTGCTGGGTAACGTGATTCGCTACCAAGTGGACGTCGATGAATGTGAACTGACGGTTGACCTACTTAACCGTTCCTCTGAGCGACTGTTGGCAAACGGCAGCCAACTTGAACTCCTGTTTAACCTTAACGAAATTCAACCTGTGAGAGCCTAAGATGTTCAAACCTTTGTATGTATTTGATATGGACGAAACGCTGATCAATGCCGATGCAGCAATGCTTTGGAATGAGTTCTTGGTTGAAAAGGGCATTGCCACTGCGCCCAACTTTATTGAAGAAGATAAGCGCTTAATGGGCCTGTATTCGGAAGGTAAACTGAATATGGAAGATTACCTAACGTTTTCCATGCAACCACTGGCCTACATGCCAACAGAGCAAGTGACTGCCTTGGTGGAAGAGTGTGTCGAACAACATATTTTGCCTAAACAGTTCAAGCAGTCTAAGTTTTTGATTGATCAGCTAGCGCGCGACAACATCGATATGTTGATCATCTCAGCCAGCGTCACTTTTTTAGTGGAAGCGGTCGGCCGTAAGATTGGTATCGAGAACGCACTCGGTATTGATTTGATTGAAAACCAAGGCCGTTTCACATCTGAGATCTCAGGCGTGCCAAGTTACCGTGAAGGTAAAGTGATTCGTTTAAAAGAGTGGTTAGACAATCAAGAAACCAACTACTCAGATATCCACTTTTATACGGATTCAATCAACGACTTACCTTTGTGTGAACACGCTGATTTTGCTTATTTGGTGAACCCATGCCCGCGTTTAAAAGCGTTAGCTGATCAACCGAATTGGTCGATTTTGGAGTGGGATTAATGCGAATTTTATATTGGAATTAGGTTTTTCTAGAGCTCATCAAGCCGCTGACTACAGTGGCTTTTTTGTATTCAATGCATTTCTGTAAGTTATGCCTGTACGAATAAAAGCTTACCTGTAACAACTTATTCACATCCTATGTTCGATTGTAAATTAAAGCACCGCCTTTCAATCCTTTGATAGTACTCACTTTCCTATTCTAGCTGTTCGCCTGTAACAATTACTTTACATATTGACGAGTTTTCACCGTGACCGTCCATTTTCTTCGATGCATTCCATTATCTCGGCTTGTGGGCCAAATTTAATTAAGGACAAAAAACACACAACACTTAATCGTGTAATAGAAAGCACGTAATAAAAAGTCACGTAATACAAAACCAATAGGTACAAGGAGAAAGTTCATGGTGGATACATACAACCCGCTTGGTACGGATGGATTCGAGTTTGTTGAATACACGGCCGTTGACCACAAGGGAATTGAGCAACTTAAAGCGCTGTTTGTGTCACTTGGTTTCGCTGAGATCGCCAAGCACCGATCAAAAGAGGCTTGGCTGTATCGACAAGGTGACATCAACTTTATCGTTAATGAACAGCCACACAGCCAAGCGGAAGCCTTTGCTAAAGTGCATGGGCCATCAGTGTGCGGTATGGCTTTTCGTGTCAACGAAGCAACATCTGCTATGGAGCAAGCATTCAAGGGCGGTGGTGAAGAGTACAAAACAGAAATAGGGCCGATGGAGCTGAGCATTCCTGCCATTTATGGTATCGGTGAAAGTTTGCTTTATTTTGTGGATCGCTATGGCAAGCAGAGCATCTACGACGTTGATTTCCGATTCTATGACGATGCGGAAGAGCGCATGGCCGAAGCTAATGTTGGCTTGTATGAAATCGACCATCTCACGCACAACGTGAAGCAAGGCAATATGGATGTTTGGTCTGGGTTTTATGAGCGCATCGGTAACTTCCGTGAGATTCGCTACTTCGACATTGAAGGTAAGCTGACAGGCCTTGTGAGCCGCGCCATGACCTCACCATGTGGCAAGATCCGAATTCCAATCAATGAGTCTTCAGACGACAAATCACAAATCGAAGAGTTCATCCGCGAATACAACGGCGAAGGTATCCAACACATCGCGCTCGCTACGGATGACATTTACAAAACGGTGAAAACCCTCCGTGATCGCGGCATGGACTTTATGCCAACCCCTGATACCTATTACGAGAAAGTCGACGAGCGTGTGAAAGGCCACGGTGAAGACACTGATCTGCTGCGCGATTTACGTGTTCTGATTGATGGCGCGCCGACCAAAGATGGCATCTTGCTGCAAATTTTCACGCAGACGGTCATCGGCCCTGTATTTTTTGAGATCATTCAGCGTAAAGGCAACGAAGGCTTTGGCGAAGGTAACTTCAAAGCGCTGTTTGAATCGATTGAAGAGGACCAGGTTCGTCGAGGAGTATTAGACGATGCATAAATGGATCTCGTTTCCTCATCGGGAGGGGGTGTGTTCTAAACAAGCGCATGCCGATTTTCCCGAAGAGGCAATCTATGAGCGGGAGGCGGGTCGGAGTGGTTTCTTTGGCCCTGCGGCTCACTTCCATCACCAACATGCCCCAACAGGTTGGTCGGAGTGGGAGGGGGATTTACGCCCTCGCGCTTTTGATTTTACGCTGGTGGACAAAGCCAGTCAGATAACCCCTTGGGCTGTGCCTCATCTTTTGCACAACGCAGAGTGCAAAATCCGCGTATGGCGCATGGATGAGAAGATGGATTTCTTGGTGCGTAATTCCGACGGGGATGAGCTGTTGTTCATTCATCAAGGCAGTGCTGATCTCTATTGCGACTATGGCCATTTAGAAGTGAGTGAAGGGGATTACGTGATGATCCCGCGCTCGACCAATTGGCGCTTAGAGCCAAGTGAGCCGATGTTTATCTTGATGATAGAAAACACCGACGCGGCTTATTCCTTGCCAGAGAAAGGCATGGTCGGCAATCACGCGGTGTTTGATCCTGCTGTGCTCGACATACCTTCAATCAACGATCAATTCCGCGCTCAGTACTCAGAAAACCAAACTCAGGTTCAGGTAAAACGCCACGACAAAGTCAGCGTTATTACTTATCCGTTCAATCCATTGGATGCAATTGGTTGGCATGGCGATTTGGCCGTGGTGAAAGTGAATTGGCGCGATATCAGACCCTTGATGTCACATCGCTACCACTTGCCACCTTCTGCGCATACCACCTTTGTTGGCGCAGGTTTTGTGGTGTGTACCTTTGTACCACGCCCGATTGAGAGCGATCCTGGCGCATTGAAAGTGCCGTTCTACCACAACAACGATGATTACGACGAAGTGCTGTTCTATCACGCTGGTGACTTCTTTAGCCGCGACAACATTGAAGCGGGCATGGTGACCTTCCATCCGGCGGGCTTCACTCATGGGCCTCACCCAAAGGCGTTCAAGGCTGGGCAAGCGCACAAGAAGAAGTTTACCGATGAAGTGGCGGTGATGATCGATACTCGCCACGCGCTGCAGTTCTCTGATGAACTCGATAGCGTTGAGAACAAAGAATATGTCTACAGTTGGCAAGACTCTGGTTTGAAAGAAATGGCTGACGATAAGAAGTAAGGGACAAGGATGAAATTAGCAACCAAGAAAAATGGTACTCGCGATGGCCTATTGATGGTCGTGAGTAAAGATCTCAAACAGTGTGTGGCTGCCACTGAAGTCTTCCACGCGATGCACCTTGCACCCACCATGCAGGTGGCTTTGGATAACTGGGACAGCGTGGCTTTTCAGTTAGAAGAGTTATATACCTCGTTAAATAATGGGCATGTGACAGGCAGTGAAGCCTTTGCACCTCAGTATTGTGAATCACCTCTGCCACGCGCTTATCAATGGGCTGATGGCAGCGCTTATGTAAACCACGTTGAGTTGGTGCGTAAGGCTCGTGGTGCTGAGATGCCAGAAAGCTTCTGGGTCGATCCACTCATGTATCAAGGTGGCTCAGATGCCTTTATTGGCCCTCGTGACAACATCGAATTTGCCAGTGACGAGTGGGGCATCGATTTCGAGGGTGAGGTGGCGATTGTCACCGGTGATGTACCGATGGGCGCTAGTGTTAAGCAAGCGCACGATTCGATTCGATTACTGATGTTGGTGAACGATGTGTCGCTGCGCGGTTTGATTCCAGCGGAGCTTGCTAAGGGTTTTGGCTTCTTCCAGTCTAAACCGTCTTCGGCGTTCTCTCCGGTTGCGGTAACACCTGATGAGCTTGGTGAACAGTGGAAAGGCAGTAAGGTACATTTACCATTGATATCGACCTACAACGACCAGCCTTTTGGTTGCCCGAATGCAGGCGTCGATATGACCTTCAACTTTGCCGAGTTAGTTGTGCATGCAGCGAAAACTCGACCACTGTCGGCCGGTGCAATCATAGGTTCAGGCACGGTATCGAATAAACAAGGCACCGATCATGGCACCTCAATTGCCGAGGGCGGTGTGGGTTATTCATGTATTGCCGAAGTTCGCATGATCGAGACGATTCGTGATGGTAAACCGTCGACTCAATTCATGTCGTTTGGTGACTCGATCAAGCTTGAGATGTTTGATGCAGCGGGTGACTCCATTTTTGGTGCGATTGACCAAAAAGTGAGCCAGTATCGAGCGCTATAATCCACGTAATAAGGTTTCAGTATGAGCGAGAGCATCGTGAACAAGAACATTATCCTTTACGGTTACTGGCGCTCGTCCGCAGCCTATCGAGTGCGTATTGGATTAAACCTAAAGCAGATCAACTATGAATCCAAATCTGTGCATTTGGTGCGTAATGGCGGCGAGCAGCATGATCCACAATATCGTGAGCTCAACGCTAGTGAATTAGTGCCGGTGCTGGTGGATGGTGACGTTCAACTCAATCAGTCGCTGACGATCTTGCAATACTTGGACGAAAACTATTTGTGTGAGAGCAGCCCAGACTCCTTGTTGATTCCAGAGCAAACACCACTGCGCTATCAAGCGTTGGCAATGGCTCAGGATATTGCGATAGAAATTCACCCTCTTAATAACCTGCGTGTGCTGCAGTATTTGGAGCGAGAATTATCGTGTGAGCAAGAGGCAAAAATGGATTGGCTTCACTATTGGATGAGCCAAGGTTTCTCGGCGTTAGAAGAGAAGCTTTCTAAGCATCGTCAAACACACGGTGATTCGGTGTATAGCCTCACCGATTCACCATGCATTGTCGATATCTGCTTAGTGCCGCAAGTCTACAATGCGCTGCGTTTTGGCGTTGATATGTCGCCGTATTCGCTGATTAATTCGATTGTTGAAGCGTGTAATCAGTTACCCGCTTTTATCGAGGCGATGCCAGAGAATCAAGCGGATGCGAATGCACCGGTGTAAATACTCGTCCCTTGCATCACTAAAGTCGTTTCTGGACAATTTCATGCTAGCAACCTTCCTAAATTAGCAATTAATGAATGATCCTTATTTATAGAAAGCCGCTTTGTCTAGTGCTGACCGTGTCGGATAGGTTTGCACATTCCGAATTAGCAGAGCTGACAGTCTCCTTATAGTGGAGACGTGTCTCATTAGAATGTAACTCGGTTCGCTTTGGACTGATATGCTTTAATTCGCTGGATGGTTAAGGTTCGCTTATGTTTGTTTTTTATTTGTATATGACATAACTCAAGCGCTAGTCCGAAAACCATAGCAAAGTACACATAGCCTTTATTGATATGAATGGCTAGCCCTTCCGCCATCAACAACCCTCCTAATAAAACCAAAAACAGTAAAGCCAGCGTTTTAAACCCTGGGTAACGAATAACCAAGTTGTTAATTTTTTCCGCTGTTAAAATCATAAAAATCGCGGATGTCAAAATAGCGGCTATCATAACGGGCACTTCAGATGTTAAGCCGACAGCGGTTATAACTGAATCCATTGAAAAAACGGCATCTACCGCTACAATCTGGAGAAGTACGACGGCTAGTCCAGTCCTAGCTTGAGTCGAATATGACGATGGTGTATGTCTTAACCATGACCAAAGTTCTTTCGCACTTTTAGCTAACAAAAAACCACCACCCAATATCATAATAATATCTCGCCCGGTGAACGTTGTATGGGCGAAGCTCAGCAAAGGATTAGTCAGAGACATCACCCACGAAATAGAAAATACAAGACCTATTCGCGTTAACACCGCCAGACCAATACCTAAATTACGTGCAACTTTGCGTTGCTGTTCGGGAAGCCGCTCACATAGAACAGAAATGAAGACGACATTATCGACACCCAAAACAATTTCAAGAATCAATAAAGTTGCAAATACTACCCAGATTTCGGGTTGTAGAAAGAGCTCTAGCATGTGCTTATCTCCTTAATACAAGAAGACAATGGGATAAAACGGCACCTAACGGGGTCGTCCATAGAAGTAATTTACCTCTTTGTTTAGAAATGTTGGATTAAGAGTCAGAATTCAATTTAATAACGCTAGTTTTTAATGTGTTATCTATTTTATTGTTGAACTCAATATTTAACATCGGATGTTTATGTGGTAGTGACTGGATGTCGTTGGCAAGTATGCAAAACTGATCAAAGCCAAGGGGTTCTAAATGATTGACCTGTGAAATAGGCCAACCATTGTACTTCTCTTTACTAATCATGTATCGATGATTGCTTGAAGTTAGATTGATAAATCACGAGTTACTTGACTGCATATTTTGATTAAGCGGAAAAGCCACCGTCGATCATCAAATCAGCACCAGTGATGTAACCCGCTTCTGAGCTAGCGACGAATGCTACTAAGCTAGCAATCTCCTCAACTTGACCATAACGACCAAGTGCACCGATAGCTTTTACAGGCTCTGAAGTATCGCCATTGTCTGGGTTTAAGTCGGTATCTACCGGACCAGGTAAAATGTTGTTGACTGTAATACCTCTAGGGCCTAGATCGCGAGAGAGACCTTTGGCCAATCCGGTTAGTGCAGACTTGCTCATTCCATATATAGAACCGCCAGCAAAAGGAATGCGCTGAGCGTTCGTACTACTGATATTGATTATTCTGCCGTTATTATTCATATGCTTCGCGGCTTCATGAATAGCCACAAATACACTTCGTACGTTTGTATTGATGGTCTTGTCCCAATCATCCATCGTCAAATTTTCAATACTGTCCCAGATCAGCGTACCTGAGTTGTTTACGACAATATCAATTTGACCAAGTTGTTCTATGGTTTCGCTGATTGCATTTCTGATATCTTCAGTCTTAGTGCTATCCGCCTTTATTGCGATGACTTTGCTACCTTGTGAAGTTAAGTTCTCAGCAAGCGCTTTAGCTTTTTCGTGGGATGACACAAATGTAAAAGCAACAGACGCTCCCTCCAATGCCAATCTCTCAACAATGGCGGCACCAATGCCGCGACTGCCACCTTGGATAAAAGCGACCTTACCTTTGAATCTATTGAAGTTATTCATTATGTTTACCTTAATTGAAAATCGATGTAATCATCTCGTTGATGTACACAGAATAATCGATTCACATTCGCTTATTAAGTCCATATAATGACGAACATAAAGTCCTTGTGGGAATTAATTGATGTTAAAAAGCCAATTTGTGGAAGTTCGTCACTTTGTCACCGTTGCGCAATTGGGGAGTTTTACCCTTGCGGCTCAAGCGCTTGGAATGACCGGTTCTGCTTTAAGTAAAAGCGTTGCTCGACTAGAAAAACAGCTAGGCACCAAACTCCTTCATCGAACAACTCGACGCATCGCGTTAACCAATGATGGGGATTCCTATTTAGCCGACTGCCTTAAAGCGATGACCATTTTAGAGGAAGCAGAGAAGCGCTTAAGCAATCAACAGTTATTGCCATCAGGGCGTGTGCGTATAGATTTACCCGCAGTTCTCGGTAGAAGAGCAATCCTACCCAAGTTGCTAGAATTAACGTCCAAGTTCGAGCAATTAGATCTATCTATTACCTTTAATGACCGTCCTACGGATTTAGTCAGTGACGGGATTGATCTTGCGATCCGCGTTGGGCACTTAGAAAACTCGGGCGATATTGTTGCACGTAAAATAGGGGAGCAAAAAAGGGTGATATGTGCCTCTCCCTCTTATTTAGCAACGCGAGCACCTATTACCAAAAAAGAAGATATTGCTCAACATGATTGCATCGTCGGTTGGCCTATAGGACAAAGGCATAGTTGGCTGCTGAAAAATGCTAAAGGGGCAACCGAATCTGTTGATATTTCAGCACGTCATGAGATAGCCGACTGTGAAGGTATTTTGCAATCGACTTTATCTGGTGCAGGTTTAGCTCAACTACCAGTATGGTTAGTGAAGCAATACCTTGATGATGGGCAATTATGCCCTGTATTAGAGAAATTCAATGGCGAAGGAGCACCCATTAGTATTGTTTGGCTAAAAACACCTTACATTCTGCCTAAAATAAGAGTCATCATAGATGAAATCATTGCATTATCGAGCCGTCATCCGGATATTTTTGAGGCTTCTTTGTAATGTTGACTAATCGAAGCACGACATTGCAGGTCATTTGGGTGTTATTGTGTTTTAGATAATCCAACGATATTGAGGTCACTATAAAAGTTTGATAGTGGCCTCAATCATCATAAAACCTACATACTAGCTAACAATATTTACATTTGTCTTAGGTATCGCGCAGCAAGCTAGGGCCATTCCTTTCGCCTTATCACTGTCTTCAATTCCTGGGGCATCGGGCTGGTAAACCTCTCCTGATTTCACAGTGACTTTGCAGGCGCCGCAGAAACCAGCTCTGCAGTTATTCGAAATAGAAAGCCCTGCTGATTCAGCTTGCTCCAGAACGGTGCGCTGGTTGCTTCCTTCAAACACGACACCATCAAGGTTGATTTGAACCCTTTTCTCGCTCCCGTCCGCCACTCTTGCAACGCCAAATGTCTCTTGATGGTACTGTTCTTCGGGCAGCCCACTCTCTATCATCAAGCGCTTTACACTCTCCATGAAACCACTAGGACCACATACAAAAACTTGACGTTTGTGAAACTCTGAAATTTGATTTAAATGAGTACGACTAAAATGCCCCTTTTCGCCTAGCCAATCAGTTGATGGCTCGCTAAGGGCTAGAGTCACAGTGACATTGGCGTGTTGTTTTTCTAGCATAAGGAGCTCTTCCATGAATGGAATATCCGCTTTCGTCAAACATTGATGATAAAACGCAATATCACGCGTGTCTCGTTGGTCAGTCAAATACCGAAGCATAGCGATCATGGGCGTCACACCGCTACCGGCAGAAAGCAGCAACAGCGGCTCATTCGATTCTTTAGTAATATGAAAAGTGCCTTTGGGTTGATCCGCAATAATGGTATGGCCAACTTGTAAGTGGTTGAACAACCAGTTGGAAACTTCACCACCATGGACTCGTTTCACTGAAATCGACAAACGTTCTGGCCGAGAGGGGCTAGATGACAGCGTATACATTCGTTTGGTCAGTTTGCCATTGACCGTGATCTCAATAGGGAGGTGTTGTCCCGCTTTATACTCAGGCACCATGCCGTTTTTAGGCTCAAACCAAAATGTCTCGAAGTTTCTTGCTGTAGGTTCTCTTTCAACACAAATCAACTCTTGTTTTTTGGCGTCGAGATCTTCATAAAACTCCTTGGATTTATACTCAAGCACTTCGATAGCATCATTGATGGAGATAACACCTTCGTTTTTCGCTACAAGGTTTTGCCCGAAAAATATTTTTCCTTGCTCGTTGGCTCTAAAGCGTGAAAAGCTCGTCAATGGCTCTTTACTGGCCCTAAATTCTCCATTTTCCAGATCAAGTGTCGTTAAAATGCACCGCTCACACGGCTCTACAATTTCAAATTCAACGTCACCTATCTTGATACGCTTCCATGAGTCTTCAATAAAAGGTTCGTTTGATTGCACCACGAGGTTAGTACGAAACTGTTCCATGGTGTGGACTTCGCTGCTGCGTCTATTTAGCTCCGCTAATGAGCCAGAGCTAATAAGCAAGATAGGAAAACCGTCGGCAAAGCTCACATTATGACCAAGGTTTTCTCTCATGCGGTTAGATTGCTCGCCAGTAAACAGTAACTCAACTCGCTTCCCAATTACTTGGCTAAACCACTCATTCGCTTCATCGGTTGTTGTATAGGCTGAAAAGCGGTCCCTCCAAACACTGGCATCTGTCGCCTGCATTTTGAAGGTAGAGTAGTGTAATTTTAGTGCCGCCAGCCCAGGGTAAGAAAAAATAACACCGGTTGGCAGTAGACTAGAACTCACCTTCACCATATTTGGATACTGGCGCGCCGTCACCATGGTTGGGTATTTAGCCGAGGCGGAGACATCATCACCAGTTAACGCCAACATAAAGCGACGATCAAAAACAAGGCCTTGCTTTTCGACCCATGAAGAAGAGAGAGAAAGCCCGCCAATGGATTTGACTGGATAGATATTAACTTGGGAAAGTACGGTAGGATTTACCACAATGTCACCCTTTATTATTGTGTTGACTTATTGAACTGAAAGGAACTGTTTTAACGACCTAACAAGGCAGGTGGTTTATCTTGTCGCTACGAAGATTACCTCGCGGACTTAAGCATGAAGCGCATCGAAACCAACGCATTCAATACCATTTTTTCTTAGCCAGAGAGAAAACTCATCGCTGGTTAAAATCTTCCACTCTTCAATACGAGCATGAGCATAGCTAGAGATGTTCTCTAGCTCTTCAGTTAGCGTCCTTGCTGGGTGGCACATTAATTCAATCGTACTGTTAGGCATGCTGTCTTGATAAGCCAGCAATACTGCTTTGAGGTATTCAATATTGACACCTTCTGCATGAAAGCCCATATCAAACGCATCTGGGGTAGGAACCGACAGTAAACTTTGACCCTGTATAAAGCTATCAATACGCCTAACTGGAAGACCTATTTCATTCGCTGCCTGCGTGAAACCTATCTTAAGAGGACGGTAGGCACCAGCAAAATGGTGGCTATCGATATGATTAATATTAAATCCCGCATCTAAAGCCGCTTGATATTGCGCCATACACTCTCTAAAGACTTCATCAGAAGACACATCAGATTTATTAAACAGGGTCTTTCTATCAAAAAAATGACCATTCTCGTCAACCAGTGTTGGAATTAATTTAGGGGACGATATTGATTTACCTGATGTCACTGTAAAATGCAGTCCAACTTCATGAATAAGACCACGTTGATAGAGTTGTGACGCGTGAGAGACACCAGGTTGGTTCATCATTATGGTGGTCGATTTTACGGTTCCGGCACGAAAACAATCCGCAATCCCCAAGTTCACCGACTCCGTCAGCCCGAAATCATCAGCATTTAAAATAAGTTTCATCGTATCTCATCCACGTTATATCTTATCGATTCTCGTAATAGCGTTATCAGCTCCGATTCCCTTCTTGATTGAGTCACCATTAACGTCCTTGTAATGTGACATTACACAAATTAATCTATAATGACTGACAACTTCGGACAAACGAATAATTCCCCCACACGAATTAACCAGAGTAATGCATGAGCTCAATCACCAATCAACAACAGCAGCTTTCTCTGCTTCATACTTTTAGCGTTGCAGCGCGCCACTTGAGTTTTACCAAAGCAGCAGAAGAGCTCTTTCTGACCCAAGGTGGGGTTAGCCAGCGAATTAAAAAACTGGAAATGCAGCTTCAATTCAATCTATTCATTAGAAAAACCCGAAAGTTAGAGCTCACACCGGAGGGACAAAGAGTTCTGAGTGTTCTGAATTCATCATTTGAGTCCATTTTTTCCACCCTTTCTGACATTCAAACCGGAGAGCTGACTGGTAGCTTACATATAGCGACATCACCTTATTTCGCCTCTGCTTGGCTGATCCCGAAACTCCCTTCACTTCGTCAGCTATACCCCAATCTAAGCATCAAGCTGCAAACCAAACAAAATCAATCTGATTTTCAATTTGAGCCTTACGATGTGGCGATTTTTTATAGCCAAGGGCGGTATCCAAACCACTACAGTGAGCGACTGTTTTCAGGGAAAAGAACACCTGTGTGCAGTGTTGATTACGCCGCCGAGCATGGTCTTCACAATGGGTTGAGCGCTCTATCTGACGTTAATTTTATCCATAGAGGGGATACAAGTGCGTGGCAGTATTGGTTAGATGAAATGCATATCGACATTGATTGTAAAAAACGGTGTGACTTCTATAGTGACAATCGCCTAGCGATGGAAGCGGCGGAATTATCGCTCGGTGTGTTTCTTGCTCGGTATGAATTTGCGCTGCCTTTAATCCAAGCGGGGAGGCTAGTCGCGCCATTTCCACATATTGAATCAGGAAAAGGCTACGATTTGGTTTGCCCTAAAGGAATGGAAACAAGAGTAAAATTCCAAGCGTTTTCTCGCTGGGTACATTCTGAGATAGACAACGGATAAAGCGTGCTCGTTATATTGTTATATGACTGAGCACGAATTAACTCAAACGCCATCGTTCTCAGAGCCTCTCCAGTGCTTTAGCCTCATCATCGCTCAAATGAAAAAATACCCTAGAGTTTACTTTAGGGTATATATTAACAACAATGATAGGCAGTCTATGGCAGCAATGAAGACTGCATAATCAACAAAACTCAAACTGAGTTTTGTTGATTATTTTTTGTTAAAAAAAATCAATAACTAGATCTTCAACCTGGACTGGATACTCCTCCATCAACCAGTGACCACATGACTCCAACACATGACCTTGAACGTCATTGGCATACTCTTTCATTTGATTGATTTGAGTTGTCCCTAAACTACTTTGAGCGTTATCTGATATTGCCAGGATCAGCATTTCCCACAAATTATTTCAAGTACCATTTGCACAATAAAACTTCAAAAAGTCATATTAAGTCCCTGTAAGAATATGTATTGGTAATTTTAAGGACTTAATCTTGCGTGTGTTATCCCCTATTATGCAATCCAAGTTGATAATTAAATTCAAACGACTACCAATATCTTTTGGTGAAATTTACGGTTCGATGTGACAACGAATAGACCTAACTGCTGCTTCTGTCATAAGAGTGACAGTGTCATAAAGCATGGCTATGGCCCCAACGGCCATCAACGATTTCGCTGTCTTGCTTGCCGCCGTACCTTTCAAGTGAATTATTGTTACGAGGCCTGTAAACCAGAAATTCGAAATAGGATTATTGAAATGACCTCACAAAATCATGGAAAGCGAGCAACCAGTCGTCATTTGCAAGTTTCGTACAACACGGTTCTAAGCGCATGTCATCGGGATAAATAGAAGCCATTCCCCCTTTGAAAATGCGAATTCTGATACGTTGCCGAATTCAATCACATTGAAAACGGCATTTTTATTGGATAAAAAACAACATTTTTGTGCCACTTTTCCGACACTTGGACTTAGGGCTCTAACAACAACCAATATCGACGGTACGTAATTACCGCATATAAATAATTTTGAGTTGAAACAATGAAAAAACAAAGCTTGTTTATCTTTGCTCTATCTTTAGCCGTTTTTGGCGTTATCACGACAGAGCTTGGTATCATCGGACTCTTGCCACAAGTCATGAAAGATTTAAACATTGACGTACAAGAAGCTGGTCTGTTAGTGAGTATCTATGCTGTCGTTGTAGCAGTCAGCGGACCATTTATTATGTTAATGATGTCTGGGTGGAATAGAAAGTATGTTCTAGTCGGCATTTTGTCTCTATTCGTTGTCTCTAACCTTGTGTACGCTATGACGCAAGATTACACAACCATGATGATATTTCGCGTTCTACCGGCGTTAGTACATGCTGTATTCTTTTCTGTCGCTTTAGTGGTTGTCACATCAATGGTTCCAGTTGAAGAGCAAAGCAACGCCGCTGCTAAAGTTTTTGGTGGAGTAGCGGTTGGTTTGGTCTTTGGTATTCCGATTAGCGCTTTTCTAGCTGAAGAATATTCACTTGCTTATGCCTTCTACTTTGGCTTAACTGCTTGTGCTATTGCGTTAGTGAGTGTGATGTTCTTGATGGAAAGCGTTCCTGTAAAGGAAAAAATGTCATTCGGCTCTCAAGTGACTATTTTACGTAGCAAGTCCATGTGGCTGTCGCTATTCACCGTTATATTCATCTTTGCAGCGATGTTTTCTTCGTACAGCTTTATTACTCAATACTTAAGCACAGTAACGAATATGAACGGTACGTGGATTAGTGCCATGCTGATGGTGTTCGGTGTATTTGGTATCTTTGGCAACTTTATCTTTGGTAAGTTACTCAGTCAGAATATGCGAAAAACTGTAGTACTGTACCCTATACTATTCAGTCTTACCTTTATCACAATTTACCTTATGGGATTTTCTTTCTACTTTATGATTGCCATGGTTGCATTTTGGGGCGCTGTACACTCAGCAGGCTTGATCGTTAGCCAGACATGGATAATGGAAAATGCGGGAGATTCTAAAGTGTTTGCGAATAGTCTTTTTGTATCTTTTTCAAACCTAGGAATTACTATTGGATCGGTAATAGCGGGGTGGTTTATCGCTCAGTTCGGTGTAGAAAATCTATTCCTATCAAGCTTAGCATTTACGGTATTAGCGTTGATTAGTATCTTACTAAATCAGAAAAAAAGTCCCGCTCTTAAACTTTCAGAAGTGAATTAATCAGCGAAAGTGCTGACTTTCATGAGAGAAGCATAACCACAAAGGTCAGCACTGTTTTTATTACTTAACCACCTACGATTCGAATAAGCATGTTAATTCAAGCGGCTTTGTTACGTCATTCAGTTGAACTAAATCAAGAACCGAAAGAGTCGAGGAAATGGTTTTGAAGTCACTAAGGTGTGGATGAGTTTAGTGAAACCTACGCTTGTGAATCGAAGTCTGTCTGTCCACATAGGATTAATCCTTGAATAGATAAAGTAATAGGTACGTCCTGACGATTCCAATTAACGATCACGAGTTCCAAGGCTAAAAACTTCCACAGTGTTGAACCAACGGAGGTTTTTCTTTCGATTTTCCTAGGAAAGAAAAACTAAAACGAAACAGCACGTTTTATCTCTTCCAAAACCTCGGCGTTAGCGATAGCCCCGAGGTTTTCTACACTCTTACCATTAATCACCTGTTTTACTGCCAGCTCCACCAGTTTGCCAGAGCGTGTTTTTGGGACATCGCTGATCGCAAAGATCTGGCTTGGCACATGCCTTGGTGAGCAGGATGATTTGAGTTTGCTTTTGATGGCTGTCAGTAATTCATCATCTAGATCCACACCTTGCTGCAGTTGAACAAACAGCCATATCTGCTCATTGCGGTCGATGTCTTTACCGACTGCTATCGAATCAACAATGCCGTCAATGGTGTTCACTTGCTGGTAGATCTCAGCGGTACCAATTCGCACACCACCAGGGTTGAGTGTGGTGTCGCCTCGCCCGTAGAACAGGTAGCCACCATGCATGCTCTGTGCTACTTCATCACCGTGATGCCACACATTATCAAACCTGTCCCAGTAAGTGCTGTGGTAGCGCCCCCCTGTGTCATTCCAGAAACCAACAGGGAAGTTGGGTAGGGAGTTTGTACACACGAGTTCGCCACGTTCGTGATTGACCTTGTCACCAGAAGAGTTGAACACCTTGATGTCGACTCCAAGCCCTGCCTGTTGGCACTCACCACGATACACTGGCGAGATAGGGTTGCCTAAAACAAAGCAGCCACAAATATCCGTACCACCAGAAATAGACGCTAAATGCAGGTCTTGTTTGATGTGCTTGTAGACATAATCGAACTGCTCTGGGTAAAGCATAGAACCCGTCGAGCACAGTGTTCTTAATTGAGGCAGAGAGTGACTGTCGATAGGCGAGAGCTCCGCTTTCTCAATCGCTTCTAAATACTTGGCTGAAGTGCCAAACAGCGATACATCCGCACGCTGCGCTAAATCCCACAGAACGTTGGGTTGCGGGTAAACCGGGCTCCCATCAAAGATGACCAAACAAGCACCGCTGGCGAGCGCAGAGACGTGCCAGTTCCACATCATCCAACCACATGTGGTGTAGTAGAACACGCGATCTCTTGGTTTAATATCGCAGTGAAGTTGATGCTCTTTTAGGTGGTTGATGGTGGTGCCACCGACAGAGTGAACAATGCATTTAGGTTGGCCTGTGGTGCCGGAAGAGTAGAGTACAAACAGTGGTTCATTGAAGCCGACACGAGTAAATCGAAGAAGTTTTGGCTGATAGTAACTAATGATGTTTTTCCAGCTTTGGGGTGACACATAAGCTTCAACGTTGTTCTTCTCTAAATCGCTCTTCTTTAAATCACGAGTCGGTTTCAAATAACCGATCTCACACACCTGTTTTAGCGTGTTTAAGTGCTCGATGATTTCGCGGTTCTTGTCCGTCATATCGAACGTCTTGCCATTGAAGGTGTAACCATCACAGGTGAACAGCACCTTAGGTTTCACTTGGCCAAATCGCTCAATCACACTCTCGACGCCAAAATCAGGTGAAGTCGATGTCCAAATCGCCCCCAAGCTGGTGGTCGCTAGCATTGCGACCACGGTTTGTGGCAGGTAAGGGGTATAAGCGGCAACTACATCACCTTGCTCCACGCCGCTATCGACAAGCCATTGCTGAACACTAGAGACAGCTTCACACAGGCTTTTCCATGTATAACTCTGCTGTTCGCCACGTTCATTCTCAAACCAAATCGCAAGTTCGTTTGGCAACGTTTTTGATGAATGCAGTAAGTTTTCGGCGTAGTTAACTTGCGCATTCGGAAACCACACCGCATCGCGATTCGATTTTGGCTGCTGCCAACGGCTCTCGCCTTGAGTTTTGGTGTCATCTCCTTGCGAACCCACCATTCCACAAAACTGCCACACGTTTTGCCAAAACGACTCCGGTTGCTCCACAGACCATTGATGGAGATCGGCGTAGCTTCTTAGCTCCCTCTCTAACTTCAATACTTGCGGTTTTAATTCAGACAGGTCGAGGCTGTCGATAAATCGGGTTACGTTGGCATCGGCGATACGTTGCTCGTTTGGTTGCCAAATGGACTTATTGCTTTCGTGCATTCCTTTACCTTTAACAAAAAGTTAACGATTTCAGTCTGGTATTTAGGTTTTATAAAGTCAAAAGATCAGCAAAATAAGCGTTTGATATAGGTGTGTAAACAAAATGTTACACGGGAGGGTGTTTAGAAAGATAGCGAAGATTGGCGCTTATAAAGAGTGGAGATAGGCTTAAAGGGAGACATTCGTTAGGAGGTGTGTAATGACTCAATATCATTCTAAGCCCGTGAGCCAAGAGGGATGGGTTGAGTGGAGCCTCGGAGAAGACGCCATTTGGCACGACTTGGTGAAAAGGCAACTGGACGTAATTAGTGACCGCGCTTGCGATGCTTATTTGCACGGTTTGACCTTGCTTGAGCTACCGTTAGATAGGGTCCCTCAACTCCCAGAGATAAATAAAGTGCTAAAAGAAACAACAGGTTGGCAGGTTCAGCCTGTTCCGGCATTGATCGATTTCGACCGTTTCTTTGATTTACTCGCTAATAAGAAGTTCCCCGTTGCGACATTTCTGAGAACGCGAGACGAGTTCGATTATTTACAAGAACCTGATTTTTTCCATGAAATTTTTGGCCATTGTGCAATGTTGACTAATACTGATTTCGCGGCTTTCACTGAACATTATGGAAAACTAGGCCAAGCGGCGACATCCAAGCAGCGCGCCTATCTTGCCCGCTTGTATTGGTTTACGGTCGAGTTTGGTTTAGTCAAAGAAGGGCACAAGCTGAAAATCTATGGCGGTGGCATTCTTTCCTCTCCGGCAGAAACCATTTACGCGTTGGAAGGGGACTTGGCCGTTCGTGAGCGGTTCGAGCTACAAACCGTTTTAAGAACTCCTTATCGCATCGACATCATGCAGCCGAAATATTATGTGATCGACGAGCTATCTGAGTTATTCGAAATCAGTCAGAAAAACTTATTACAGCAAGCTGACCTCGCGATTGATGCGGGATTACTACCACCACTTTTTGAACCCAAGGAACCAACACATGTTGAATGAACAAAAATGCGAAGCCTGCAGTATCGACGCGATTGCTCTAAGTAAAGATGAGCAACAATCTTTACTGTTGGAGTTGTCTGACTGGCAGATCATGGAAAGAGAGGGCATCTCGCAGCTTGAGAAGGTGTTTAAGTTTAAGAACTACAAACAAGCATGGGCATTCAGCAATAAAGTGTCAGAGTTGGCAGAAGAAGAATTCCATCATCCTTCGATTTTATTGGAGTGGGGCAAAGTCACCGTAACTTGGTGGAGCCACTCAATCAAAGGCCTGCACAAGAATGATTTCATCTGCGCCTCACGCTGTGATGTGTTCGCGGTGAGTGATTAGTTTGTAGATTAAGGGGTTACTCTTTTGCAGTCTTTTTGATGTGATTACCTCATTATTCGGCTCATTCGGTGAGTCGAATACTCAATACTTTCTCATCAAGCTACTTCTCTCAAAGTAGCTTGATGTACATCAGCGATTTGCTGTTTTCTCGCCCTACATCCGCCCACTAATGCTCATAGTATTGGTTTTATGATCCTGCTCTATGATATATTTCTCGGCCAAGTGTATTACAGACGAAGGCTAATAATGTCTATCAACCTTTCACTCCTTCCACCCAGCGAGAAAAATAAAATCGAACTGGATAAGCAAGCATCGTTTCTTGTATGGAAACTAAAGCAAGCGAAATGTGGCCCTGAAGCCATTGTTGAAGAAGCAATGAGGCTAAGTGACCCTGATGAAAAGGTGTGGTTTGAGCAGTCTGTAGAAAAATACAAACGGGTAATGGGTGTCGCATAAACGCAGATAAACCTTGCCCAGCAATGCTGTAGAATTGTAATGACACAGTAATTTGCTAGAATTTTCACCGTTAATTGAATCAGAGAGAAGATCCCGATGGGAAGAAGTTTTGAAGTGCGCAAGGCCTCAATGGCGAAAACTGCAGGCGCAAAAATTAAAGTTTATTCTAAATACGGTAAAGAGATTTACGTACTGGCTAAGAACGGTAGCTCTGACCCAGACATGAACCTACCTCTTAAGCACCTGATTGCTAAAGCGAAGAAAGACCAAGTACCAGCTCACGTTATCGACAAAGCGATCGATAAAGCAAACGGTGGCGGCGGTGAAGACTTCCAACCAGCTCGTTACGAAGGTTTTGGCCCTGGTGGCACAAGCGTAATCGTTGACTGTCTAACTGACAACGGCAACCGTACTTTCCAAGACGTTCGCCAATGTTTCGTTAAGACTGGCGCGAAAATCGGTGTTGAAGGTACTGTTTCTCACATGTTCGCTCACCAAGCTGTATTCCAGTTTAAAGGCGAAGACGACGAGATCATCCTAGAAACGCTAATGATGGAAGACGTAGACGTGACTGACGTTGAGCTAGAAGACGGTGTTATCACTGTATTTGCTCCAACGACTGAGTTCTTCAAAACGAAGACAGCACTAAACACTGCGTTCCCAGAGCTAACGCTAGACGTTGAGGAAATCACTTTCGTTCCTCAAACAACTACGCCAGTAGCTGAAGAAGATTCTGAGAAGTTCCAGAAGTTCTTAGACATGCTTGACGACTGTGATGACGTTCAGCAGGTTTACCACAACGCTGAGCTGTAATTTTTACAGTAACAACAGTTATTAAAAAACCGAGCCTAGTGCTCGGTTTTTTTATGAACGTTATACCTGATTTTCCTTGATCATCGTTCCATAATGTACGGCTGACAAAGCGTTCTCTGGTCGCGATTTATCGCTGAACTTCATTATATTGTTCGTCTTATCCCGACATGAATCTGATTTAAGTACTCCCTGAGTATCATCGGGGTGATCGCCAAGCGTATTTAGTGTACAAAGAAAGAAAATATCAGCCGAAGGCATTGACCTTGCTCATCGACGCTTTGATTGAATGTTTTCAATCAGTTCATAGTGATGAGCTCAGTCAAATGAAAAGGAGAAAGAAATGAAAGTAAGTTTTATCGGGCTAGGCGTAATGGGTTTCCCAATGGCAGGACACCTAGTCAAAGCCGGTTTTGAAGTAACGGTATTTAACCGCACTCATAGCAAAGCATTAGACTGGGTTGATAAACACCAAGGTAAAGCCGCTGAGAGCGTGGCTGAGTGTGTCGCAGAAGCTGACGTGGTATTGGTTTGTGTAGGTAATGATGACGACGTACGCAGCATGACAACCAGCGAAACTGGCGCATTGGCCGCGATGAAGCCAAACGCGATTCTTGTCGACCACACAACAACGTCTGCAGTACTGTCTGAAGAGCTTGAAGTGGCAGCCAAGCAATCGGGTATTCGCTTTATGGATGCACCTGTGTCTGGTGGCCAAGCGGGCGCAGAAAACGGCGTGTTGACCATCATGTGTGGCGGCGAACAAGCGCTATTCAACGACCTTCAACCTGTGTTCGAAGCTTACGGTAAGTCGTCGGTTCTGATGGGTAAAGTCGGCCAAGGCCAACGCGCGAAAATGGTTAACCAGATCTGCATCGCGGGTGTATTGAACGGCTTATCTGAAGGCTTGGTACTTGCTGAAAAGTCAGGTTTGGATATCCCAACTCTGGTCGATTGCCTTAAAAATGGCGCCGCTGGTTCATGGCAGATGGAAAACCGCGCAACCACAATGGCGCAAGACAAGTTTGATTTCGGCTTTGCCATTGATTGGATGATCAAAGACTTAGGCTTCTGCCTAGATGAAGCAGAGCGCCAAGGCATCCAACTTCCACTGACTGAAAAGACCAACAACGCCTACAAGGCACTGTCTGCCGAAGGACAAGGCCGCATGGATACGTCAGTATTGATGAAAGCTGTGGTTGAAGAGACTAAGAAGTAGAAGTAATAGAAGCTTCTCTTGGATAAAAAAAATAGCCGCTAATTAGCGGCTATTTTTATTTGTACCCACTTAGAATACGTGAAAGCGTTCGTTCTGAAGTTCACAATTGGATAAAAGCTTCTTCGAGCCTTTACTTAAATTAGCAAAACACGAATTAGCGAAAATATGGAAAAAATTGATTAAATGTATGCCTAGCACCGATTATTGTATTTTCTGCCTTATTTAATTAAAAAGGCCTATGAACTAAAAAGGCTTCCTTGGTTGTAAACTAAACAATTTGTGGAACTCTATAAATGCTACTAAACCGATAGTCTCTCAGATAAATAATCAACCAACATCCTGACTCGTCTTGATAGATTTCGATTTAGTGGATATAAGGCTGAAATTGTAGTGGCTGGTTGGTAGTAATCGCTAAGTAGTAATTGCAAGCGGCCCTCTTCAATATCATTCTTGAATAAAAAACTAGGTCCAAAGCCTATGCCTAACCCACGAAGAATGCTCTCAACTATTAAACCACCATCATTACTCGTTAAACTACCTTTTGCCTTTACAGTAATTGATTCACCACTAGGAGAGAGAAACGGCCAGCCCCGATTAATCTTGGAGTCACTATAAATTAAGCAATTATGTTCCATTAGATCTGCTGGTTGGTAAGGTGTTCCCGATTTTCTTATATATTGGGGAGAAGCGACGACTTGAAATGTGCAGTCTGCTAACCGACGAGAGATAAGACAGGAGTCTTCTAATTGTCCTACTCTTAGCGCAATATCTATACCTTCTTCCACTAAATCTTCAGTACGCCCACTGGCTATTACCTCAAGCTCAATTTCTGGATACTGGAGTTGAAATTCTATTAGTAATTGACCAAAACCTGAAATGATAAGACTTTGAGGTAATGTTAGGCGTATTTTTCCCTTTGGTGCGCCTTGGCTATCCATGACCTCAGCCCGAGCATTCTCAGCTTCTGCCATAATTATCTTACAGTGCTTATAGAACTGTCCGCCTTCATCAGACAAGCTCAATTTACGAGTCGTACGATATAGTAGGCGAGTTCCTAAATCATCTTCCAAGGTGGAGATCTGTTTGCTGATAAATGATTTAGAGAACCCAAGTTTCTCCGCTGCCGCCGTAAAACTTCCTGTATCAACAACAACAGAAAAAGTTTCCATAAGAGTTAAAATATTCACATTAGCACTCGTGAGTAAACAATTAGTTTACTTTAAGCATATATATCTCACCCTATAAATACAATAAAATTGAAGTTAACAATTTGAAACCGACCCGATAACAAAAAATGAACAATGGGGTGAGTGATGATTACCTTTTACGTAAGTGGTTATCATTAGAGTTTGACCTTTAAATACGACAACACAATGAGACTTTATCTAGGATGAATATTATGAAAAAACTACTACTTGCTATATCACTCATTTTATTGAGTTTTACTTCAATTTCACCAGTACACGCGAGTGATGCTGACATGCGCAACACATATATGGTTACGTGGACGCTTGAAGTGAATGATGCCAACTTATTCAAAACCACCCTAAAAGAGCAGATGGATAAAGTTTTAGAACTATGGGTTAGTGGCACAATAGAGAATGTCTACCTAGACAACAAAAAATCGGAAGTGATTGTGCGTAAAGGTGATGTTGGAAAAGTGATTTTCTTTATCAAAGCGAAAACCGAAAATGAAGCACAAAACATATTAGATGAATTACCTTTAGCTAAAAAGAAAATAGCGTCATATCAATTGACACCTGCTGGCGTGCTTTGGTTAAAACAGTATTAATTTAACGGTAAAGTGAAGCGTTTTTCTTACCAATGCTTCAGGTGTACTTAAACATCGTTTTTTAGATAAGCCCGATGTTGATGTATTACCACGTATGCTGCTAGTTAAACCGAGAATATGAAGCGATTTAACTCGTTTATTCAAAACTTAGAAGATAGGTTCCTAACACTATGACATCATTAATGCTTTATCATCACCCACTATCCGTGTGTTCGATGAAAGTAAGACTCGCACTTGAAGAAAAAGGGCTTGCTTGGTCTGGTCGTGTTATTGATATTATACGAAAACAAGAGCAGTTAGACCCATGGTATTTGAAATTAAACCCACAAGGAGTAATCCCTACAGTGGAGATTCGAAATGGTACAACCAAAGTATTGACTGATTCTGCTTATATTATTCGATCCATCGCTTCTTTATCAGAAGGTAACAACTTGATACCATCAGGTGAAAGTAATTGTCAATTAATGGATAAGTTAATTAATTTAGCTGATGGCATTGATCTTCAGATCCTTAGTTATTCGCGTCACCCATCGATGGAAAAATCTGAAAAAATATTGAATTCCCGTATCACCAAGGCACTCTTAATGGCTGATAAATATCCTGAACTTAAAGATAACTATATTTTTTGTGCAGATCGCTCAGAAAATAGTAAAGTATTTAGGGTTGATAGCAAGCATATAGAAAAGGTTGAACAATATGCATTGGAAGCTATTTCATTTTCTGAAAAGCAACTTGAAGGTAATCAATTTCTTTTAGGCAATGTTTATACACTAGCTGATGTAATTTGGACTGTAGTGCTCTCAAGACTTGACTTGTTGGGTTATAGTAAGTGGTTAGATAAGGATAATTTCCCAGAAATATCAAGTTACTACTTAAGAATGCAACATCGAAAAAGTTATACTCTTGCTCAGATCCAAAATGAGTGGTGGGACAAATAACTACAGCTAACTATTATAAAATGTGGTGTATGTATGGAGATCACTCAGTATCCTGTTAGTGTATCTCCATCTTAGCTATGTCGATAAAGTAAATCCTGTTCTAGAGTAAAAATCATGAGAATAAGATTGGAACGTTAAAAATGACACATTCCTTTCGACTTCGTTCCAACGTTTCATTAAGAGGCTGATAATAGATTGCTAAAATTGTGGTAGCGAAGCGGAACTTAACCTTCTTACTTGAATGACTTGTTATATTTTCCGAATATATACACTCAATTAAAATTTACTGAAATCTACATTTGGCAAACTTTCAAAGCCAGGTTTAGCAAATAAATACCCTTGCATTAATTCAATGCCAAAATCTCGCAAGCAGATGAATTCTTCTTTAGTCTCAATACCCTCAGCTAAAGGGGTGATTTTCAAATCACGAAATATATTTAAGCAGTTTTTTACTATTGATTGGCGAGCGTGATCTTTATCAATATTGCGAATGAGTTCCATATCAAACTTTACTATACTGGTCTGAAGTTCAGCTAACAATCCTAAGCCTGCATAACCAGAGCCAAAATCATCAATTGCAGTCTTAAATCCTAATTTACTGTAATAATCAACTATACTTTTAATTAAATTAATATCTTCAATTTTTTCAACTTCTGTAAACTCAAACATTATTTTATCAATTGGAAAATTATATTTATTGGCCGCATCTAATGTTGTGCGAATACAACGTTCGGGTTTGTATATAGCATTTGGTAGAAAGTTAATACTAAGTATTGAATCAATTTTTAATTCGGATGCAAGTGCTATCGCCTTAACTCGACATAGTTGATCAAATAAATAACGATTATCATCATTTACTTTAGATATTATTGAAAATGCTGATTCATTGTTTAAACCTCGAACCAAAGCTTCATACCCATAAATTTGATTCGTTTTGCAGTTGATAATTGGCTGAAAAGCCATTGTGAAGTCGAAGTTAAGTTTGCTTTTATCAGAACAATTATCACATGACAATCTGTCATAAATTATAGGTTCTTCTTTCATTTCTATATCCTTAACAAATATAACGCTAAATTAAGAGCAAATATAACATTTTAATATCGAGCGAGTACGAGTTCATACATTCAGCATATCTCAAGTATTCTACCTAACCAACTGAAAAATTTGCATATAATGCAATATGGCAGTCAATCGCCCTCTGGCTCACTTTGGCGCAGAAATGAGTCAGCTCTGAGCTATCCGATTTTGTGTTGCTGTTACTTTTTCGTTTTCCGTTCTGCCCCACTCACGCCCTAGCTCAACCATTCACTCCCAGTAATTACCATTCGTCGCATTGATAAAACGGCATGACAAATTCTAGTTAACCTTTCAACGTCAACATTTGAAAGGGATTAGAAATCATGACTACTTCACACTCATTTAATTCAGGCTCTACCGCTTGTTTGCTTAAGCGTTCATTGCTGATTGCTCTTGTTTCATTTGCTCCCACTTTGGTTCAGGCCAATCCGAGTTCAGACGTACTTGATATTTACAACCAAGCGGCGCAAGGCAATGAAGACTTGGTTGAGGTGGCGTATGAACGCCTAAATGATACGCTGCAGCAAGACGGTGCGACACCACTGACTTTGGTTTACCTAGGAAGCACAGAAACCTTAATGGGCCGTGATGCATTCTTGCCTTGGAACAAGATGAAGTATGTAGAAAAGGGTTTATCGACCATTGATAAATCACTGGTGCTGCTTAAAGACGAAGACCAACCGATTCATGAGCAACCTCGTGTTCAAGGGCTGCCAGATTCTTACCTAACTCGCGCAATGGCTGCGGTGACTTACACCTCGCTACCAGACATGTTTAACCATTTTGATCGTGGTTATGACCTGTTCCTCTCGCTACTGGCTGAAGAAGCTTTCCAGCAACAGCATTTCTCTGCGACCTCGTGGATATACCGTTATGCGATTGAGGCATCTATTCGTGCTGAAGACTTCAAGCAGGCACAGGTATGGCTTGAAAAAATGGAAAACACCGATGCCGGCAACATCGAGACAATGACGGCTAAAGCCCTAATAGCGAAAGCCAAATAACAGCTGCGAAGGCTAAGTAGTCGGTGAGAAAACGAAACAATAGTAGAGAAGGCTCAATAATTGATGGGTAATCAGAGGACAACGGAATGATTGAATTTAAAGGTATCGGCAAATCGTATCTCACTGGTGGTCAAAGTGTTGATGCATTAAACGGAGTCGATGGCCAAATCAAACGCGGTGAAATGGTGGCCTTGTGCGGCCCGTCGGGTTCAGGAAAAAGCACACTTTTGAATATTCTTGGTTTATTGGATATGGATTATCGAGGGCAGATTAATATTGATGGCCAACCGTATCCGACAGAGCAAATCGCCGCTGCACGTTTTCGCCGTCAGTCGTTGGGTTTTGTGTTTCAGCGCTTCAATTTGGTTCCTGTGATGACGGCACTTGAAAACGTCGCTTATCCATTGATGTTGAACCAATACTCAAAACAAGAACAGCAAACCAGAGCGCAGGACATGTTGGAGCGTGTTGGATTGGGGGATTATGTTCATCATCGCCCAGACAACCTTTCAGGCGGCCAGCAGCAACGTGTCGCAATAGCCAGAGCGCTAATCCACAACCCAAGCTTAGTAATTGCCGATGAGCCGACTGCTAGCTTAGACAGCCACACCGCCAACCTAGTGATCGACATTATGAAAGAGCTCGGCCACGAAATGGACACCACCTTTATTGTCGCAACACATGATCCAAGAATGGCGCAGCGCTGCGATCGAGTGATTGAACTTATAGATGGCCAACTGGCGCCAAACACTACTGCAACGGAGGCGATCTCATGGGCAAGTTAACACAAAGGGTGAGCACAGTTCTGGTTTCTGCGTCGGTGCGTTTGGCGTGGCTTAATCTATTGAGAAATGGTCGCCGCAGTTTGTTGTCGGTGCTGATCATCGCGATTGCGGTATTTGCGCTGACATCGGCTGGAGGCTATGGGCTTTACACTTATGAATCTCTGCGTGAATCTACCGCGCGTGATACTGGCCATCTCACATTGAGCACGCCGGGATACTTTGAGCAAGATGAAGACATGCCGCTGAGCAATGGCTTGGATAATGCTCAAGTGCTAACCAAGAGCATCATTGGCGACAGCGACGTGCGTGGTGTGCAGCCGCGAGTCTACTTTAGTGGCTTGGTTTCTAATGGCAGTAAGTCGACCATTTTTATGGGAACGGGCGTGAATGAGCGTGAGTTCGATATGAAAGGACCTTTCCTTGATGTGCGCAGCGGGCAAACCCTGTCGGATGTGAAATCCCCAAGATACGACAGTCAAGAGCCACAAGTAATGCTGGGAACTGACCTTGCTCGTAACCTCAAAGTGGCCATTGGTGATTGGGTCACATTGCTCGCCACCACCAGTGATGGTGCATTGAATGCCTTTGATTTTAAGGTGCAGGGGATTTACTCGACAGGGGTTCCTGAGCTGGATAAGCGTCAGTTGTATGTTCATATCACCAGCGCTAAAGATCTTTTGGCCTCAGACAAAGTCAGCACCCTATCGGTGTTCCTATTTGAAACTAACAAGACCTCGACCGTTCAACAACGCATTCAAGCGACTTTAGATCGAAATAGCGCGAGCCAAAACGATCAAGGCACAGAGATCGAGATCACCCCATGGCAAGATCGCGCGTTTTTCTACACCAAGGTTAAAGATCTTTACGACCGGATCTTCGGCATCATGGGCGCGGTGATGGCATTGGTGGTGTTTGTGTCGTTGTTTAACACCATGACCATGTCGGTGACCGAGCGCACTCGTGAGATTGGCACCTTGTCGGCACTCGGCAGTTACCCTTCTGAAATCGTGGCAGGCTTCTTAAAAGAGGCGGGATTGTTGGCTGTGATTGGCAGCGCGATCGGTGCGTTAGTGAGTGGCTTAGTGTCGGTGTTACTGCTGGTGGTTGATATACAAATGCCACCGCCTCCGGGTCGAACCGAAGGTTACCCACTCAACATTTACTTCTCATTGGAATTGGTTGGTTACGCCACTTTAGGTGTGCTGACAATCTGTTTGCTGGCTGCTTATTTCTCTGCTCGCAAAGGCGTGAATAAGCCAATCACGGAGGCGCTGGTTTATGTATAAATTTACTCGTTCACTCACTGTTTTAGGTTCTATTTTGGCTTTGGTTCTAGCATCGACACCAAGTTGGGCAGTCGATTCACAACAGGTCACAGAGATGATCGCCAAGGCGGATGGTTACCGATTGAACAGCGCGAAAGCCTCTAAGGTAGTGTCTTTGGTGGCGTTGTATCAAGACGATCAACTCGATAAAACCCGTGAATACAACGTCTACACAAGGCCAAACCGAGAGTCATTAGTGGTGTTTAAATCAGCCGTTGAGGCAGGTCAAAAGATGCTGATGATTGAAGATAACTATTGGCTGCTGATGCCAAAGTCACGCCGACCAATTCGTATCACACCGATGCAAAAGCTATTGGGTGAAGCCTCGGTAGGGGACATTTCGACGCTGACGTGGAGCGAAGATTATCAAGGTGAGTGGGTTGCCGAGCAACAAGTTGAGATGTCGACTGGCGAGAAACTCGATACCCATCACCTAAAGCTCGCGGCGAAAACCAAGGGTGCCAGCTATCAATCGATTGATCTGTGGTTAACTGCAGACCGAGCATTCCCAGTTAAAGCGGATATGTACCTGCGTTCGGGAAAACTGGCAAAGCAAGCGTGGTTTACCGAAGGCGTGCGAGATGGATTACCAACCGTTGTGTCGATGACCTTGCTCGATAAGATTCAACCAAGCAAGAAAACCGTGATTGAGTACCGCGAAGTGAGTGAACAAAGCTTGGAAGACAAATATTACAACCCTGCCTACCTATCGCGTAACAGCGTATCTGGGTTGTAGGTGGACGTCATGAAAGCTTCCAATCGCCGATTCCACATCAAGTCTTCAATCACTACGTTGCTTGCTTTGTCTTGTGTGAGTAACACGATTCAAGCGGGCGACCTGAGCTTGGCGTGGGATTGGCAACTCAGTGCAGAAGCGATTGAATCGCGAGAGTCGCCATTTAGCCCTTTAGCGTCTGATAATCGTCAGTCTTTAAATGGCTTGCTGGATCTTGAGGTTGGCTATGGCAATTGGCTTGGTCTGTTCGCAGTGAAAGCTAACGATATTCTAAGCAATAACCCTCAACAACAAGACGCGAGCTTTGAATCTGAATTCATTGTGCGTGAGTTGTTTTGGCAAGGTGGTGTTGAGCTGTCGAATTCATTAATCGGTGACCATTACCTCGATGTCACGCTCGGTAAGGTTCGCCTTGATTGGGGCGTGGGTTATGGCTATCGACCGTTAGACATCATCAAGCCTTATCGACAAAATCCCGTTGGTATTGTTGCAGAAGAGGGTGCAGGAGTGGCCTCGGCGTCACTGTTCGATATGACAGGAGAATGGACACTGCTTTACAGTGATTCGTCATGGACTTCCCAAGACGTAAATGAATTCGAAAAGCAGAATCAGCAACAAGGCTTTGGGGTACGTCGTTACAATCTTGTAGGTGATCACGAGTATCAGTGGGTCGCTTATTATGACGATGTACGTCACGGCTTGCTTGGGGTGAGTTTAGTGTCGGTGTTGAACCGCGCTTGGGAGTTTCATGGTTCGGTGGTCTATCAACGACAAAGCCTTGGCTACAGTCAGCCTAACTCACTGCTTAAACCGGTTTATCTTGAAGAGCAAGGCGAGGCTTATCAAGCGTTAGCAGGGTTAACATGGGCGAATGACACGGGCCACAATGTGGTGCTGGAATACTGGTTTGATAGTCGAGCTTGGAGTGATTCTGAGTGGCAAAGCGCAATAGAAAGTGCCGAGTCTTTGTCGGTGAATCCGATGACATCTTCATTGGCAGGCTCTTATGCGCAAGGCTATCAGCACGCTAATTTGGTTCAACACAACATCATGTTTCACTGGTCATTGGATTCGACACATGGCTGGCTTGAAGATATCACGCCGACATTCGACGTCATGTTGTCTCCTCAAGATGGCGGCTTTATTGCGACTCAGTGGCTCAATTATCAAGCATTAGATAATGGCGATTCATCGTTGGATTTGGAACTTGCTGCACGCTTTCTAGGCGGTAAAAGTGATTCTACTTACGCCAACTTACCCGATAGTCATATTATTCTCTTAAATATCAAAGGACGCTTTTAATGAACACTTTTTCAAATAGTCAGTTTCCATGGATTAAAAGCTTCACGATAACCACTCTGTTTTGTTTCGTCATCGCCATTACCACACAGACAATTTGGGGGGGCGACCTTGTGGTCAATCTAGCGATCAGTTTTGGTTTTGGTTATAGCGCGGTGGGCTCCTCTTTTATTTTGGTTGAGGTGTTGAAGAGGAAATCGAAGGTGTTTGATGTGGGTATCTCTATGGTGGTCGCGATGACCTTTGGTACCTTGAATGCATACTATTGGTTGAATGGATTCTTTGGCTCTAATATCTCTGATCTTAAATCTGTCGTGTTGCTCGGTGTGATTTTCTGTTCGGTTTGCTTTTACTATTTCTATACACGAGAGCAACAGCTACGGGCCGATAATGAGCTGGAAGTAGCCAAGCGTCGTCAGGCCGATCAAGAGAAGGTGGTGGTATTGAGTCAGCTTAAGCAGCTACAAAGCCAAATTGAACCGCACTTCTTGTTCAACACACTTGCGACCATCAATGTGTTGATTGAGAGTGATAGCGCGAAAGCCAAGCTGATGCTCGAAAAACTCACCGACTTGTTGCGTGTGACTTTGAAAAACAGCCGCACCGAGCAATCGACCATCGCACAAGAGGTCGACTTGTTAGACGCTTATCTTAATATTCAGAAGATACGCTTGGGTGAGCGCCTAACGTTCTCGATTGAAACACATGAGATTAGAGATTTGCAGGTGATTCCACCGTTCTTGATTCAGCCTTTGGTCGAGAATGCACTCACGCACGGTATTGAGCCCAAAGCGGCGGGTGGCCAAGTGAATATCCGAATAGCTCAACAAGCCGATCAGCTCAAAATTGAAGTATCAGATAATGGCACAGGGCTGAAAGTGCCTTCTGCGAATACGGGACACGGTGTTGGGTTAAGCAATATTCGTCAAAGGATCGAAACCCTTTATGATGATAAGGCGAGCCTAACGATTACTGAACAAGCTGAAGGCGGTGTAGTCTCGACTATCTTATTACCGTTGACTGACGCAACTGCCTAGAATTACAAATCAGAAAGCATAGACCAATGACGAAAGACAGATGATTTACAGTGTGAATTTAAAGGACTGACCATGAAAAAACCAGTATTAAAGCCAAGCGTAACGGCGATTATCGCAGACGATGAAGCACTGTTAAGACACCACTTAGACAAGAGCTTGGCTGAAGTTTGGCCGGAACTTGATATTGTCAGTAAGGTACAAAATGGTTTGGAGGCGATGCAGAGTATTCGGCAGCTTAAGCCTGACGTGGCCTTTCTCGATATTCGTATGCCGGAGCTGGATGGAATCTCACTAGCGAAACAACTCAACAAGCTAGATTCACCGCCATTGATTGTGTTTATTACGGCTTATGACGAATACGCTGTCAAAGCCTTTGAGTTCAATGCGATGGATTACCTGCTAAAACCGATCAATGAAGAGCGTTTACTTGCCACATGTCTGAAGGTTCAAGCGCGCTTGTCGAGCAACCAAGAGAAATCAGATAGCACGGCAGTACAACCCGATATCGCGGCGTTAATGAGTCAGCTTCAGCGATTATCCCAATCAACATCACAGCAAGTTCAATATCTAACATGGCTCAAAGCCAGTGTCGGAGAAGATATCCACTTAATCGCCGTCGATGATGTGGCTTACTTCAAAGCGGAAGACAAGTACGTCTCGATATTCAAAAAAGGCCGAGGCGGCTCTCTAGAGGAATTTATTATTCGCGTGTCGCTAAAAGAGCTGATCGCCCAGCTTAACCCGGATGATTTTTGGCAGATCCACCGTTCAGTGGTGGTCAAAGTTTCAGCCATTGATAAGGTGAAGAAAGGGCTCTATGGTCAGATGTCGGCTTATGTGTCAGGCGAGAAGCTACCGATCAGCCGAGCCTCGCAAGTCAGGTTTAAAGGGATGTGATAAACGAGCTTAATGACACCTTACCTTTTACTTACTCTTACTCATTCGTGTAATTTATAAATTAAACATTTTCATGCCAATATCGATTGCCTCTCAAATCTTAATTGTTTGATTTAATAAGAAATTATTACATTTTATCGATAGGATATATTGAAGAGAATTACTTCAGAGAGATCGTTATGAAAGCACACTATTTAGTCATCGTATTAAGTACCGCGTTGCTAGGTTGCAGCTCAACGCCTCAGCAGCAAACGTTATTGAAATCCGATCCATATTGGGTCACAGGTGAGTTAGATAACGGCTTAACCTACCACGTTTACCCTGACCGAGAACAACCCGTATCAGTACGCCTAATTGTTCACGCCGGATCTTTTCAAGAGAGCGAACAACAAAAAGGTTACGCCCATTTTGTTGAGCATATGGCGTTTAATGGCAGCAAAAATTTTTCAGGTAATGATGTAGTAGAACTATTTGAGCAATCTGGTGCTAGCTTTGGCGCTGACTTAAATGCTTATACTTCTTACCAAGAAACGCTCTATAAGTTGGATTTACCCGATAATAAAAATCTAGACAAAGCGCTGGCATGGTTTAGAGATATTGGTGATGGTTTACTGCTCTCCGAAACTGAGACCAAAAAAGAGAAAGGAGTAATACTTGGGGAGTTTCGACACTCGCGAGTTAAAGATAAGCCTCTTTCGTTTCAGTTCTATAATCATATGGTTGAGGGTACGAATTACCAAAGCCACGATCCCATGGGCAATAAAAAATCCGTTTCTAATGTGAGTGCCAAAGAATTAGAGAACTTTTATCAAACCTGGTATCAACCTCAACTAACCGAGGTGATTGTTTCAGGTGATATTACACTGGCAGAAGTGATTCCGTTGATCGAAAAAAGCTTCTCTAGTTGGCAAAGAGGCACGACACCTGTTCCCGTGAAGAAATTATCAACGAACTACAATACTCAAGATTTTGTGGCGTACGTCGCAGGGAGCGAGTCACCAAGTATCGGGATTGTCATTGATCGTGGGGAAAGAGTGACACACAGCCATGAGCAGCAACATCAACTTTGGTTAGACGAAATAGCTCAGCAACTTATCCAACAAAGATTGAATTCTGATTTTGTTGACGCTGCGCTACCAGTGCAATGGGTTGCTTCGATTCCTTACTTATTAGAGTACCAACGCTATTCTATTACAACGGTTGGCTTTCCTGCCGATAGTCGAGAGCAAAGTCAGCATCAGTTTATTTCTACTCTCGCTTCTTTACGTGATCATGGCGTGAGTGAGAATGAGTTTATGAGTGTAATACAGGCCTACCAAGCGAATCTTGATGACATTCAAGTGAACTGGGAAAAAATGGATGCAGTGGCTCATGCGAATGGTAAGTCGACGGCACTGGTGATTAACCAGACGGTTCAATCACAGCTTGATTATAAGTCGAGCTTGAAAACGTTTCTTGCTAATACGGATCTGAAAGCCGTAAATGATAATTTAGATGATTTACTTTCTAGCCCATATATTTTGGGACTAGGTTTATCGTCTAAAGAAGACTTGCAGGCAATGAATGACGAGCTAAAAGATGTCAGGAGAGCCTATAAGAAAACTGGCAACAAACCATTGCTCGTTACTGCAAGCTCTGCGTTTAGTGTGCCAGCGTCTCAAGGAAAAATTGTAAAGCAAGTTCAGGTGAGTGACGATCCTAATTTGAAGCAATGGACATTAAGCAACGGCATTGAAGTTTGGTACTTACGTAACTCTGAGGCGGGTAATAATGTTGGCGTGTACTATGCGAGTGAGGGTGGAAAAGCGGCGTTGGATCCTTCGCTGTTTCCTGCTGTAGAAATTGCGCTGCAAGCTTCGATTCGTAGTGGTGTTGGTAAATTTAGTGGTTCGGAGCTAACCGCTCACTTGAGACGCGAAGACATTGAAATCTATCCCTTCATCAACTTTACTCATCATGGCTTAGAAATAAGCGCCAAGAAAAAGACGCTTGCAGAAGGTTTAGCTGCGCTCCACACCATTGTAACTGAACCTAAAATAGACAGTGACCAGCTTGAGGCCGTGAAGTCTGAATTTGCTCAATCTCGTACCGCATATCTAGAAACACCTGTGGGGCAATTTATTCAGATGGTTAATCGCAATAGCTATCAAACAAGCAGCCGCCACATGATGCTTGAAAGTGACGATATTAAGGCTGTCACGTCACAAGATATACTTAACGTGCAGCATCAACTCTTTCAAAAATTGAGAGACAATACGTTAGTTATTGTTGCTGATATTAACCCCGCTGAAATCAAGCCTCTTGTGCGTCAATATGTTGCTTCATTGCCACTAGAAGCCGTTGTGTCTCCTGATTATAAGGTGGCTTATAGTACTGATTCGAAAGAACGAATGGATATATCCATCAATAATGAAGACAGCAGCCAGTATTTATTGCGTGTGATTTCCCAGCAAGCTCGGGATAAAACTGCAAAAGATGTGTTTATGGACGATATGCTTCAGCGTGTGTTGTCGAGTCGTCTAACGGCTTATGTTCGTGAAGAGTTAGGTTTGGATTATGCGCCTTATGTGTACTCGGTCGCACAAGACAGTGAGCCTAGTTATGACTGGCTAATCGGCTCTTTAACGGCTCCAGAAAACTCAGATAAAATTGAACAGGCGATTGATAAGGTCATTGTTGAAGCTGCAAAAGGGATTTCTGAAGATGAGACTCGAACGGCAGCTAAGCAGCTGGTGGCAGACCTCACTCCACTCCAAACTAAGCCGACTGAACAAGCTTGGTTTATTTCGCGTTACTTAATTCATGACTATGGTGTTGAAGCATTGTTTGATCTACAGAGAATGACGGATTCTATTTCTAGTAAAGACATGACGGAGTATGCGAAAGAGATTTTTGGCGATAACAGTTATAAATTGAAGAACTTGTTAAGACCACAAAGCTAAGCTAAATCGCTTTTCAGGTAAGTAACCTATCAGCCCTGAATCTGCGGGTTTGGAGCGAAGCCAGATGTTAAGTCATTTGGCTTTTTGTTTTCTCGCGACATAGGATGCGCAAACACAGCGCAATGAGGTGAACAATTGTCAGCGTAATGTCAAATGTCGGCGGTTGTGATTTCAAATCAATTGTAACTTTCATAGCTGTTCTATATTGTCACTGTTTCTACCATTCAGGATTGTTGTTCATTGCTTAAACTAGGTACCCGATTAGTCTTAATGTTGTTTTTACTGAGCTTTGGCTTAGTGAATTCTAACGGCTATTCGTTCCCTTCTAAGCCATTCCAAATATACTCAGCTCAAGAGCAATCTTCGCAGAATGAACAATCTTCCTCGATAAAACAGTGTAAACAAGCCACTACGGATAATCCGTCGGGTTATTTAGAGTGCGATAAGGTTCCGTTTGGCACCGTGCCTTCTGGTGACAGTTCCAACTATCACGACACCGAATCAAACCTTCAAGCAGCAAACTTCAGACGTATGCTCAGTAACGAGCAAGAAAGCGTGGCCGATCTTGAGCCTGCTTATCACCTACTGATCGACTTCTCTCCCCCTTCATTACTGGCTTCTCTGCTTTTCAACACACCGTTGTTGGATTCCAAGCAGCACTGGACCAGCATTGTGAGTTCTCCGTCCTCCCGGCTTTCTGGGTGGAAAGAGGGCAATATTCAATACTCGCATTTCCGAGAACTTCTTAGCTAATCGTTTGACCCCAAATTGGTCGTATCGATGGCCGCCTCGTGCCCGTTGAACTCGCCAATTAATCAAAATATAGCGACACACCATTTTTAACATTACTACTCAATCAGCTGGTTCTGGTTGAGGCTAGTCATCGTTCGTGTTCGCAAAACTTAGTTCAAAGAAGAGATCTTGACTGTGAAAAAACGCATTCCAAGAAAACAAATAAACCACTACTCAAAGTGGAAATACGTGGTACTTATCGCCACTATCATCATCATGGTTCTGAGTGCTCTACCTTCTTGGTATGGCGAGAACGCTTCGGTTCAAATAAGTAACCGTTCTGAGCAAACTATCGATGCTACTCAGGTAACTCAATACCTTGCGAGTGAAGGCATCCAAGCCAAATCAGCCTTTCAAAAAGACAAACGTTTAGTCGTTATTTTGGAAGACGCCGAGCAACAAGCGAAAGCCAAAGAAGTGCTTAATGAGCGCTTTCTCGACAACGCGACGGTTGCGCTTGCTATGGAGCCAGCAGCACCTAAATGGCTGACTGACATGGGCTTCGCGCCAATTCAGCTAGGCCTTGATTTACGTGGTGGTGTGCAGTTCTTATTAGAAGTGGATATGGAACCGGTTTACCACGCACAAGCGCAGTCTGTGGTCGATGAAATCACCAGCCAAGTGCGTTATGCACGCGGTAAAGTGGTGAACAACCAAGTTGAATTTAACTTCCGTACTGATGCCGATTTTGAGAAAGCACAAAAGCTGATTCGCGAAGAGTTCCCACAATGGCAACGTGACCGTTCAGATAAATCGCTAACGTTAACTCAGTCTGAAGAAGAGCAAAGAACGCTACGCAACCTAACGGTTCAACAAAACCTGCAAATCATGCGCAGCCGTATTGAAGAGCTAGGCATCACTGAGGCATCGATTCAACGCCAAGGTGAAAGCCGTATCCGTATCGAATTACCGGGTGTACAAGACCCTGCAGCTGCGAAAGACGTGATTGGTGCTACGGCTTCATTAGCGTTCTACTCTGTGTACGACAATGCAACGCGCAATACTCAAACTCTGAAAGATTCAGATGGCAATCGTGTCATTGTTGCTCGCGAAGCAGTGCTGAGCGGTGAACACATTATTGATGCACGCAGTGGCATTGGTGAGATGGGCAGTGCAGAAGTAAACATCACTCTGGATTCTGCGGGGGGTAAGAAAATGTCTGAGTTTTCTCGCCATAACATCGGAAAGCCAATGGCAACCGTTTACAGCGAATACAGCCGTGACAGAGCCGGTAACAGCGAAAAAACCAGTGAAGTGATCAGTGTTGCGAACATCCAATCTCAACTGGGTAGCCGCTTCAGAATCACAGGTGCAGGCAGCATGGCAGAAGCACAAGAGCTTGCTCTACTGTTACGTGCAGGTTCATTAACAGCGCCTGTTACCATCATTGAAGAGCGCACCATTGGCCCATCTCTGGGGGCTGAAAACGTAACGAATGGCTTTGCTGCTTTGGCTCTTGGCCTTGGTCTAACTCTCACGTTTATGGCGCTATGGTATCGCCGCCTTGGTTGGGTTGCGAACGCTGCATTGGTCGTTAACATGACCACTCTATTTGGTTTGATTGCAATGCTACCGGGTGCGGTATTAACCCTGCCAGGCATTGCGGGTTTGGTATTAACGGTCGGTATGGCGGTCGATACCAACGTGCTTATCTTTGAGCGTATTCGAGACAAGATGAAAGAAGGACGCAGCTTTGCGAGCTCCATCGACCGTGGCTTTGATAGCGCATTCTCTTCAATCTTCGATGCCAACGTCACCACCATGATTGTTGCCGTGGCTCTGTACACCATTGGTAATGGACCAATTCAAGGGTTCGCATTGACCTTAGGTTTGGGTCTTCTAACCAGTATGTTTACAGGCATTTTTGCGTCACGCGCGATCATCAATTTGGTTTGGGGGCGTGACCAACGCCACGATGTAAGGATTTAAGCATGAGTACTTCAAAAATGACTAACTCAAACAGCAATATTTCAGACCGCTATATTTCAGACAGCAATATGACTCGCCTTCGTAAGGTGATGTCTGCGATATCTATTGTGCTGTTCATGAGCTCTGTGATGCTGGTGGCGGTGAAAGGTTTTAACTGGGGCTTGGACTTCACAGGCGGTGTGGTTGCCGAGGTTCAGCTCTCTGATCAAGTAACCAAAGATGCGTTAAAAACAAAACTTGATACGGCTTTCCAACAAGACGTGCAAGTGGTTGGTATGGCAGAACAGGATCGCTGGACAATCCGTTACAGCCAATTGACGGATGCGGCACAGCCTAACCTAGTGGATGTTTTGTCATCGGTGAGCGACCAAGTACAAGTGCTTAACAGCAGTGTGGTTGGGCCTCAAGTGGGTCAAGACATGGTTGACCAAGGAGGCTTGGCGGTATTGGTGTGTTTCCTAATGATCATGTTGTACCTGAGTGTGCGATTTGAGTGGCGTTTGGCATTGGGTGCACTTGCTGCGATCATTTATGACGTGATGCTTATCTTGGGCTTATTCGCTTTTACTCAGTTCGAGTTCAACCTGACTGTGTTAGCGGCTGTGTTGGCGATTTTGGGTTACTCATTGAATGACTCGATCATCATTGCCGACCGTGTTCGTGAAATGCTACGAGGTAACCCTAACGGTGATACGGACAACCTGCTTAACGAATCGGTTAAAGCGACCTTCTCACGCACCATGGTGACATCAGGAACCACGTTGATCACCGTATCAGCGCTTTGGCTGCTTGGTGGCGCAGCACTGCAAGGTTTCGCGATTGCACTGGTTGTCGGTATTGTCAGCGGTACGTGGTCTTCCGTTTCCGTAGGCATCACACTGCCTAAGTTACTTGGCCTACAGCCTTGTCACTACCAAGTGAAACCACCAGTAGAAATTGAGGGTGAGTACCCTTAGGTTGTCGATTAGTTAACAGCACGAGTTAGTGAATCAGTTCAGTAAAGCCCTTCGTTGTAAAAAGACGAAGGGCTTTATTTTTTATAAGAGTCAAACAGTTAGTCAAAAGAGGCTAATTCAAAAAACAATAGATTGAGCAAGCAAGTCCTCAGGATATGAAGTATGTTTATATGACGCTAGTAGAGATGAGGCAAGGGAATGGAATATCGACATCAATGTCACGTAGGCGATCATGGGGATGCACTCAAGCATCCAGTCTTGAGTGCACTGGTTAAATCATTAATGCAGCAACACTCACGCCTCAATGTTATCGACACACACTCAGGTACCGGGTGTTATGACCTAACCACAGCGCCAAGCAATCACGCGGGCGAATTTGCCGAAGGGGTTGGGTATTTATGGCGAAACAAGGCTTATCTTCCAGAGTCGTTTACATCTTTTATGTCGGTGCTGGAATACTACAATCCGAATCAGATTCTCACGCTGTATCCTGGCTCTGCGGCCATCACCTATCAACAAGGCCGCAGCCAAGATAGCTTCTATTTTTCAGACATTCAGCAAGATGAAGCCGACCTATTACAAGTCAACATTGAGAAGCTGCAACGAGATCTTGATGTTTCAAGTAAGCTCACCATTACCGCGGGCGATGGCTTGGAAGCACTGCCTGATGACATAGCAAAACACGATAATCATCACCTGATTGTCATCGACCCACCCTATGAAACCGATTCTGAATACCTCGCGGTAATCGATGCCTTGGTTAAGGCGTATCAGCAGTCTGAGAAGGTATCAGCATTAATTTGGTATCCGCTTTACACGGATGATAAGAGCTCACTGATTCTGAACCACAGCGTGACAGCTGTGAAAGATGGCTTGCTACCAAGTCCGATTAAGTCGGAGCTTCGTCTTCGAGATCCCAAGGGTGATGATCGCCTGATCGGCAGTGGTTTGCTGTTATTCAATCCACCACAAGGCATCGCTGGAACGGTCGCAGATACGCTCGATTATTTACACAGCCAACTCGCAACCAATGGTGAAGGCTACTGGCAAATGAGAAGCTTATAGGTCTGATTTTTATGAGTTTTATGATGCTTCTCTAGACGTTACTCACTAAATCACTGTTATCTATGTGGTTTAAATTGACCAAACGCTAACTTTTATCGATTGATTAATTGCAGTGAATCATTTAAAAATAGAAGACCAATGCGCAAAGGTGCATAAAGGCTCATAAGTTAAATAATTAATCTTAAGATTAAACTCGATTGCGGTTTACCCCCTAAACTGCATTAGGCTCGCACTAGTCATGCGAGCCTTTCTTTTGCCTGTCGGAAATGTTTACAACAGTTTCTCTTCAATCTTTAGCGCTTTCTTGATGAGTTTTGCATTGAAATCTGCGGCTCCCACCGAGTAGTGTGCTTCTCGATGACAGGTCGGACAAAGTGCGATCACATTTTCAGGGCAATCAGCGCCGCCATCCGCTAACCGTGTCAGGTGATGTACTTCTAGGTAAGGACCTGACTTGGTCTCAAAAGGTGAGGGCACTCCACAACCTTCACAGATACCATTTGCCCTCTTTTTTGCGTAAAGCTTAATGGCTTCACTACGATACTTCACATGCGTGAGTTGTTCTTTAGGGTCAGCTTGAAGTGGTGTTGAAGCTAAGGCGATGTCTCGTAATTGCCTTAATGATTTACTTTTAGTTGGCTTCGTTAGGTATGAAGCTTTTGGTGTTTGAATGGTATTGCCGACACTTTGTGGGACGATATCTAAATGGAAAACTATTGCATCGCGAAGTTGGTCGTTCTTGTCGGGGCGTTGCTCAATGTGATGACAGATGTAGTTGCAAACTCCGACGAATCTAACAAAACCAGTTGAGACAGATTCAAACAAGAGAATGTCTTTAAGGTTGTTTTGGTGTTTAAAGATGGCCAAGTTTCCTTTAACCATTTTCATATCACCTTCTTGCCCTTCTCCTGTATATCGGAAAGTGCCGTCTGCACTAAAACCATCAGAGTAGCCAAATTCTTCACCAGCATCGCTAGTGAAGATAAATACATATGGGTGGGCTGCAGGCGTAGCTATACCACCATATTGCTGACCTTTGTAGCGACCGTGTATATCTGTGCGTCGATTGTAAACCTGTCCTACGTTGAACAATAGAGAGTCCTCGTTTCAATTCTAATTGTTATTGATATTTTTATAATTTAAATTTCATGTAAAGTTCAAATATAACAGCGGTTTAGGTCAAAATATGCAAGTGAATTTTTGAGTGTGAAAAGGTATCGGATCGGTCACGTTTCTAAAGAGGCAAGCCTGCAGGACTCATGCAGGCTTGGTGTTTATTTAATGTTTTACCACTACAACGCTGGGTAATCGATATAGCCCTTTTCGTTGCCGCCGAATAGAGTAGCGCCGTCGAGTTGTGCTAGCTCGCTGCCGTTTTGTAGGCGTGAAACGAGATCTGGGTTTGCCACGAACGGGCGACCAAATGCGACGAGGTCGGCGTAGCCTTTGCTTAGTACTTCTTCAGCGCGTTCTGGTGTGTAGCTGCCAGCAACGATGATGGTGTTAGAGAACAACTCTCTTAGTTCGACACGGAAGCTTTCAGGTATCACAGGCGCGTCATCCCAATCGGCTTCTGATAGGTGTAGATAAGCGATATTACGAGCTTGCAGTTCCTTTGACGCTTCTAAAATCGTTGGCACGATGTCTGGGCAGTTCATGTCTTTGAAGGTGATGAAGGGAGCTAAACGTACACCCACTTTGTCAGCACCAATCGCTTCAATTACCGCATCAACGACTTCAATTAGAAAGCGAAGTCGGTTCTCACGACTGCCACCGTAGTTGTCTGTGCGTTTGTTCGAATTAGTTCTTAGGAATTGATCGATGAGGTAGCCATTACCACCGTGGATTTCCACTCCGTTGAACCCTGCCTCGACTGCTTTTTTCGCTGAGTTAGCAAAATCTTGAACAACACGACTGATGTCTGCTTGGGTCATCTCTCTTGGTTGGATACAATCCACCATGTTGCCGTTACCATTTTCATCAGAGATCCAAACCTGAGTTTCTACCGGAGCCAGTGCTGAAGGTGCAATCGGCAACTCGCCTTTTTGAAAGGTAGGGTGAGACACTCGGCCCACGTGCCATAGTTGACAGAATATCGCGGCACCTTGTGCTTTAGCTGCTGTTGTTACTGATTTCCAACCTTCGATTTGTGCATCGGTATAAACGCCGGGCGTAAATGAGTAACCTTGAGAGTCATCTGAAATTTGTGTGGCTTCAGTGATGATTAAACCTGCACTGGCGCGTTGTTGGTAATAGGTTGCCATCATGTCGTTTGGCACGTTTCCAGGTTGGCTAGTACGAGCGCGTGTCATGGGTGCCATAACAACACGGTTTTGCAGCTCTAGGCCTTTCAGTTCTGATGTTTCGAATAATTTTTTCATGGTGTTTACCTTGTTGGAGTCATGTGGTCTTAAAGTTTTTGGTTTTGTCTAGTGCCAGTGGCAAGCGGAGTTACTTGTTTTCCGCAGGGCTAAAAATTGAGTTGCTCTGTGGTTTGTCAGCTCGGTTAGCTTTGGCGATTAGCAGCAAGCCAATCACGGGGACAACAACGGCTGCGAATGGAATCATGCCTGCGCCTAGTTGGCTGTCGATCACCATGCCGCCAAGGAAGCCACCAAAGGCATTAGCTAAGTTAAACGCTGAGATATTCGCGGTGGCTGCTAACTCTTGGCCTTCGCCACCGTGGTTCATTACTCGAAGTTGCATAGCAGGAACGTTCGCAAATGATGCAATACCAAAGACAAATGCCGCTGCAACGAATAGGATTTTGTTGTCTACCACAAGGCCAACCACCACCAATGACACAATCATTGCGACAGCCCAAAACATTGAAGCTTTGCCTAGGTTTTTATCTGAAGAGCGTCCGCCCAAAGTGTTGCCGATGATTAAGCCAATACCCACAATGACTAAGATCCAAGTTACTGATTCTTGACCGTAGCCCGTGATGTGCATGGCGATAGGCGCTAGGTAGCCGTAAAGCGTCATAAAGCCAGACCAAGCAAACGCGGTGATCGCTAAGCTGATCAGAAGCATTGGATTTTTGAACGCCAGAAGCTGAGTTTTGATGTCTTTCGCTTCACTGTGCCCCGTTGATTTGATTGAGATTAGAATAGAGATCATCGCAACTGTGCCAAGCGCCGCTACGGTAAAGAAGGTGGTGTGCCAACCGAATTGCAAGCTCACCCAAGTACCCGCGGGAACGCCAAGAACGTTAGCGAGCGTTAAGCCTGCGAACATTTGACCAACGGCGCGACCTGCCATTTTTTCCGACACTAAGTTGGTCGCAACAACCGCACCGATGCCATAGAAAGGGCCTTGCACTAAGCCAGCGATAACACGGCTCGCGAGTAGTAATGGGTAGCTTGGCGCTAGGGCAGACAAGACATTACCAATGATGAACAGCGCCATTAAGCCAATGAGTACCCTCTTCTTATTAAAGCGTGCAAGATAGATGGTTAAGATCGGCCCACCAATAACGATAGCTAACGCGTAAGCACTGATTAGATAGCCTGCTTGGCCTTCTGTTATCGAAAGGGATGTTGCAATTTGTGGAAGAATGCCGGCGATAACGAATTCAGCTGTGCCGATAGCAAAAGCCGCGAGTGTCAGTATCCAAACTTGGAATGGAATCTTTTCTTTATGGATGGCTTCTTGTTTCATGATGAGCTACCTATGTTGATTCTTGTTTGTTAGGGCGTTATATACAAGCCCTAACAATTGCATTTTGTGTCGTTAAGGGGTTAGCCGAGCAGAGCGCCGCCGTCGATGTCGATGATTGACCCAGTTACGTATGGGTTGTTAATCGCGAATAGGTAGCCCATTGCGATATCTTCAGCCTCTCCGACTTTGCCTGCTGGTAAGTTGTTTTTCGCGTTGTCGTACATGGTTGAACGAGCTGAGTCATCCATGTTTTTGTAGGCAGTTGTCATGGTTAGGCCAGGGCTGACGGCGTTGACTCGAATCGGTGATAGCTCTTTCGCCAGTATCTTAGTCACGCTTTCTAGTGCGGCGTTTATTGCCGTTTTTACGTAAGTGCCAGCGACCACTTTGCGCGATAGCATGCCCGTCGTGAGCGTGATCGAACCGTTAGGTTTCATGTAACGTGCTGCATGCTTAGCAACGTTTAGGCTGCCCCAAAACTTGGTATCGAATGCCGACTTTGCGTCGTCGATAGCAACGTCTGTCACTTTTCCAGCCGGAGCGGATGAGCCTGCCGTGACCACCAAGTGATCGAATGGACCAATTGATTCGAAGTATTCACAAATCGATTTTTCATTGCTGATATCAACACCAGTGTGACGGCTGGCAATGTGTACTGTGTTGTCTTCGTTTCTCAATTGCATTGCTAATGCTTTACCAATACCTGACGTGCCACCAATGATGACGAAGGTGTTTTTTTCTTGGTTTGCTAGTTCGTTGTTCATGTCTTGAATTCCTAAGTGTTCTGCTGATGGTTGTTATTATATTTATTCGACTAAATTTGATAATTGGCTAAAATATAAATTCATTATTCGGTTTAAATGAACAATAGGGCACGAATAGAATGGATAAGTTTTCAGACATGGCGATGTTCGTCAGTATTGTCAAACATCAAGGTTTGGCTGCTGCGGGGCGAGAGTTGGGTTTATCACCCGCGACCATGACAGCAAGGCTGCAGGCACTTGAAGAACGATATGGCGTGAAGTTGTTGAATCGAAGCACGCGACATGTGTCTTTGACTGACTCAGGCGAGCTGTATTACAAGGCATGTCTGGAGATATTAGATAATGTCAGCGAGGCTGAAAATCTGATTCAGAATGGTGTCAAAGAGGTTAAAGGCCCATTAAAGATCGCTGCGCCGAAAGACATCGGTAAGCAGTACATCCTGCCAATTTTGTCGGAATTTTGTCAGCAGTATCCAGATGTGATTCCTTACCTGTATTTGAACGATAACCTATCGAATATTGCGGAATCGGGCATGGATATCGTGATCCGTTATGGGGAGTTGGTCGACAGCAGTTTGATATCCAGACGTTTGTCGCCAAGCCGACGTGTGCTGTGTGCCTCGCCTGAATATCTTGCCAAGCATGGAACGCCGTTGACGCCACAAGATTTGGTCGAACACGATTGTTTAGCGATGCTGCGCAGCAATGAAGAACTCAAGACATGGCACTTCCAAGATCATGATATGAAGAAGTCGATTACCGTTGTACCAAAGCGATTCTCAGACGACGGTGAAGTGATTCGATATTGGGCATTAAAAGGCGAGGGCATTGCCCTTAAATCAGTGTTGGATGTGCAAGATGACATCAATAACCAGCGTCTTGTGACTCTGCTCAATGGCTACATGAAGAACTTTAACACCTCAACCTCTGTATCAAGCGCCGACTTGAATGTGGTGTACATCAGTAAGAAATATCAGCCGAAGCGTATCCGACTCTTCTTAGATTATCTTCTTGAGAATTTCAGTGGTTTGGTCGAGCGATCAGACAAAGAGTCGACGCTCACCTACGTATGACGGATCTCTCGAACTCAGCGCCAGCTTACGGACAGAGGTCATTGAACTGGTTATGATACCTGCAACATAAGGACGTGATTGGAGAGAAAAATGAAAGTCGTCGGAGATACGGTTATTCAACCTTTTCACAAGGCAACCTGCCATTGCGGTGCGGTTGAACTAGAGCTCAGCTTACCTAACGGGATAGAAAAACCACGCCGCTGTGATTGTTCTATCTGTCGTCGCAGGGGAGCGATTGTGGGCTCTGTTGCGCTGGATGGAATCAAGATCCTCAAAGGTGCAGAGCATCTCAAGCTTTATCAATTCAATACCAACACCGCAAAGCATTATTTCTGCTCAAACTGTGGTATCTATACCCATCATCAACGCCGCTCAAGCCCAAATGAATATGGCTTTAATATCGGTTGTTTGGAAGGGGTGAACCCTTTTGATATTGGTGATGTGGTCACCAACGACGGTGTCAATCACCCCGCTGATCGTTAATTTATTGAGCACTATAAAGGGAAGGGATTATGTCTGAATACGGAGCTGTCATTCGTTGGAAAAAAGCGGAAGATGAAGCCTTTAGCGACAATCAATACAGCCGTGGGCATACATGGGAGTTCGATGGTGGTGTTATTGTACCTGCTTCCTCTTCGCCTCATGTGGTGCCATTGCCACTTTCGGTGGCTGAGAATGTTGATCCAGAAGAAGCCTATATTGCAGCACTTTCTAGCTGTCATATGCTGACGTTTTTGGGCATCGCGGCTAAACAGAAGTATGTGATCGGCTCTTATGTGGACGATGCAGTCGGTGTGCTTGAAGAAGATGAATCAGGTCGTTTGTCCGTTACAAAGGTGACTTTGCGACCTGAGATTGTGTTTTTAGGAACTAAACAACCAACGGCCAAACAGATCGAAAAGCTGCACTATTTGGCACATAAAAACTGTTTTATTGCGAACTCGGTAAAAACGGACATTGTGGTAGAAACTAAAGCGTAAACAACACACATTAACATAGAACAACCGCGAGTCTATTTGGCGCATGACTGGCGGTTTTTTTGTGTCTGTGTAATCCTACTCATGGTTTTATTGAGTTGTGATTGAAGTGCTGAGTTGCGAGTACTAGCGCTTCAATGATTGATAGAGATTGGTTGGCAGAGAGTTATGTTTAGCGTCCCATTGAATAGTTTTGTACATCGTGTGAGTGATAAAAGCCAAGTGATGGCTAATGCTGCGGAATGTGGATGCCAGTTGAAACGAGTTCGTCGTTCGCGTAATTGGTTGTTGGTCGCTCAAGAGCATCAACTCGTTGAATTTAAAGCCTTGCTCACCCACGAAAAAGACGGTTGGATCGCCATTGCGATAGACAAAGTATTGCCTAAACCTGTGGTGTGTTTGGCTTCTATGTTAGCGGCGACACCCTCGATGACGGTCGCTCAGTTGGTGATGGAATCTGGATGTTCGATGGCAGAAGCAAGGCGAGTTATTGATGAACATGAAGGGTTGTAAGCGCGAACTTTAAGTGAGTCGAACGGGTTGTGAAAAGAAAATCGCGAGCAGCAAAAAGCCCGTAACGATATTGCGTTTTTCAACGAAATATCGTTACGGGCTTTATCATCTGTGCTGCCGTTAAGCTAAGCCACTTGGCTTATGAAGCATTGCTCGATTAAGAGTTCGCTACTTTTACACGAATCGTGTTTTTACCAAGCTTAGTCATGTTCAGCTTGTTTAGCGCCGCTTTCGCTTCTTCGTGCTCTGGCATTTCAACAAAAGCAAAGCCTTTTGAGTCGCCAGTTTCTTGGTCTAAAACTAGGCTGCACTCTTTTACTGAGCCAAACTCAGAAAATAGCACACGGATGTCTTGCTCAGAAGTAGAGCGTGATAGGTTACGAACTAGAAGTTTCATAATAAACCTTGAATATGAATTTACGCCGAGCATTGTCGCACACTTTCATGCTCACCCTGACATAATAATTTAAGTTCATGCTTGCTTGGGTTTGTTAAGTCATGCCAGCGGTTTTTAGAGTCAGGTTACTCTTCGTCGAACTGTTTGATCGTGAACGCGTCTTCGATTCGGTTAAGCTCTTCTTGTTCTTTAACTCGCTTCTCTTCTTGAAGAGTCGCTTTCGTTTCGTTGAAACGTTTTTTCTCGGACTTAGTCAGGAATTTTACAGCTTTTTTGTTGGTCAGTGCGTAAGCAACGACGTCTTCACCTTTTTCTCTGCGGTCGTTTACGCGTTGTGAGAAACGTTCATTGTCGCGAGCTTTACGCTCCGCTGAGGTCAACTTGCTCATGCTTTAAAGCCTTTTCAATTAATCATGTTAGGAAATCTACGCTAGCGAAACAAATAGGAACTGCTATGTGTGAGCCTAGCCCATTTGTGTGCTGGTGGCGCATCTTAGCACAGAGCGTTGAGCTTGCAGGTATGCAATTCGCGAGATCAAACAAAACAGCCCACAACATATCTTTGTGGGCTGAAATTTCGCGCTAAACGAACAATATTAAATCTAAGGTTCGCTTCATCAGATTTTCTCTATGTATAAGATGACCTCACCGACCTTAAAGCCAAACTTCGACATTTCGGTTTTGTTGAATAGTCGTTTTTCGTCCATTAAGAACATCCAATCATCTAGTACGACTTCATAGGTGCTGCCGTCTACTTCGATTTCGAGGTCATACTTCCAGTACAGGGCGGAGCCTTGAGTCTCACCATAAGCGGTTCCAACGACATCGTTGGCAGTCCCAGAATAGGTGTTTTCGCCCGTTTTGATCAGATTCCAAACGCGAGTTGAGCGCTCACCATCAGCAAAGGAGAACCACTCTTTTATCTCTCCGTTGTCACCGTCCCAAGTCGCGATAAGTTTGGCATCAAAGCGGCGCAGCAGGTTACCAGAGCGGTCGAGCACCATGCCATAGGCCATCAGATCACCATTAAAAAAGGTTTCAAGCTTGAGCTCTGGCGTAGTGTCGACATGGTCTTCTAAACTTGCAGAGCCACAGCCCGCTAGCAAAATGAGAGAAAGCAGTGCTAGAGCGAGTTTTATTATTTTTGTTTTTGGACTCATTTATTTAACCCTAATAGTTGTTTGCGTAGGCCGGGCTCGGATGTGTTTTCAGATAGCCAGATTGCCAAAAAAGCTTCACCAAATTGTTTGTCTTGGATGGTGCCGATCGGTTGTTCGTCGAAGTAGAACCGGCTTATATTGTCTTCTGTTACACGGATAGTGAGTGTGCTTCCTGCTTCAACGTTAGGCCACATCTCGTACAAAGGTTGTAGCCAACGTTGAATATTGTTGTTTGAGTAGCCAAGTTTGTTCCATTGCTCTTTGGTTGCGTCTACGAGGTCTTTGCTATCTATCGCGCGGTAATACTCAAGTTTTAATGCTCGATCTGAGTTGGTTGGCGTTGCGTAGAACTCAGCAGAATAAAGTTTCCAAAACAGGTAACTCATTTCGCCTTGGCCGCGTTTATTTAAATCATCAACAGCAGAGGCGTTCGCGTTTCCAGTAAAGAAGAGCACAGCAAAAATCAGGGGTAGTGTGATGAAGCTTACCAATCTGTTTGTTGTTTGAGTGCTCTCTTGATTTAGATAGCTTGATTGCACTGTAGATTTTGACAGCGCACGAACGCGGCTTGTTTCGTTCTCAGGTATGAACGCTTGGGTAGGGTTGCGTGAATAAGCCATAAGTCACCTCGTTGTCCTTGCTATTTCAGGTTGTACTAAGTTGGAGTAGGCGGCCACCAGTAAGGGCAACAAAATTCCCCAACTTATTGCAAGGGCTGCGACTACCGATGCATCTGGCCAAGTAGTAATAAGGGCGCCTACTTTGATGCCTCCCCAATAGCTACTAGTACCCGCTACGAACCCTATGGCGAACAAGATCACTTTCGAGCATTTTAAAAGCCAATTTAGGCTGTGATTGAAGCTGATCAAAAACATGATCCATAGACATACGAGCCACACTGGAAACCATGATTGATTGGCAATTTCAGAATCGACGGCAAACACGCCGAAGTAAAGCATGAGGCTATCAAGCAATAGCCCTAATGGAAGCAAACAGAGTATTTTCAGGTCACGACTACGAGTCGGAGAGAGAAGGAAATGAACAGCGACAATCAGTGGCGCGATGAACGGGGCTTGCGCGGTAAAGAAGGCGCTGCAAACCCAGGTCGCTTGAAACAAGACCAGATTAATAATCCAAAACTGTTTCATCTTTTGCTCCAAAGTAACGAGGTTTTCTGGCCACTAGGTGATGTGTACTGATCACGCGCTCTTTGAATGCGCCTTCACAGTAACAGAAATAAAAGATCCATAAGCGCTTAAACTCTTCTGAATAACCGAGAGACTCTAACTCTTGCCAGCTGTTTTCAAAGGCGATGTTCCAGTCGTTAAGCGTGCGAGCGTAGTGCAGGCCTATGTCATTAATTTCTTGGACGACAAGGTCTGTGCTGGTCGCAAGGTGTTGAGTCATCACTGAAACCGAAGGTAAACAACCGCCCGGGAAAATGTACTTCTGAATAAAGTCGACGCCTTTGCGGTATTTATCGTAACGACTGTCGGCGATGGTGATTGCTTGAATCAACATCTTGCCTGAAGGTTTCAGTAGCGAAGAACATTTCTCAAAGAAGGTTTGTAGATATTCATGTCCGACTGCTTCTATCATCTCGATAGAAACCAATTTGTCATACTCGCCAGCGAGGTTACGATAATCTTCCTTAAGGAGGGTGATTTTGTCGGTTAAGCCAAGCGCTTTTACTCTCTGTTCTGCAAGCGCGTGTTGGGCATCTGAGATTGTGGTTGTGGTGACATGGCAACCATAGTGTTGCGCCATGAATATAGCCAAGCCACCCCAGCCTGTGCCTATCTCGACCACGTTATCGTTTTCTGACAACTCTAAGCGCTCACAGATGGTTTTCATTTTGTTTTGCTGAGCTTTGGATAGGGTTTCTGCTTCTTCGCTGTAGATAGCGGAAGAGTATTGCATTGAGCTATCTAAGAAGCGCTCATACAGTTCGTTGCCAATATCGTAGTGAGCGAGAATATTTCGCTTAGAGCCCTGCTCGGTGTTGGCATTCTTACGACGAAGCAATAGGTTTTTGATGCGAGAAATCCACTGTGTTTTATCGTCCAATTCGTCTAGCTGCGATTGGTTGCGCGCCATGATCTGGATAACGCGAGTCAGATCTGGGCTGGTCCATTTACCATCAATGTAGGCTTCGGATGCACCAATACTGCCGTTGATGACAACATCTCTAAAAAAGGTCGCATCGTGAATCACAATTTGACCTTTCAAGTCGGCTTCTCGATCACCAAACACTGAATTTTGGTCTCGCTCGATGATTTCGAGCGTCGCAAATTGCAGGCGTTCTAACACCTTGAAGATTAAAGATCGATATTTACAGTTGCTTGAAACAGCAACGGCTTTAGCTTGTTGTTTAATGTTGTTGTTTTGTTTTGCAAGCTGTTCCATGTAAACCTCGCTGAGAACTCATTTAAATTTTTTAGGTCAACTAAGGTTGGGTGTTGTTCATTGGTTTGAGACGCCCAAATCGTTAATTGAGTTGTACTATTTAGTGACTGTAAAGGCGCTTAAGACGTTGAGTCTGGATGCGCCACGAACGGTACTTTTTTCAGGAATAATTTGAGAGCCTGATAATAAATTCCCATCACGACTTTTATCGTCATCGCCGGAATTTTGAATACTGTTCGTCGAATGTTTTGCTTGGTTACTGACTGCTTGGTCAGTGCCAGCGTTGCATCGAAAAGCTTTTCGTCTCGGCGGCTTTCGATGTGGACTAATGTTCGTTTCGCTGGTGGCTTAATCTTCCAAAAGTAGGTCATGTTTAAGTCCATAAACGGCGATACGTGGAACTCTTTCTTAACCTTTAACTCTTGTTGCATGTCGATCAGATAGTAGTGTCGTTGTCGCCAAGGTGTGTTACTCACTTCAGCCAACATATAGCGACACTCTCCGGTTTCGTCGTAGCAGAAAAAACAGTTGATTGGGCTGAAATAAATACCTAAACAACGGCACTGTGCCAACATTGTTACTCTATTTGACTCAGACCAAACCCCACCAAGTTGTTGCACTTTGGAAGCTATACGTTGCTTAAGTGATTTTGGTTCATTGTTAATGCTATTTTCTTTTTTTTCAGCGAGATAATCCGATTCGACAAAGCGAATCGGGTTATACCATTGAGTTCCGAACAGCGCACTACGCGCTGTGGTTTGGGGCAGTTCATCAAGATCCAGCCCCATCATATATAGCTGATAGCTGAACTCGTGGGTGATGTCGCCGAAACGGCGATGTCTGACGTTACCCCAATAGATCCCGCTGAGTTCTTCACTCTTTTCTGGATCGGCCCTCATGTCGGGTGTCAGGGCGTGAGTGTTCATAGCGCTGAACTCGTATTCAAATCTAAGCCGAAGCGTTTGGTTACATCAAGTGCGCTGTGGACACCATCTTCATGGAACCCGTTATACCAATAAGCTCCTGCGAAGTGAGTTTGGTTTTTGCCACAAATCTGTTCACGCTTGTGCTGAGCTTCAACCGTGTTCGAGTTTAGAACGGGGTGGTGATAGACAAAGCTGCGAATGATTTTCTCAGGTGCTATCGCGTCACTTTGATTTAGGGTTACACAGAAGGTATCTTGGCTTTCAATGCCCTGTAGGATGTTCATGTTGTAAGTGACACAAGCCGGTCGTTTGCTGTCGCCATCGAGCATGTAGTTCCAACTCGCCCAAGCCAGCTTTCTGTCTGGTAGTAAGCGAGTATCCGTGTGGAGCACTACTTCGTTGCGGCTGTAAGGGATCTCGCCTAGTACCTGCTGCTCTTGTTCGGTCGCATCACCAAGTAGGCGCAGGGCTTGGTCTGAGTGACAGGCGAATATCACTTCATCGAAGTCTTGTGTATCACCATCTTCAAATTCAATGGTAATACCAACTTCTTGGCGGGTGACCTGTTTGATTGATGTATTCAACGCAACCGGTTTGTTCAAACGCGAAAGGATGATCTCAACATAAGATCGCGACCCTTTAGGAATCACGTACCACTGAGGTCGGTTGGCGATGTCTAGCAGGCCATGGTTATAGAAGAACTGAATAAAGAACTTAAGCTCAAACTCTTCCATCTCTTCTAAGCTTGTTGACCAAATAGCGGCACCCATCGGTAGGATGTAGTGCTGGCTAAAGAAGTCGGAAAACTGGTTATCTCGCAGGAAATTACCAAGGGTAACGTCAGGCGTGAATACATTGCTTTCGAATTGTGCTTTACACAATTTGTTGAACTTAAGAATGTCGGAAACCAAAGACCAGAACTGCGGTTTAAAAATGTTACTCCTTTGAGCGAATAATGAATTAATGCTGTGGCCATTGTATTCAAACTTAGTGGTCGAGTTGTGAACACTGAAGCTCATCTCAGTCGGTTGCCTTTCCACACCGAGTTGTTCTAGAAGCTGGTTGAAATTCGGGTACGTTCGATCGTTGAATACAATAAAGCCGGTGTCGATAGAAAACGCCGAGCCTTGATGTTCAATATCAACGGTGGCAGTGTGCCCTCCAGCGTAATCATTTTTTTCAAATACCGTTACGTCGTGGTGCTTATCCAATATATGCGCGCAAGTGAGTCCAGAGATGCCTGAACCAATAATGGCGATTTTCTTCATTGTTATACCATCCTTGAAGCGAGTTTTTGCCAAACTTGAGTTGGAAGCATTCTTAATAGCTTCATCAACATGATGAATCGTCTTGGGAAATCGATCTCACTCTTTCCTTGAGCAATACCGTTTACGATTCGCTGAGTTGCGGCCTCACTACTAATGATCATAGGCATAGAGAACGTATTTCGCTCGGTTAATGGTGTTTCAACAAAGCCTGGATGCACAATTGATACATGAATATCGTGTTGTGCCAGGTCAACCGAAAGCGTTCTGCCTAAATACGTGAGTGCCGCCTTAGAAGCGCCATAAGCCTCAGCTCTAGGCAAAGGCAAAAAGCTCGCGCTTGAACTCACCAAAACCAAGCGACCGCCGGGCTTGATGTTTTTGAGCCATGCTTTTAAAGCGTAGCCAATAGAGATCAGGTTGATATTAATGACGCGTTCGAAAAGCTCCGCATCAAAATTCAATGGATCATCGATATACTCACAATCACCTGCATTCAAAATTAGCAGGTCGAGTGGCTTGTTGTGGTCAAGCTCAGGGAAATTGTGGTAATCGGTTAGATCAAAACAGAGTGGCTCAATGGATGAGTGTGATAGGTCTGTTTTGTGGGAATCGACTAAGGTTTGCAGCTTGTCTGAGTTGCGGCCACAAGCAATTACTTGATGCCCTTGCTGAGCATAATCGAGTGTCAGTGATTGGCCGATACCTGAGGTCGCGCCAGTGATCATAATACGCATTATCGGCTCGCTCTTTTCTTGATGGATTTGATGGCACAGCCTAACACTGGAATGTGTTCATACAACATAGAACCGACGTCGAGGTAGTCTCTGTGATAGATCACTTGGTCATCGAGCATTTTGATATGGCTGTGGCCTTGAACTTCGATAGGCTTTTGACCATTTAACTGCTTGTGAGCAAACTGCATTGTCCAATATATAGACGCCTCATCTTTCACCTCAAACTTGTGCTCTATGTGAAAGTAGCAGCTGGTTACTTGGGAATATAGGTTCTCAAAATAGTGCGTCAGTGCTTCGATCCCACTGACTTGATGCAGTGGGTCCTGGAATTCAATTTTTGGATGATACACCGTTTTCAGCACATCAAAATTCTCGGTACCAAGTTCTCGATACATGTTGAGAAAGTTATCAAGCCATAGAGAGTTATCCATAATACTCACTCTAATTATTTGAAAAAGGCTAAGGCTCTCAATCGTGCTTCTTTATGTTCGACGATGGGTTGCCAGTATTCGCTGTCTATTCCGTTTTTAGCGATAAAGTCATGTGGGAAATGTACATGCTTATCAGGGATATTTTGCAGCTCTGGTATGTACTTACGAATAAAAATGCCTTTTGGATCAAACTTTTCACTTTGAGTGATTGGGTTGAAAATTCTAAAGTAAGGTTGAGCGTCACAGCCGGTACTTGACGCCCATTGCCAGCCACCATTGTTGGCACTAAAATCACCATCGATAAGGTGCGACATAAAGAATCGCTCGCCCCAGCGCCAGTCAATGAGTAGATGCTTGGTCAGGAAACTCGCCACCACCATTCTTAACCGGTTGTGCATCCAGCCAGTCTCAACTAATTGACGCATTGCGGCATCAACCAATGGATAACCAGTTTTACCTTCACACCATGCTTTGAAGCTTGGGTGGTCTTGATGCCAATCTAAGCCGTTGTATTTGGGCTGGAAATTAGAGCCTTTCACTAAATCAGGGTGGTGAAACATCAGATGTTTATAGAAATCTCGCCATATCAATTCATTAAGCCAAGAAAAGGCAGGTAATTGAGTGTCAAATAATAGGTCAGGTTGCTGCTGAATCAATTGAATCGCTAGCCACCTCGGACTGACCGCTCCTATTGTTAAATAGGGTGATAACCCTGATGTGCCTTTAATCGAAGGAATATCCCTAAACGTCGCGTAGTCGTTGACTTTGTTTGCTAGGAAGTTGGGAATCACGCTTTTTAATACATCTTGGCTTAATGGCCAGCGACTTGAATCAACACGAGGAAAGTCGAAATCATAGTCAGCGGAGATTCTTAAGGCTTTTAAGTCATCAGGAAGCTGTTCTTGTGAAAACTCAGCAGGCACGAAAGGAGCAGGGTTACAGATGATGCCTTTTACCTGAACTTCTTTTAGCCAAGCGTTCTTAAAGGGTGTAAAGACTTTGAACATCTCACCTTGTTTGTTGAGAACGCTACCTAGTGGCAGCATTACATCGCAGTCGCTTACCTTCAGGTTTAGGCCGTTTGAAATCAGCTTTTGATCGCGAGCTTGTTCATCAACCTCAGGCTCTGAGTTTGCGTAGACACATGTCGCATCGAGCTGTTTACATAAGTCGACTAGTTTTGTGGATTGGTCGTTAAAATCAGTGGCTTTGAGGTGCAGCAGAGTGATACCGAACTCCGAGAGCTGTGATTCTAGCTGCTTGAGGTGGCGGTAGATAAAATCTGCTTTTATTGGTGCTAGGTGATGCCGTTGCCATTGCTGCGGGGTAGAGATAAAAACGGCGATAGTTACGCCGCTTTCAATTGCAGCGACGAGAGCGGGATTATCGTGAATCCTTAGGTCTCGTCGTATCCATAAAATATCGCTCAATATCCGTACCTCAGTTTAAGTTCTTGTGGGTGAGGGTTTAGATACACTTGTGACTCAAGGTATTCATTTGGGTACTCCATTAGATAGTGGTTTATCAGTGTTAATGGTACTAACAGAGGAATGACACCTTCGCGGAATGAGGTTATCTGATTGGCAAGTTCTTGCTTATGCGCGCTGCTCAGTTGCTTTTTGAAGTAACCCTGAAGGTGTTGCAAGGTGTTAGCGTGGCTACCACGGTTCGCGTGGTGAGATAACGCCGTCATCAAACCTTCAATGTATTGACTTGCTAGTTCATCTATCTCTAAATCATTACTGGCCAGTAGCTTGCCTAGGCTCTTATAACCTTCTACGTGATGACACATTACTAGGTACTTATGTGCACTGTGGAACTGAATTAATTTGTGTTTAGTCACGCCCTCATCGACAAGGTCTAACCACTTTTGATAGGTGAATACTCGTGTCATGAAGTTTTCGCGCAAAATCGGATCGTTAAGGCGACCGTTCTCTTCAACTGGAAGTAACGGGTTCCCATCCATAATTTGTTGGGTGAACATGCCCACGCCTGTCGATTCAGAACCGCGGCCATGATGGTGGTAAACTTTCACTCGTTCCATACCGCAGGTCGGGCTTTTTTGGCAAACAATGAAACCAGCAATGTGCTGATTGTTTTTTGAATAGTTTTGTCCAAACTCAATAAGCTCATTGGTTACATCACCGGAACCGTCTGGACGAGAGACATGGATGATGTCATCTAGTTGACGAGTTTGACGAATGGTTGGTCTTGGTGTCGGTAGACCAATTGCCATTTCTGGACAAACTGGTTCCAATTCGACATATTCTGCAAGGTCGTCTGTGCAGAAGCGAGAACGTTTATGTCCTGTATCAAACCGAACTTTGTGACCGGCAACACATGCACTGATGCCTATCTTGATTTTTTTGTCCATTGGCCAACTCCTTCGCTCTGTGCTGTTTAATTTAGTCTAGGCTATTTAACAAGTTCAGAGCTGTACATAGCAGCTCTGTAACTTGATGATTTTAAAAAGCCGATATAATTTTAGACTATTTATTTATTGGTCTCTATACCGTTCTGTATACCTGAATCACACTTACTTTTAGTAAATGTACTTACCCAATGGGTTGAATAACTGACTTACGCCTTTAGTGAAATGCATGGCGTCGCTTGAAACCGTTAAACACACACAGCCTTCTTTAGTTTCTGGTTGATGAGTGTGTTTACCGTCTAACCAGATGAAATCGCCTTTGTTATAGACTCCCATTTCGTCCTCGAAGCTTCCCTCTAGCAGTAGGGTTATTTCAAAACCTTTGTGTGTGTGGCAAGGCACTTGTCCGTTTTTGTCTATATGCAATAAACTGGTGTGGTGCGACTCATCATCGAAATCGAGTCTTGCTCTCGATATTTTCCCTAAACTTATCCAGTCTTTTAGTGCGACTGAGTTAAGCGCTCTAGGAAGCGTAAAAGTGGTTTTAGCTACTGTTATTTTCTGTATTTCTGGCTCCATTTCAACGGATTGAGATAAGTCAGCGGTGATTGATTCAATTGCATTTAAATCAAACTCTACATCATCAGAAAAAAAGGTGTCGATTTCTCTATGACCCAGAGGTAATTCTAAATTGTCAGTGTCAAATACAGTGTTGGCAGCTTCGGCTGTTAACTGATTAACTTGTTGTTGGCAGTGTTCACAGAGCTCAACATGGCTCGCTACAATCAAAGAAACGGAATCAGCGAGAGAACCCCCAACAAAGCTTTTCAACATATTTAAATTTGGGTGATGTTTAATCATGGTTTTGTTCTCCCATGTGGACCTTAAGTTTGGCTAAAGCGAGTCTTAGACGTGATTTGACGGTTCCTAGCGGGACATCAAGTTGTTGAGCGAGTTGTTCTTGTGATAGCTCTTGAAAGTAAACCCCTTTCACAATCGTTTTCTGGGCGAGAGGTAGTTTCTCTATCTGAGTCATTACATGACGGCTCATTAGATGGTCACCAAATGGAAGCTCTTCGTTTTGAGATTCCGCTATCATTGAATCGATTGGCCAGATATCGTCTGCAATGGTTTGTTCCGCTTTTGATTTCACTTTTCTCAACACATCGAAAGCAGCGTTTCGCATCACGGTGTACACCCAAGTCGTTGCCGCGCCTTTCTCTTCGTTATAGAGGTGTGCTTTTTTCCAAACATTAGCCATTGAGTCTTGAACAAGTTCGTTAGCCGCAGCTTCGCTCCCCAACTTACTGATACCAAAGCGTTTGATTTTGGGAGCAAAAAACTTAAACAAATTAGTAAAAGCCTGCTTGTCTCGGTCTGTACCAACCAAAATCAACCAGCTTGAAAGCTCAGCTGGTACTTTGGTTTCGGTAGGTAATTTGTTATCGGGAATAATGACATGCTCCTTGCCTTTCCCTGAACTTCTCATTTCCACTTGCATAGTATCTGACCATCATGCGAATTTGGTTAACACTACGCAGAAAGTAAAGCTCGGGATCACTTCTATTTAAACTAATTTCTATTATACGAAATTATAGTGAATAAAAGTGTCTATTGCCCCGTAATGATTTGATTAAGAAAAGGAACGAGAGAAGGAAAGCTCGCGGGTCTAGTAAATTCGGCTTTTTTTTCTAGAGGGATAGGCAACATTTCCAAGAGTCTTGCACAAGTCCATTGAGAATTTTCGAAGTCAGGTGTTGGATAAAGCGTTCTGATCGATTCATTTTCTCTGAAAAGCTGAACAAGAAATGAGGTCATGATATTTGGGGTTTTGGCATTTAACTCTGGCCAGTGAGGCAAGTTTTGAAAGCGACTGGTGATCAGAGTGTCTTGTTGACGCATTGCATCCTTAAGCTTAACTAATTGAACGCCTTCAACGTCGATTTCAAGAATATTGTCGTCAGAAATATTGAAGTCCACTATCGTTACTCTGGTTCCCCATGAGCTGAGTGTTTTGGGTTTTGCTGCATCTTGGGGGGCGATGATAAACCCACCTCCTTGAGACGCACTGGAGACCATTTTCAAGTATTTCTGTTCGAAAATGCGTAGTCTCTGTCTACCGTTTGGTAAAATAAACAAAGGAAGCGGGAATACTGGCAGTCTGTCAAGTGCTTCTGATTCGGTGTTATCTAACGGCTGTATTTTTTTAGCTGATTTAGGCACATAGTACTCCTTCAAACATAAAATTCATTTTAGGGATATACGTTCCTAGTTTGGTGTACGATCAATTTGATGAGTCATGGTTTATCGGGGAGTGGCCGAGTGTAAATCGGTGGTCTGCATTTTTTGTTGCACCTGTTAATAAATTCATTGTTTATCCCTTCTTTCATGAATGCCATTAGGTTATATGATTAAATAGTAAGCGAATGGATAGGTGAGATAGTGAGCGTCTATCTGACGGAGATTTCTTTATCCGACATCACATCAAAGGAATGGTCATGATCGTTATTTATGGTATCAAAGAGTGTTTAAATCCTATTAAGTTACAGCTCTCTAATGTTTTACAGCAATGTTTGAACAGTGAGATGGGTTTACCTGATGACAAGCGGGCGCATCGATTTGTTCCATTAGAAAGAGATGACTTTTTTATCCTGAAGGGCGGTCTGAAGCTTACACCGTTATTGAAATCAACATGATGGAAGGTCGAGCTGTTAACACCAAAAAACGGCTGATTAAGAAGATTTTCTCAGAAATAGAAAAACAGTTAGGTATCTCTCCTTTAGATATCGAAATTACGATAAAAGAACAGCCGTCACACTGTTGGGGTTTTAGAGGCATGACGGGAGATGAAGCTCAAGACCTCCAGTACAAAGTGAAGGTTTAGCTTATGTTTGGTTCTGCGGGCGATTTATCAGATAAATTTCGGTTCGCGTAAACCCTTGTGCTATACTCCGCGCCCCAATCCAAGTTGGCTTGCTTAATCTTAGGAAATTATTATGAGTGCTAAAAACGAACTTCAACAAATTAACAACCGTCTAGACAAGTGTCGCCACAAGTTAGCGGCTGCTAAAACTCGTAATGATCGTCCTGTTGTTCGTCAATTTGAAGACGAGATTAAGAAACTTACGAAGAAAATTGCCCAGCTTAAACACAAAGAAAGCTTCGATGTGAATCAAGAGCGTAAATCGCTGATTGATATGCCATTTAGCCGTGAAATCACCAAAGCTGAGCAAGCGGATATGGGGAAACTGAAAAAGTCTGTAAAAGGATTAGTGATTGTTCACCCAATGACGAAGATTGGTAAAGAGCTTCGTATTGAGGTTATGACAGGTTATGCCCCGAAAAAATTCTAATTACCTGTAATGGTAATAAAAAAGGAGCTAGCAGTAGCTCCTTTTTGCTTTATTAGGCATTTAGAAAGGTATTGAGCGGCGATATTATTTCTGTCGGCTTGTATTTCTTTGAGGTGATTGTTGTTAAAAAACCTTCGATAAAGGTTAACACGTTACATACATAGCACAGAGCGAACACGGCAATGTGCTCGTTTTTCTAATCTACAACTTCTCACCTATTTACATAAATATAAGCGGAGCAACACATAATTACAGGTCACTAGACTCATTAGGGAATATGAGAACGTAAAAATATAGAGGTTATATGAATCAATTAATTTCAATAGGGCCACTAGAATCTTTCCTAATCGCGATTAGTGTTTTGTTTCTAGGCAACTTTGTAAATGCAAAGCTACCGGTTCTCAAAAAATACAATATCCCAGAGCCCATCGTGGGCGGCTTGATCGTCGCTTTTGCTATTACAGCCCTACACTTTAATGGCGTTGATCTAGAGTTCTCTTTGCCATTACAGAATACATTCATGCTAATGTTTTTTGCTACCGTCGGCCTTGCCGCTAACTACACACAGTTGATAAAAGGTGGGGCAAAGGTATTTCTGTTCCTAGGGGTCGCCTCTGTTTATATCATCATCCAGAATGGTGTGGGTGTAACTCTCGCCACGGCACTTGGTCTCGAACCTTTGATGGGGTTGATTGCAGGGTCAATTACGCTATCTGGTGGTCACGGAACTGGCGCCGCTTGGGCACAAACTTTTTCAGAGACCTATGGCATTGCCAACACCCTAGAAATTGCGATGGCGTCAGCGACTTTCGGTCTTATCATCGGCGGTATTATTGGTAGTCCGGTAGCCCAAAAGTTGATTGATAAAAACAACCTAGAGTCTGAATACGGTACTGGTACACAAACTCACGAACGTTTCCCTGAGTTGGTGACTTACAACGAATATGAAGAAGACAAAGTAACGGCGAAGAAGGTAATTGAGGTTCTTTTCATTCTTCTTATCTGCATCACTGGTGCGAGATACCTAGAACAATGGGTCGCTACTTTTGAAGTTTCGTGGTTGATGATTCCTGACTTTGTGTATGCGCTATTCATTGGTGTGTTCATTACTAATGTTTTTGAAGTGACTAAGCTGCACAAAACCGACAGTGAAACGGTCGATATTCTTGGTACCGTGTCATTATCGCTGTTCTTAGCCATGGCACTAATGAGCCTTAAGCTTTGGAACATTTTTGATCTTGCGATTCCATTCTTGGTTATCCTTAGTGTTCAAGCGGTGGTGTTGGGACTTTTCTCTTACTTTGTGACCTTTAAGGTGATGGGGGCGAACTATGAAGCGGCAGTTATGTCGGGTGGCCACTGTGGTTTCGGCTTAGGAGCAACGCCAACAGCAGTAATGAACATGGGGTCTTTGGTGAGTCGATTCGGTCCATCGCCACAGGCGTTCATGGTAGTGCCAATTGTCGGTGCCTTCTTTATCGATATTGTTAACCTGATCATCCTACAAGGGTACATCTCGTTTATAGGTTAATGGTAATACAGAGAATTGATACAAAGAAAACCAGTCGATTGACTGGTTTTTTTTATTGTTCTACTTTGCCTTTTCTTAACTGCGTTTATGCATGTGGCGGTGAACTTATTTGTAATTCCTTTAGCAGAGAAAACGCAGATTGGGTGTGCTCACCAGTGACAATAAATCCTACAAGCTGGTTAGATTCATTAAAGCCTTTGGCAATAATCCCTTTCGGGTCAAACCTCGCTTCCCAACTCTGAACGGTTTGAATATTTCTACCTGCCAGTTGAATAGGATAACGGGGTGTTTTTACCTTAGTAATAATATTCGGCAGCCTTAGCTTGCCTTCTCCTGTGGTGAGTTGTTTAGCTAATATGCTGGCCGACAATACGGCGGGTTGTAGGTAAGCCATTACTTGGCCTTGAATCTCAGTACAATCACCAATCGCATAGACATTTTGTATGCTGGTTCTCATTGCTTCGTTAACGATGATACCTCTGTTCACCTCAATGCCCGCTTGTTTCGCTAGTGTGGTGTTTGGCATTAACCCAGCAGCAGCGATGACTACGTCGGTCTTGATTAATCGAGAAGACGTTGTTTGCAGCCTCACCCCATCCGGGAGATAAGTTGCGCGACACACTGCAGAATCGGTTTCGACGGTAACACCTGCTTTTGTTAGTTCCCTTTCCAATTCAAGGGAAACGAAAGGTGGCACTAGGCTATTTAGCAAGTAACTCGCAGGCTCAATGATGGTGACATCTTTGCCTGCGGTTTGAAGGTCGAAGGCGAGCTCAACGCCGATTAATCCTCCGCCAATCACGGTGATTCGTTGAGCATCATCAATTTGAGCTTTGCTCCTTTCGAATTCCTCTAAGCTATTTAGTGTAATGGTCGCCTGAGGAAGCAACCCTTCTGCTGGCGGTATAAAGGGTGTAGCGCCAGTCGCTAGTACAAGTTTTGAGTAGGGGATGACATCATCGCCAGCGACAATAAACTGCTGCTCGGTGTTAATCTCGTTTACCCAAACGTAGGTTTTAATGACAACGTTATATTGCTTTGCTAATTGCTGAGCATTATTCATCACGAGCTGTTGAGGTGTTTGCTCATTACTGAATACGTGCGAAAGGTTCGGCTTGCTGTATTCAACACCAGAGTCCGCCGTGACCATAGTAATAGTAATGTTTTGGTCAGCTTTACGAAGCATCTTTATGGTTTGTAGGGCGGCGAAACCACCACCCACAATCACAATGTTCGACATGTTATTTCTCCACAAACACTTCTTTACCTAAATGGCATTCAGGGCAAAGGAAATCATCCGGCACTTGTGCCCATGGTGTTCCCGGTTCAACGCCTTGGTACGGTTCACCTAACTGTGGGTCGTACACCCATTCACACACAGTACAGCGCCAGCAAGTGCAGTCTGCGCTGCGTGCTGACTTGTCTTGCGATTCTTCTGGCTTCTGCTCTGCCGTGTCTTTTAGCTCGGTTGGGGGGCTTGTCGGTGCTGATTCAATACGTTGAACGTTGCGCTCAACTTGTTTAGGCTCACTAACCTCGTTCGCATCGGCGCGCCAAACCTCAGCCAGTGTCATGCCGTAATCAATACATTGGCGAAGGGCGTCTGTGTCTGGTTTCCAGTGGATGTGTTGCGGTGCGCTGACTTCGAAATTAGCTTCACGTAGGCGAGCATCGATGCGTTTAACTGCGCCACCTGTCCAACCTGAAGAACCAAAGGCTGCGGCTCTTTTTTCTGCGAAACGCAGACCGTGTATCTCTTCGAGCAGCGCTGCGATCTGCGGCATCATCACATTGTTCATGGTCGATGAGCCAACGAGTACGCCCTTTGAGCGAAAGATGTTGGCAAGGATGTCATTCTTGTCGTGCTTGGAGATGTTGAACACCTTGATTGCCGTCTCTGGGCTGCCTTTACGTATTCCCTTAGCGATAGCATCGGCCATCATGCGAGTATTATTCGACATGGTATCGTAGACAATCGTAATACGATCTTCTTTGTAGGCCTTAGACCACTCGTAATACTGCTCAACGATTTGCGTTGCGTTATCGCGCCAAATACAACCGTGAGAAGTGGCGATAACATCGATAGGCACACCCAAGCTCAACACTTCTTCTATCTTCGCTTTCACCAAAGGCGCGAAAGGCGTCAGGATGTTCGAAAAGTAACGCAGACATTGGTCATGAAGTTCTACTTGGTCTAGCTGGTCGTTGAATAGGTTTTCGTCACAGTAGTGTTGGCCGAATGCATCATTACTGAACAGGATTTCGTCGCCCGTTAGGTAGGTCGCCATTGAGTCTGGCCAGTGCAGCATCTTCATCTCAACAAAGATAAGTTGCTTGCCGTTACCCACATCGAGCGTGTCGCCAGTTTTAACTGTTCTGAAGTTCCAGTTAGGTTGATGGTGATGGCCAACAATCGAGTTCACTCCTGCTTCCGTACAGTAAACTGGTGTGTTTGGAATTTTGGCTAATAATGCTGAAAGTGCACCTGAGTGGTCTTCTTCGGCGTGCTGACAAATGATGTAGTCGATGTCGTTGATATCGATTTCCATCTCAAGGTTTGCAAGGAATTGCTCAGTAAAGCGATGATCAACGGTATCGACCAGCACTGTTTTCTCTTCACGGATCAGGTACGAGTTATAGCTGGTACCTTTGTTCATGTGGTATTCCTTGCCATGAAAGTGCTCGGTTTCCCAGTCGTGGACGCCAACCCAGTGAACATTTGATTTAACGTGAATAGTCATAATGATAATACCTTATTTAAATATCTAAGGTCATCATTGCACTAGTTGTGCCATGTTTTTAATATATTGTTTTACATTGGTTTTTTTTGGATTCACCTATTTGGGTGTGTCTTTATGACTGTATATGTTGTGTAATCAAAATGATTATTAAGTGTCTTTATGACTAACTTTATTCGGGCAACTTTAGGTCGTTAAATAGCAGGAATAAAAAAGGCCAGACGAGTGTCTGGCCAAAACAAGGCAGTGTTATTTAACAGTCTGAAGTTCTGTTAAAAATATATTTTGTAAAACGAAAAAGCGTTTTAAAGAGTAAAGCGCTGTAGCTATTGGTACATGATGCATAGCGCATGGGAGCTATTACAGCGTAGTAACCACTTCATCAAGAGCTAGACGCGCTTTTGGTTTACCGTGGTTGTAGTCTTCGCCGTCTTTGTGGTAGCCGATAGCGAGTGCGACATCAACAACGTGACCTTCTAGTTCTTCAGCAAATTCTTCGCCGATCATAGCAGCGTCTACACCTTCCATAGGCGTTGAAGCAATACCAAGACGAGCCAGTGTGTGCATTGTGTTACCTAGCGCGATGTACACTTGAGACTTAGTCCAGTTACCGTTGAAACCTGTTTCGTCTGTGTTCATTTCTGCGAATGCGTAAGCCCCTAAGAACTGCTCGTACATTTCAGCGGGTAGGTGACCAGAGCTTACTTCTGTATCAGCACGCTTAGCAAATTTCTCTTTAGTGTACTTAGGATCGTGAGCAAACAGGATCGTATGTGACGCTTCTTTCGCATGCGGTTGGTTAAACTGGAACATGTTCTCGAAAGTATTGTGGAAGCGCTGCTTAGCTGCGTCGCTCTCAATGATGATGAATTTCCAAGGCTGAGAGTTAATTGAAGAAGCAGACAAACGAAGTGCTTCTTTGATTACTTCCATGTCTTCCGCAGAGATGCGTTTTTCTGCATCGTATTTTTTAGCTGTGTAACGAGTGTTTAGATCTGAAATGATTGGATGAGTCATGTTGAATCCTAATATCTATCAATAATAAATGTTGTAGGGTTTTATGTTCAGTAGCGTCAACAATAAACGGATAACGCATTTAGGCTGTATATCTATAGATGAACAGTCAGTTTCTAAAAGATTGAACGCTTAAATGGCTATCGAACATGCCCCCATAAAATCGAGTATCTGCGGTAGCTCAAGTCGATGGGTGTAAGATAATAGAAGAATGACTCGGGAAAAATAGCGAACATATCAAATCACTATGGTAAATAATGTCCATAATAAGTGATTAAGTGTGATCTTGATATGTTATGGCGCGCTAAGATCAGTCGCTTAGTACGCCTTTATGCCATATTGACGCAATAATGGTGGAAGTACGCTGTCTAGGCTTGGGATATCTTCTGGGGTGAGTTCAATTAAGCTGAAGCCGTGTTCTTCGTATGTTTCTCTCGTTTCAATGCGTTTGTCTTCAGCGACAGGGGCAGAATCGGTTCCCCAAAACTGGATGTACACCTTGCCATTTGGCAGGTAAAAATCGCTGATCACTTCTTTTGATATTGGCAGTGGACGTTCGTACGCATGCATCACTCCTGCCATATAAAGCCAGTTATCTATGATCAGCTCTCCCTTTGAACGCACATAGTGCCCATCTAAGGTTCGGTGTTTGGCCTCAAACTTCTGGCGGAAGCTAGAAAACGATACATCGGTCGAGTGGCTTTCTGCATCGTGGCCTAAAAACTCGACAACAGATTGCTTTAATCGTTTATTACGAACCAACGAATCGTGCCACACCACGAATAAATTCTCAGTCGCTTTGTCTTCTCTTTGTTCACCTCCGGCTTTTAAGCCTGTAGAGGTGACGTGCCAGCCATTTTCTTCTTTCTTTATCCACCCAAGTTCATTGAGCAACAAGTTGATCTTCTTAGCGCTGAGCTCAAAAGCGTGGCCAAGTTGCGTCGCGGTTAATGTTTTGCCAGAGAATGAGTCTAAGTCGATGAGCAGTTTCTCTGGCCAGACAATAAAGACACCAAACTTCTTGTGTTCGACATATTCCCCACCAAAGCTTTCTCCCCGTTCTGTGAGAATCCAACGCTCTTGTGAACGCACTATATAGCCCGCTGTTTTTAGATCGCTAAATAAAGCTTTAGCTTCTATGCCTTTTTGTTTAGCGAGTGCGGATGTGGAAATTTTGTCTGACATAGTCTTTTCTCAAATAGCGGAGTGATCAGCTGATTCATGTTGAGGCGGTAGTTAATATGAATAGGTAAATACAATAGCACATCTCTTGCTGCTGACAGCAGTGCGTTGTGATCAGCTTTTGCTGCAAGAGTGTGGTGAAGGTGCGCATGATGTATAAGCCAATGGTGTAACCGAGAAGATGCGATTGGATAATTTTGAGTGTGATCTATGTCTTACTGTTTTGTAATTAAATTACACAATACCAGTTAATACTCAAGGGTATGCGTATATTTCGCGCTTTGTATGGCGTTCTTTTATACATTTATTATCGTTTCATTGAGTGTTCTTTTGCTTAATGTGATTTTTGTCACTATTTATTTTTAATGGTTGCGTATTAAAATGTGATCTTGATCGTTAGTTTGTGAGAATTATTCTCACTAATTTTGCTTTGTAATTTAAATTCATGGCATTTTTGTGATCTAAGGCATTATTGCTAACCCTAAAGTGTTTTTTGTGTGTGATGTTTGTCACGAAAGTTGGCCTAAGGTGCATTTTGGAAATGTTGTGATACATTTTAATCAACTTTTGAGCACACACTTTCGGTCATTTGACCAACCAATACAATACGGGGTTCTACCTATGTTATCACCAGAAGCAAAGATCAAGGTTCAAAACTTTGGTCGTTTCTTATCTAATATGGTAATGCCAAACATCGGCGCATTCATTGCGTGGGGTTTCATTACTGCACTATTCATCCCAACCGGTTGGTGGCCTAACGAAACGTTAGCATCAATGGTTGGTCCTATGATTACGTACCTATTACCACTATTGATCGGTTATACCGGTGGTAAAATGGTTGGTGGTGACCGCGGTGCGGTAGTCGGCGCTATCACAACAATGGGTGTTATCGTTGGTACTGATATCCCAATGTTTATGGGTGCAATGATTGTAGGCCCACTAGGTGGTATCGCAATTAAAAAATTCGATGAAGCTGTTCACGGTAAAGTGAAGAGTGGTTTCGAAATGCTAGTGAACAACTTCTCTGCGGGTATCATTGGTATGATCTGCGCAATCATCGCATTCATCGTGATTGGTCCTGCAGTTAAAGTGCTTTCTTCTGGTCTGGCGGCTGGTGTGAACGTGATGGTTGAAGCGGGTGCATTACCTCTTGCTTCTATCTTTGTTGAACCTGCGAAAATCCTATTCCTAAACAACGCAATCAACCACGGTATCTTCTCTCCACTAGGTATCCAGCAATCTGAAGAAATCGGTCGTTCTATCTTCTTCCTAATCGAAGCAAACCCAGGTCCTGGTTTCGGTCTTCTACTTGCTTACATGGTATTTGGTAAAGGTAGCGCTAAGCAATCTGCTGCTGGTGCATCTATCATCCACTTCCTAGGTGGTATCCACGAAATTTACTTCCCTTACGTTCTAATGAACCCACGTCTAATCCTTGCTGTAATCGCAGGTGGTATGACGGGTGTATTCACTAACGTAGTGTTCGATTCTGGCCTTATCTCCCCAGCATCTCCAGGCTCTATCTTCGCAGTATTGTTGATGACACCTAAAGGCTCTTACATCGGTGTGGTTCTTTCTGTTATCGCTGCAACGGCTGTGTCTTTCATCGTAGCTTCAATCCTACTTAAGACTTCAGCTCAAGGTGACGACGAAGGTTCACTAGAAAAAGCCTCTGCTCAAATGAAAGACATGAAAGCGTCTTCTAAAGGTGCAGCAGCAGAAGCAAACGTCAACCTAGCGGATGTAAAAGCAGTCTATGTAGCCTGTGATGCGGGTATGGGTTCAAGTGCGATGGGTGCAGGTCTTCTACGTAAGAAAATAGAAACAGCTGGCCTAGACATCGTGGTAACCAACTACGCAATCAACAACCTACCGGCTGATTCGCAAATCGTTATTACACATAAAGACTTAACAGACCGTGCTCGTAACACCGTTCCAGGTGCAATGCACATGTCTTTGAACAACTTCTTAGACGCAGCAGTATACGACCAACTAGTCGCTGAACTTGTAGAAGCACAAAGTGGTGACGTAAAAGCTCCAGCTCCTGCAGCGGCTCCAGCACAAGAAGTCAACAAGTTAGCACTCACTGACGACAGCATTTTCCTTGGCCTAAAAGCGACTCAAAAAGAAGACGCAATCAAGTTTGCTGGCGAACAATTAGTAAAACTTGGCAACGTATCACCAGAATACGTAGACGGCATGTTTGCTCGTGAAGAGCTTGTGTCTACTTACCTAGGTGAGTCTATCGCAGTACCACACGGCACAATCGAAGCGAAACAGTACGTACAAAAAACCGGCATCGTTTTCTGTCAGTACCCTGAAGGTATTCAGTGGGGCGAAGATGAAGATGATATCGCGAAGATGGTTATCGGTATTGCCGCACAAGGCGATGAGCACAACATGGTTCTGATGGCTATTACCAATTCACTCGATGATGAAGAAGCTGTGGAATGCCTACAGAACACAACAAACCCTGCTGATGTTCTACGTATTCTCAACGGAAACTAAAAAGCTCTAGTCAAGCTCCTGAGTGAAGGAGGCCGGTATCCCCCTACTGGCCTCATTTTCGGTCTTAATCTTTCTAAAAGATTCAGTCTGAATAGCTTACTGCTTAATGTCTAGGGCACATCGTAGAGGCATGTTGTTGAGCAGTTAGCTATCTAGATTCAAATATTTATAAGGTCAAAATTATGAAAGCGTTACATTTTGGTGCAGGTAATATCGGTCGTGGTTTCATTGGTAAGCTTCTTTCTGATGCTGGTATGAAGGTTACGTTTGCTGACGTAAATGAAACGGTTGTAAATGCGTTAATTGAACGCCAAGAATACCCAGTTAAGATTGTTGGCGAAGAGTGTGTTGTCGAAGTTGTTAAGAACGTGACAGCAGTTAACTCAGCGACAAGCGCAGTAGTAGATTGCATTGCTGAGTCTGATCTTGTGACGACAGCAGTGGGTCCTACGGTTCTTAAAATCATCTCTAAGTCTATCGCTCAAGGCATTGAAAAACGTGCAGCAGCAAACAACACTGCACCAATGAACATCATCGCGGCAGAGAACATGGTTCGCGGTACAAGCCAATTAAAAGCAGCCGTGTTAGAGCACCTTGCTGATGAAATGAAAGCGTTCACTGAAGAGCACATTGGCTTTGTTGATTCTGCAGTTGACCGTATTGTTCCACCGGCAGAAGCAGGCGAAACAGATCCTCTAGCAGTAACGGTTGAAACGTTCAGCGAGTGGATCGTAGATCAAACACAATTTAAAGGTGAGATTCCAAACATCCCAGGTATGGAATGCACTGACAACCTAATGGCTTTCGTTGAGCGTAAACTGTTCACGCTAAACACAGGTCACTTGGTAACGGCATACCTTGGTGTGCTTGCAGGTCACGAGACAATCAAAGACTCTATCGAAGATGATGTAATCCGCGCTGAAGTAACAGCGACGATGGAAGAGAGTGGTGCGGTTCTGATTAAGCGTTACGGCTTTGATCCAGAAGCTCACGCTGCCTACATCCAAAAGATTCTAGGTCGTTTTGCTAACCCGTTCCTACGTGATGAAGTAGACCGCGTTGGTCGTCAGCCAATTCGTAAACTGAGCCCGCAAGACCGTCTAGTTAAACCATTAAACGGTACGCTAGAATATGGTCTACCGAATACTCACCTAGTAAAAGCTATCGCTGCTGCGTTCCATTACAAGAACGAAGATGACCCTCAAGCGGTTGAACTTCAAGCAATGTTCGCAGAAAAAGGCTTTGCTGAGACATTAGCGCATTATTCTGAGCTGAATAGTGACTCAGAAGTTGTTAAACTAGCGGAACAAGCTTATCTAGCATTGAAATGATAAACCATCAAAGTGTCACACCTGTGACACTTTCTTATTTTCGAGCCGTTATGCCAATACAAACTAGCCATGAAACTGAATTACTCGAAGCCCTTTCGGAAGCTGAGAGTGCTGGCGCCTGCCTAATGGCGGCTTATGATGCATTGGACGACACGGTAGATGCCGTATTAAAGAACATCTTTAAGAAAGACGACACGGCAATTAAGTTCGTTGTCGAACCACTTCTCAACAGTGGTGGGCCGTTAGGCGAGATCATGATTCGTGCTAAGTTGCTACTTGGGCTTGGCGTGATCAGTAAAGAACTCTACGACGATCTCGAGGTTTTCGTTACCTTGAAAGAGTGGGCGAAAATACAGGGTGAAGACACCAGCTTTACAGAAGTTGATGTGATATTTGAGCTCAACAAGGTGCACGCGATTCAGCGTATTATGCCTATCGAATATGACGCGGAGATGGTGGAAACGATGTCTGGCCCAATGCTTGAAATGTTCTTGGGGCGACATAATCAAAAGGTGAAGTCGACGATCATATTGGCTATCACTGACATTATCACTACCCTATGCCGAGATAACGCGCTGAGCTCTTAGCGCTAGTTTGCAGCCTTGCTTACTTGTTTAACATCCTACACATCTAGTAGCTGTTCGTTCGTTTCAATACAAAGTTTAAAATGATGGCGGTTTCTCTCGTTGGAGAAATCGCTTTGTTGTTTTTGTGCCTCTAAAAATATCCGAAACCTCTTCCCATTAAACACAAAATCAACGCGCACAAAAAAGCCACATTCAGTGGCTTTTTTTATTCAAGACGCTCTCTTTATAAAAACGCCTTTCTATTCAAGACTATGCGGATTATAGGTCTTGGATGTTCTCAGCTTCTAGCTCTTGGAAGTAGCGTAGAGTCTTAACTTTTAGCTCTTGTTGAGCTGGCTCATCAGCAACGATGATCGCTTTACGGTGCATCTGTAGAGCGGTAACCGTCCACATGTGGTTTACAGAACCTTCGATAGCCATTTGAAGCGCTTGCGCTTTGTTGTGGCCTAGAGAAAGGATCATTACTTCTTCAGCGTCTAGAAGAGTAGCAACACCGATAGTTAATGCGTATTTAGGAACTTGGTTGATGTCGCCATCGAAGAAACGAGAGTTGGCAATACGAGTGTCTTCAGTCAACGTCTTGATACGAGTGCGTGAAGATAGAGAAGAACCTGGTTCGTTGAATGCGATGTGACCGTCGATGCCTACGCCGCCCATGAACAGGTTGATTTTGCCGTATGAACGGATTTTCTCTTCGTATGCTGCACAGTGAGCATCGATGTCTTCAGCTTTGCCGTCTAGCAGGTTGATGTTTTCTGCTTGGATATCAACGTGGTTGAAGAAGTTCTCATGCATGAATGTGCGGTAAGACTCTGGGTGGTTTGGGTCGATACCAACGTACTCATCCATGTTGAATGTTACAACGTGCTTGAAGCTTACTTCGCCAGCTTTGTAAAGTTCAATTAACTCAGCATAAGTAGTTAGAGGTGTGCTACCTGTAGGAAGACCTAGTACAAATGGACGCTCAGCAGTTGGAGCGAATTTGTTGATAGAATCTGCGATATGACGAGCAGCCCATTTACCTACTTTAGCTTTGTTGCTTAATGGAATAAGTCTCATTGATTTTGCCCCTAGAAATTAAATTTACAGTGTTCTGAAACATTAATTCGCATTATAAAATAAGTTATCAAGTTCTGCTATTGTTTTAGGTCAAGTTTTTACTTTTTTCCTCGTATCTGTGACTAGAACGCTCAAAATTGCACAATTACTGTATGGATATTTGGTGGCGTTAAACAAGATTAATACGCTTGTCATATACAGGAATGTTGATTTGATTCAGTGCCTAAAAGGGTCAGTGCGTTTCAACCTATTAAATAGCTTTGGCGTATTAAAGATCTTCAGTGTAATAACGAGCTTTGAAAGTATAGTTGAGGCAGCAAAATAATGGTGGCAATGTAGCGCTATCGTGATAAAAGGAAACAGCAGGGTGAAGAATGATGATCCTAATTGGGTCTGATACCCGTGAAATTGTGTGAGAACAGAGGTCTGTTCACGCTATCGTTATGAATTATCTATAAATATAGGTAAAACCAAGCAGGTTAGCTAAACTGACCAACTACGAAGAAAAATCGTGTTTGAAGATAAAAATAGAAGGTAAAAAAAAGCCCAAAGTGATGAGGTATCACCTTGAGCGTTTTTACTAATCTTCTAACACTAACTCACTTTCGTATTCTTCTCTAGACACTTCGCCACGTTTGCAGCCGTTTAGGGTATGAAAGCGACGGCGTCCACGAGCCAGTTGAATGTATTTCAACCAAACACGCTCTAACTTTGACTTAGCCTTATGAGGGTGAGACAGCACTTTTAAGAAATGTTTTTCTTCAGCATTGGTTGGCGTTAACTCACCAGTCTCAAGTGCTAGCATTGTGTCACCAAATAAGGTCAGGACTTCCTCTTCTGAAAGAGTAAAATTACCTGATTTAGCGAACCCTCGTGGGAATTTAGTGGTGTCATAAAAACGTTTTTTTCCGTGTCGGAATTCGGTCTCAGACATATCAGCCTCAGTAATGTGGTTAGATAGAAATTAGTGTTTATTGTTCACGCGAACATATTGTTAAAAGGCTACAATGGGAAACAAAATGTTTTTGCCTTTACGATAAACAATTCTAGATCGGCTAGTTAGCAGATTTATTACAGAGATGCATTTGATGGATGTGAAAGTATTTAGAACCTTTCTTGAGGTTGCAAGAGTACGCCATTTTGGGCGTGCAGCAGAAAACTTGTATTTAACGCAAGCCGCAGTGAGTGCGAGAATTAAACAGCTAGAAGGCTATTTTGATACTCAGCTTTTTATTCGTGACCGCAACAATATTAAGCTTACTTCCTCTGGTGAACGTTTGATTGGTTATGCTGAAGTGATGGTTTCTACCTTACAACAAGCTAAATTTGAGCTGTCGTTGGAAAGTGGGAAAGCCTTGCAGCTAACGTTGGGTGGCACGCCGAATATTTGGGATGCGTATTTACAAAACTGTTTGAGTGTTGTGACCGATTCCTTGGGTGGCTACGGCTTTATGGCAGAGGTGATGGGGCGTGAGCAGCTCAACCGTCACTTGTTAGAGCGAACCTTAGATATGGCTTTTGCTTTAGATCAGATCAAAGCAGAAGAGCTAAACTGTAAAAAAGTCGCAGATTTGGTTTTGGTGCTGGTATCAACGCAACAGGATGATCTGGAATCTGTATTCCAACATAAATACGTTTATGTCGACTGGGGAACGCGTTTTGGTTCTGAACACGCAGAGCGTCACCCTAAAGTACCGGCACCGTATCTACGTACTTCGACAGCCCGCATTGCCCTGGATTTCATTTTAGAGAAAGGCGGCAGTGCGTATTTGCCAGTATCTCTAGTTGAGCCTTTTATCGACTCTGGCCAGCTACACAAGGTGAAAGGGGTTGAAGACTGGTATCGCCCAATTTACCTGAGTTACCGTAAAAGTAGCACTTCGGTTGACGCGATCATGCAGGTCGAGAAATTGGTTAATGAGATTGACCCATCGACTGCATATACGTTGCAACAAGCCGCTGAACAAGCGCCTGAATAGTAGTATTCATTTGTTACTATGCTGATAAAATAAAAAGCTTATTCTATAAAAAATGGCTCTCAAGAGAGCCATTTTTGTTTTTAAACCAGTTTAAGCCTGGTATCTGTAACCTATTCCAAGGCACCTAGTTATCACGGTGCCAAGTTTTTTAAAGCATCATGTTCTAAAATCGCTATGCTTTCTTTCAAGGAGCTACAGGTTCATTAAGTTCTCAATGGACTCTTCAAGAGAGTGAGACAGATATGAATGAATCTGATTTCCATCGGTTGCGTCTATTTCAATCTTAGAAATCCCGTTGCTCGCTTTATCTTCAAGAAAGCTGAGAGATTGTTCAACTGATTGACTGGTGAGAACTTGTTGGTTTGATAAAACAATACGACACGTGTGCAAAACCATAGCCTTTTTCCTTTTATTCGATAAGTCTCTACATCTTGGCGTGCTAAGTACTTATCGTTGACGTTGTGAGAAGAATACCTTCTCTAGGTTAAATTTAGTCTAATTGAATAAAATTAAAACTTTTTTTGTGATTTATCTGACCTTAGCTTCCGAAAATGGCTAGCGACAATGGCAGTTCACGGTAAACTTTTAGTTATCAGAATGAAGGTTATGATTAACGGGAAAGTACGACATGTCGAAAACTATTCATCACAACAGTACATTAACGAGTGAGCAATGCCATTTAGCTCGTTATGCACGAGATGCTCGTTTTGATGGGATGTTTTTTACTGCGGTGAAAACCACGGGCATTTTTTGTCGACCTATTTGCCCAGCAAGCCCGCCCAAAGAAGAAAATGTCGAATACTTTTCTCATCAAGCTCAAGCTTTGAAGGCGGGGTATCGCCCTTGCTTACGTTGTCGCCCAGACAGCGCGCCTTTCTCTCCAGCATGGAAAGGGGTTGAGACTACCTTTCTGCGAGCTATGCAATTAATCGATAACGGCGCACTGAATTCAGGATCAATTGTCGACCTTGCTACTCGATTGGGTATTTCAGATCGTTATCTGCGAACCCTATTTGACAATTACATCGGGGTGTCACCGAAGCAATATAGCCTTTATAGCCAATTGATGTTTGCCAAGCAGTTACTGCATACCAGCAGCATGAGCATTACCGATGTGGGCTTTGCGAGTGGTTTTAATAGCACGCGCCGCTTCAATGATGCCTTTCTAAAAGAGCTGAAGCTTTCGCCAAGTCAAATCCGAAGAGCCAAGCCAAATAACAGCCTAAGTAATCATATCCAGTTAAGTTTTCACGGCCCGCTGGACTGGAACTATTTGTTGGCTTTCTATCGACGACGAATGATTGAAGGCTTAGAAGAAGTAGGCGAGGACTATTACCAGCGCACGGTGAATGTGAACGGTTCGAGGGGCTGGTTCAAGGCCACGCTAGTGACAGAGAGCCGATTAGATATTGAATTTGAGTTGGGCGATATAAGCCAATTAAGAAGCTTGATTGCTAACATTCGACGTATGTTTGACCTAGATGTCGACATTGCAAAGGTCGAAACATTTTTTACCACTATCGATCCTACTCTAGTCGCTAAAAGTGGTATTCGTATCCCTGGAGTATGGAGTGCTTGGGAGGCTGGGGTCAGAGCTATTCTTGGGCAACAAGTCTCGGTCACCGCAGCGATTGGCCAACTAAATTTGTTGGTGCGTGAGCTTTCTGGCTTACATGGGGATACTGATACGCAAGAGTCTGTTGATTCACCAGCGCCTGTCGATTCACAGGAGCCGTTTGGAATACAAGACAAAGCGTATTTCCCAACACCGCAACAGATAGCCGATGCAGATGTGAGTTTCTTAAGAATGCCGGGAAGCCGCAAGGACACCCTCAAGCGTTTTGCCGAATACATGGTAAACAACGAAGCCGAGCATCCTTCTCAGTGGATTGACCTAAAAGGCATTGGACCTTGGACGATTCAATATGCGTTGCTTCGAGGCTTAAGTGAACCTAACCATTTGCTAGTGGGCGATTTGGTGGTAAAGAAATTTATCGAGCATCGTCCTGCCATTAATGCACAAAGCGTGTCGCCATGGGGCAGTTACGCCACATTCCATTGTTGGAATCAATCTTAATCGGAATACTAAGCTAGGAGATATCATGGCTAATCGTTTTACTTATTATGAGAGCCCGTTAGGCATCATTACTTTGCAGGCCAATGAGCAAGGTTTGCTTGGCGCTTGGTTTGAAATCCATACCACAAAGCCAGATCAGTTGGGTATTCAAGATGATAGCTTTCCGATCTTCGAATTGGTTGCTGAGCAACTTAATCGTTATTTTGCTGGTGAGGTCATTCAGTTTGATGTGCCGATCGCTGCGAAGGGAACTCCGTTCCAGCAATCGGTTTGGCAAGCGCTCACGACAATCCCTTATGGAGAAACATGGAGTTATGCCCAATTGGCTGACGCGATTGGTAACCCGAAAGCGGTGCGTGCGGTTGGTTTGGCGAATGGCAAAAATCCAGTGTCAGTGATTGTGCCGTGTCACCGAGTGATTGGCAAAAATGGTAAGCTGACAGGTTATGCGGGCGGTGTCGAACGTAAACAGCGCTTGTTGGTGATTGAAGGAAGAGAGGAAAGTTAGAGGATTCTTCTATAGGGATTTTTGTTGACGAAACCCTGTCAATCAAAGCTGTAGAACAAGGGGTATTCAAGTGGTAACTTCGCAATAAAATTGTCGTTTTCTGGAAAATCCTTGTTTGGTTGCATATCCTTTTATCATGTGCTTTAGGCAAGGATGCCCAAATGAATCGCTATCAATCACTTATGTTCAGCTGCAGTAGCGTGTTATTACTGACAGGTTGCTTAACGGATACCACTCGCCCTTTCGAAGTACCACAGTTGGTTTTGTTCACAGGTATGTATGAAAATGCTGACAGCGACAGCTATCTGCTTTTTGAGTCGGGGAAAGTGACCTATCAAACCACGGATAACACGGTTACACGCAGTTATAGCGTCGACGATGATTTGGTCATCATTGAATTAAATTCCGGAAGCAGCCGAACTGATTCAGACTTGGTGATGCGAGTTCAGCATCAAGGTGAAGTACTTACCTGCAATATGTGCCCAGCAATACAGTTAAGCAATGTCTGGACACGAGTTGAGAAGCCGCAGAAAGGTCCATTGAATTAGAAAAGGCCACCATTCAACCACAAGTGAGCAGCAATACTGGCCACGTAGCCAATCATGATCGCTGGCATCCACTTCAAATGACCAAAGAAGGTATATTTTCCGTGTGCCGCCCCCATTAATGCCACGCCCGCCGCGCTACCAATCGATAATAAGCTACCGCCAACCCCTGCCGTTAAGGTAATCAATAACCAGTTACCTATCGACATTTGAGGCTCCATTGATAACACCGCAAACATAACCGGAATGTTGTCGACAATCGCGGACAAGATCCCCACCATGATATTGGCCCAAATTGGATCCCATTGGCTGTACATTACTCCAGAAGCAAGTTCCAAATACCCAAGCAGACTTAAACCACCGACACACATTACGACGCCGTAGAAGAACAATAATGTGTCCCACTCGGCATGAGATACTCTTCTAAATACATCAAATGGTACGACTGAGCCTAATCGCTTGAGTGCGCCTTCGTCGTTGTTGGCAATCGCCATCGCTTTTTTCTGGGCGAGTGAGTTGGGTAAGGTTTTACGCAAGTAATAACCAAAGAACTGAAGATAGGCGAGGCCCATCATCATACCCATGACGGGAGGAAAGTGAATCACGGCGTGGAAAGCGACAGCTGTGGCAATCGTCATGATGAATAAAAATACGATCCTTCTTGCTCCACGTTTTAACTCGATATGTTGGTGCACGGTATCGGGCTGAGTTGTGGGAACGAAATATGACATGATTAAGGCTGGAACCACATAGTTCATGACTGAAGGAATAAATAGGGGAACAAACTCGCTAAAACTCACGTAGCCTGCCTGCCATACCATCAGCGTTGTGATATCCCCAAACGGACTGAATGCGCCGCCAGCATTGGCTGCTATCACGATATTCACACAGGCAAGGTTTACGAATTTTGGATTTGACCCTGCAACCTTTAGAACGACGGCACACATTAATAAAGCGGTGGTGAGGTTGTCGGCAATCGGGGAGATAAAGAAGGCCAGAATACCGGTTAACCAAAATAGAGATCGGAAGTTAAAGCCTTTACCTACCATCCATGCCTGAAGTGCATCAAACAGCCTTCTTTCTTCCATTGCGCTGATGTACGTCATCGCGACCAACAGGAAAAGCAGTAATTCGGCGTATTCGAGTAAGTTATGTTCGAGTGCTTGTTTAGCCACCTCGGTGAGGTTGTGTTCTTGGTAGGTGAAGCCAATGATGATCCAGATGAGACCAGCAGCAAGTAAAACGGGTTTCGATTTCCGCAGTTTTAAATACTCTTCCATCATCACAACGACGTAGGCGACAACGAAAATGGTCAGGGATAGGTAACCAACAAATGAGTTGGTGAGCTTGAGAGGTTCTCCTAACTGAGCAGTAGCAGCGTCTGCCACAGTAGAAAAAAATAAAAAAGAGAGAACAACTGAAAGCTGGATACCTAGCATGGATTACGCTCCGAAGTTAATGAGTTATTAACACGCGTAAAAGCGTAGACCTAAATAAGTTCGTGGGGTGTGATAGATATCTTAATAATTCAATAGATTATGATTAAAAGATTGCCTTAGCTAAGCTATCGATAGGGCTTCGTTATTTATGTACAGCTAGGTTATTGGTGTGGTTTTTGTTGGTTTTTTATGTTGAGTTATTAATTTATTTTGGTTTTTGAATCTGGCTTTAAATTTAAATCACAGTTTTATGTTTCGCTATTGATATTTAGGGTGAATTTATATGCTATTTGATTTTGGTCATTAATCGTCGAATCATTAACTTGCACTATCTATATGTGTTTTGTTCCACATAAACGAAGGCATATAGAGGTTCCTATGACTAATCCAACACAAAACCATCGTCCAACTACGGTTGGTAGTTACATCGCACTCGCTTTTGCGATTGTGTTCTTTTCCGGATTCATGCAGTCAAATGAATGGTATGGGGTGTTCGATTTTACAACGCTCAACGGTTCATTCGGTAAGGTCGCTTACGATGTGAGTGAATCGGCTGATGGTATTCAAGCGGCAACGACGTCACTGCGAGGCAAAGGCGGAAATGGTGCTCGTGACGGTTTTATTTTTGCTTTGACACTTATTCCGACCGTGATGTTTGCACTGGGTATGATCAACGTACTTGAGCACTATGGTGCACTGGATGCGGCTCGCAAACTATTGACACCTCTGCTTCGTCCTCTGATGGGAATTCCGGGCAATTCAGGCTTGGCACTGATCGCTTCGCTGCAAAGTACCGATGCTGGTGCTGCGATGACGAGGCAGCTGAAAGACGAAGGGCATCTGACTAAGCGTGAAACCGATGTGTTCACCATGTTCCAGTTTACGGCGGGTGCGGCGATCGTTAACTTTTTCTCTTCAGGTGCAGTGCTGTTCACGTTGACAGCAATGGACGGCTCTCTTGCTGTCACTTCATCAATTGGTTTAGCTGTTGTCGTGATATTTATCTTTAAGTTTGTTGGTGCGAACCTATTCCGAATTTACCTCAACATTACTGAAGGCAAAGAAGACAAACCAAAATCAGACAAAGAACAAAAACTGAAAGAGGAAGTAGCATAATGAGCGAAGTTAAAGCAAAGAAACCAATGGTGACTGATATTTTCGTTGAAGGCGCTAAGAAAGGCTGGGTAATTGCCACTACTTCTACGGTACCGAATGTTCTAATGGCATTCGTCATCATCAAGGCATTACAAATCACAGGTGCACTGGATCTGATGGGCACTGTGTTTGCGCCTATCATGGCGGTATTTGGTTTACCTGGCGAAGCGGCTGCGGTACTGATTGGTGCGTGGATGTCGATGGGCGGGGCTGTTGGTGTGGTTATCACGCTGTTTGACCAAGGTATCTTGAACGGCAACCATATCGCTATTTTGGCGCCTGCTATCTACTTGATGGGCTCTCAGGTGCAGTACATGGGCCGTATCATGGGACCAATTGGTACTGAAGGTCGTTACATTCCAGTGATGATCGCGATTTCGGTATTGAATGCTTTTGGTGCAATGTTCTTGATGAACATTATTTTGTAACGTGATTTCTAGATCTTTTTAGACGTAACAAAAAGGAAACCCCGTTTGGCCTTCACCAAACGGGGTCTATTCTTTTTGTAGCCATCCTGCTACTGCGCGTTACTTATCTTTCAATAGGTAACCAATGCTCCCTGCATCGTTCCTTGACCTGGTTAAATCCTTTAACCTATCCAATTCATCGCCTTCCTAGCGGTGTCCTTGCTAACTCATCATCCCGATAAGTGACTCTATCCTAGAGCATAACTTCCTTGCTGATAACTCATCCTAAGTCATCAAACCTTCATCCTGAAGATACCTAATCCGTTAGGCTTTTTCCTGTTCCTGCCAACTCCCTGTCGACACGTACATTAGACACTCTTGAGGCTTTGTTCGCAATTGAGTTGAAGAAGTAAATGAAGACGTTAACTGAAAGAAATATGCGTCGACTCATACAAAACAAGGGGTTGGGGTTGTTTTTTAGGAAACTTCTGCGAAGCTTAGTTGTGATATCTTACTTCTGTGTAAGAGATCTCTCACAGGTGTTAGGGCATAAATACCACGACGTGTTTACCTCAACAGTGAATCTATGGGTAAAATACGCCGAATAAACTCCAATTTATAGGGATAGATGATGATTACAGCACTTTACGCAGCTTTGCTGACAGTATTAATGATATGGCTGGCGATCGAAGTTATTAAGCAAAGGCGTATTAATCTTATCGCTCATGCTGATGGCGGTGTTGAGTCGTTGCAGGTAGTACGCTCAGCACAAAGTAACGCAATGGATTACATTCCAATTACGGTAATCTTAATGGGCTTCCTAGAGATGAATGGTGCCAGTGTATGGTTTATTCATGTGCTTGGCGTCGCGTTTTTATTAGGGCGAGTGATTCATGCAAAAGGGATTTTGGCGAAGAACTTGAAAGGTCGAAAAGTGGGGATGGTGCTAACGCTTATCTGCATGATCTCTTTGATTGTCCTAAACTTAGTTTACCTACCTTTTGATAAAATGTTCTAGGGAGCATTATGGCATTGCGCCTTCCTCCTGCTTGGGCGATTGTCCTCGCAGGCTTGATACTGAACGTCTTGGTGCCTATCTTAGCTCAAAATATAGCCCTAACTGACGTTAACTAGACCTGTATCGTTAGCGAGGCTCGTTTGGCAGGTTCGGGTGTTGTTGGCCTTGGTACTTTGGTAGCTGCTCTTTCAACCCTTTAAACGTGCTCAGTGCACTGCTAATCGATAACTCATTCATTAGCCAGTTAGGTAAGATGCCTCCTGCGTTCGCATAAGCGGTATAGGTGATGTAGGTATTGCCATTGGTGAGAGGCTGTAGGGTCCACAAGGCGTCGATGTCGTACATTCGAATATACCCTGCCTCTTTAGCTAAATAGTTCGATGCATCTTTAATAGATAAGACAAACTGCCCATCCTCCACTCTGTATTTCGAGTAGGTCACCATGTCTCTATCTTGGGCTGGCCATGGCGCTTTGAATTGGGTATAGACGATGTTTTCCGCGTCAGAGATCTGCATCAAGACGCGGCTGTTCGACACGTTATCTATCCAATTTGGTACGTTCTCACTGTCTTCCAATAGCAACAAAAAACCAGAATAAGTGGTGGGCGTTTGCATTTGTGCTTGTATCTCTACCAACCCCGCAGTATGTGGTCGTTTGTGAATGATAATGCCATCTTCACTTTTTACAAATATCCATGGTAATTCGGTGGTTGCAAATACTATTGGACTAAAAAGTAAAATACAGGTGATAAAAATGGTTAGTCTGTGTAGGGGCTTCATTTTTCGTCCTGAAAAAAAGAAAGGCTATAACTAAATTATAACCTTTGTGGCATTAATGCGAACATTAGATGCTGACTTTTGGGTGCTTCATTTTAGCTTAGATAATGATTTGCTTTAGCTTAACCTCAGCCTTGAAGCTGCCATTTGAATTGACGTGAAAACAAGCATTAACGTAATAGCCATCGCTTTAGTGGTGTTTGTTCGATACCAACAACTAGCATGAAACTAAGCATAAAGGTACCGAAGAATACAATGCTATCTTTGGCTAATCCCGTGATACCTAATATTCCACAAACATTGAACAGTAAGATAATGATCAGTAGATGGCTTACATAGATACCCAACATACGGTTTGAGATAACACGAACCCATGCGTAGTCGCCGATGTTTGGATTAGCGAGAAGCCACATAAACACACCCATCCCCCAAAAAACTGTACCCAATAAGAAATCGTGAATATTAAAGGTGATATCAAATTGGGTTAGCCATGCAGCCTCAGCAAAGTGAATTAGCATGCCTAACGCTAATAATCCCAACGCTTTAGCTGATGATATTTTCCACTGATGCTGTCGAATGAGGAAACCTAAGGTCACCATTAACGTGCTAAAGAACGGACCGTTACGCGTGAAGAACGGCGCGCTTAGATCGGTTAAACTCGCATAGCTGCCCGCCAACACACCATAAACATAAAGCAGAATAGCCGCTGGCAATAGCAGTTTGTCGAGTTTCATCTCAACCATTAAGGCGATGATCAAAACGGCACACACAAGAGCGGGAATAAACCACAAATGCACCAATCCACCCTCTAAGAAAGAGTTAAGTGGAGTGTTCATTAAAAAGTCCCAGTAGCCTTGGCGTTCGCCTAAGTAACCTAACTCTTCAACCTTAGCGAGATTGAATGGCATGACTAGGCAAATGACGCTCCAAATCAACCAAACTTTGAGTAGTGGTTTGGAGTAGTTGATGAAGGTTGTCCAAGGCGATGCGGTGAGCTTAGGTTGAATAAGATAGCCGGAAATAAGGAAGAACAGAGGCACGGCGAAGCGAGCTGCCTGGTTGAGCACATAACCAATCCATGGCACTTCATCTATTTGCCAATAAGTCAGTGCCATCTGGCCGTGTAAGCCAATGATCGCCAAGATAGCAACCACTCGACCCAACTCGATACTGGCGATGCGTTGTGAAGACGTATGTTGAACGGAAGACATATCAGATTTCTAAGAAAAATTTCGTAAAATCTAACAGCCTTTATGTGGAATCAGTTAGTCCTAAATCAAAGGTGGAGGCCTTTGATTTAAGGCTTATGTTTATTTTTTGAAGCCTGTCGCAGCTATATTAAATCCATTGCTGTTAATACGAATATACCAAGCGTGCAAGTGATAAGTGAAACGACAGTGGTTAGCGCGATAATATTGGCAGCCAACGTTGAGTTTCCGCCCATCGCACGTGCCATAACATAGCTTGCGGCAGCGGTTGGTGCTGCGCTCATCAAGAAAATAAGGCCAAGATCTAATCCTCTAAAACCGAAGAATAGGGCAGTAAGCGTGATCACTAGCGGAGCCAAAACCAGTTTGTATCCGGTAGAGAACCAAGTCGGGCCCTTATCTTTTTTCAGCGAGCGAATATCAAGCGATCCTCCCGTGCACAAAAGGGCTAACGGTAAGGTCATATTAGCGAAATATTGCCCAGCATCAGTCACCATTTTCGGTACAGGAATTGATAGTAAGTAGAATAATACACCTAAGGCGATCGAGATAATCAAAGGGTTTTTGGTGAGTGTTTTAACGATGACTTGAATGGCTTTGTCACCCGACTCTTGGCCCTTTGGAGTGAGCGCGATAACAGCCTGAATATTATAGAGAACCGTCAAGGAGGCGACATAAAGAGCAGCGAGCGCGACACCATCGTTGCCGTATATATTGGCAACATAAGCAAGCCCAATAATAGCGGTGTTGGCGCGAAAGCCACCTTGCACTATCACACCTTGGTCTTGAGGCTTTTTAAAGGCAATTTTAGTGCTGATAGTGGTGAACACGAAGAAGGCAAGGTTAGCTAACAAGCCAAAAATAACGAGCTTTCCACTTGCGGCAAAATCGTGGTGAGACTGAACAATACTGAGAAATAACATCGCGGGTAGAGTGACTTGAAACACCACCTTGGATGCGACATCAATGAAGTTGTCATTGATTAAGCCAATTCGCTTGAGCACCACACCAAGAAACAGCATTAAACAGATAGGGCCTGTTACTGACGCCGAAAACGCAAACTGTTCCCAAAGTGTGTTCATTCTTTTTCCTTTGTTAGTCGATTTCAATTTCCTTTGAATATTGTCGCATTTTTCCACAGTTCTTTGATAAGAGAAATTAAATCCCAGTGGTAAAGCAAAAAACTTGAAAAAAAGTACGAACGTGCTAAAAATAAACCATCAGATTTATTATTGGTGAATAATGAGCAAAGGAAAGATAACCAAAGAGTATATTTTGAGCCATGCATTCGCACTTGCAAGTGAAAATGGGCTTGAGAGTTTAACGATTGGTGAATTAGCCAAGCAGTGTGGCATGTCTAAGAGTGGATTGTTCGCGCACTTCAACTCTAAAGAGAACCTGCAGCTCTCTGTACTCGAGTATTCCAACGCCATATTCACTGAAAGAGTCATCATTCCCGCGCGAGAGTTGGGGGATGGTGATATTGAAGCGAAACTAAAGCAGCTGCTCGACAATTGGCTGGGTTGGAATCATTCATTTCAAGGTAGCTGCATGTTTATTGATGCATGGAAAGATGCGGGCAGTGAAACCTCTGTGATTCAGAAAGCGCTGCAGAAAACGATTTCAGTGTGGATTGATTACTTGACGATTCAGATTGCAAAAGCGGTTGAGAGTAAACAGTTCAGAGCCGATTTAGACCCTAAGCAGGCAACCTTTGAGTTATACGGTCTCTACTTGAGCGCGAACTTGTTTTACTCCTTACGGGGCCAACAAGCGAGCCACACTCACTTTTGGAGTGGTGTAGAACGTTTAGTCGCCAGCTGGGAAGCGGTTTAACTCGTAAATCACTTAGTTCGCAAACCACTTAGTTCGCAAAACATAGAGTTCGCAAAACATAGAGTTCGCAAAACATAGAGTTCGCGAAGCATGTGAGCTTTGCTTATCTAAAACCTGAAAATTTGAAGAGAAGTGGTAGTAAGCAGCTATAAAAAGCTCTGCGCCATTTTTTACACCAACAAATAGCACGGTCGTTCGTTTTTATGGCCGAGCTCGATAAGCCAATGATATGGCGATATAAGGAACGGTCATGAGTGACAAAATCTACTTCAATACATCGAATAAATTCAGCTTCAAACGCAGCCTAATTGGTGCGACAACGAACCTGCATTATATTCTAGCGCCGAGCCATGCAAAGAAAACAGCGCGTAAACTGCTGCTCACACCAATGCGTACAGAGCAAAAAAACGCCGATCCACAAGGACTGATCAAAAGTGAGATCAAAGGTCGAGATGGCGTTTTAAAAACCTACTCTTTGGGCACTGGTCCAGTTTGGGTGCTTACTCATGGTTGGTCTGGTACCGCGAGTCAGTTCTTTCCTCTGATGGAGCATATCGCGGCTAAAGGTTTCACGGCTCTAGCTTACGATCACCCCGCGCATGGTGGCAGCGATGGCGTACATGGTCATATTCCTGCATTTGTGAACGGCCTTGAAACTATTCTCGCTTCGGTGGGTGAGGTAGCAGGTTTGGTCGGTCACAGTATGGGCACTGCTTCTGCGTTGGAATGCAGGCACGTTAAATTAGAAAACCAGCCGTTGTTGTTGATTGCACCTGTGTTGAATTATCTAGAAAATTTATTTGAGAGTGTGGCTCGTTCTGGTTACTCAATGAAGCTGTTTGAGGCAGTCGTGGGAGAAGTGGAAGAGCAGTTTAATTATCCACTTCAGTCTGTCGACCCTTATGGGAAGCTAGCACTTCGTAAATCTCAGACGATTATTGTACATGATGAGAAAGACAAGTTTTCGAAGTTTGATGTGTCTCAGCGTGCGGCTAATGAAATGGATTGTATTACCTTGATTGCGACTCAAGGCCAAGGGCACGGTCGAGTGATGAAGTGCCCACAAGTATTCGAGAGCTTTGATAACTTGATTGGCTAAGCTTAACGAGCGTAAGTCAGCGGAGCGCCAACTAAGAGAACAAATCATAAAAAGGCCAACCAGGCATTCTCTGGTTGGCCTTTACTGTTAGGTGTTTAGCTAATGTTTAACTAAATTCCATTTTTTTAGTTGGCACAGCTAGCTGGGCCGATCTCTTTCCACACGCCCCATTGGCCTGCTGTGGTTGGATCTTCACCTGTAGTCCACCATTTTGCTTCCCAAACCTTACCGCCTTGAGTCACTTGGTCGCCGCCAGTGTAGACCGCACTTGAATCCCAAGCGTTAGTACACGTACCGCCGCCTGTCGTTTTCTTAAGAACTTTTACTGAAGTAGCCGCTAACGATGTCTCTGTGCCATCGCTGACCGTTACAGAGAAGTTCAGCGTCGTATCTTGCGTGTATTCAGCCGCGACAAAGCTTACCAAAGCGCCCTGTACTGTTGCGTTTATACCTGCTGGTACATCCCACGTGAAGGCCAATGTATCTTGGTCTGCATCGCTAGACGCTGACGCATCTACCACTACCACATCACCCGCATTGGCTTTAGCCTGAGCTGTAACCACTGCTACCGGAGCGGTGTTGACTGGGCCTGTGTCTTTAGGGTTTACCGTTACAACAATTGTGTCTGTTGACGTTGCGCCTTCGTTGTCTGTTACGGTTAGGCTGAATGTTAGCGCCTCTTGTTGCGTAACTTCAACAACATCGAAGTTTGCAACTGCTGTATTGCCATTAGCTAGTGTTACTGCGGTTCCGCTCACTTGTGACCAAACGTAGCTCGCAATCGTACCGTCACTATCTTTTGAAGCGCTGCCATCTAGAGAAACAGAAGCTGGGCCTTCAACCGATTGGTCTGCACCAGCGGCTGCCGTTGGTTTACGGTTTACAGGATCTGTTGTACCGCCGGCAAGACCTTCATGCATTGCGTTTAGGATGTCGCCGTTATCCGCATCAATTTCCCAAGAGAATAGACCCGCAAGGCCAAGGCTACGAACGTACGCGCCTTTTGCTTTGACAGAACGGTCATCATCAAATGTGATCAGTTGCCCTGAAGTACGGTTCCAAACGTAAGGCGCTTCTGCCATTTCGTCGTAGCCGTATTCGAAGCCGTTGATGCCTTGGTTGTTAGCACCAAGCATGTTCGCCTTAATGCCTTTGTAGTCGATTACGCCATCTTCCCACACACCTTGTGCAGAGCTACCCTTCAGCTTGCCGTTACCAACCCCTGTCATCGGGTCGCTAGGATCGGAAAGTGATGATGGTAATACGCCTTCCCAACCACGACCATACATTGCTGTACCCACCACGAGTTTGTTGGCTGGAACACCTTGTTCAAGCAGCAACTGAATGCCGTTGTCAGCGGTATAAGCTGGGCCAGTGTATGGTTCGCCATTTTCATCAAGTCCTGAGCCATCACATTGACCTGGGCGCATGAAGTTACCGCAGTTCAATGCTGTTTGGTGGCCTAACACGTTGTTCCAACCGCCGTAGAAGTCGTAAGTCATTGCGAAGATGTAATCCATGTATTGGATAGCATCGCCGTAGTCCACATCTTCAATCTTATCGTGACCGACACCAATCGCAGAAGTTAGCTCGTAAGTACGACCGTTTTCAGCTTCTAGCTCATCTAACATCACGCGTAGCTCTGCCATCAGGGCAATGTAAGCTGGGCCATCGTTTACAGGGTCACCAAGGTCTGGCGCAGCGCCGCCTCCACCAGGGAATTCCCAGTCGATATCCACACCGTCGTAGAATTTCCATGTGTTAAGGAATTTCTTAACAGACGCTACGAAGGTGTCACGGTTTGCCTTAGTTGTGAAATCAAAGAATGGGTCAGACAGTGTCCAACCGCCAATTGATGGAATGATTTTTAAATCTGGATTGCGCTGCTTTAGCGCCATCATCATCGCGTAGTTACCCTTGATAGGGGAGCTGTATTCGTGACCTGCTTGAGGGAAACTTTTTTGGAAAGCTGCCCAAGGGTCATGAATCACCACTTCGTAATCGTTAACACCCTGACAAGCTGCCATGAGTGCGTTGTAGCTGTTTCCGCCTACCGATTTTACTGATTCGTTAGGGCCACAAATTGGGATGAAGCCATAAAGGATATGAGTTAAGTTGTCTGCGGGCAGATTGTCTATCGTGTAGTCACGACCATAAATTCCCCACTCTACAAAGTAAGTACCTACTACTGTGTTGGGATCGGTGTTGTATGACTTGTTGTTCGGGTCTACATTCATCGCTAGTGGTGCTAAGTGTGAACCATCGGTATCGGCGATTGTGATCTGAGCGGGCGCACTCTTGCTACAGCCTGTTTCGTCACACGCTTCTATTTCCATCTCGAATAAGCCCCCCTGACCGTATTCGAATGAAGCTGTGGTTTGGCTGCCAGTGATTGGGCCTGTCGCAACTTTAACGCCATCAAAGTAGATGTTGTAAGTGTTTCCTGATGTCCCGCTCCATTGGTTGAATTTAACGTCGACTTTCGCTTTGTCGTGATATTTAACCATCTGGTTGTAGCCTGATATGGTTTCCATCGCGAGTTCAATTTTAGAAAACTGCAGGTTGTTGGAACCGTACATGTCGATGCTAGGTGCTGTTGGAGCAGCTAATGCTGTACCAGATAGCGCTAGAGCAATGCTCGCAGCACAGGTATTTATACGAATCATACTTTTTTCTCTCATTCCTTGAAGGTTACGGAACCAAATGGCCCCATAAACGGCTCCAGTCAGTTTTGATGGAGCTTCCCCGTCAGTATTCGAGAGAGTTTTAATTTCAGAACTGAAAATAAATCTATTTTCGATGGACAACTAAAAAATTGTACCTTGTTACAAATCTGTTGCTTAGTGAATGAGAGGCTGAGTCCATGTTTTATAAAACAAAACAATGTTCATTAAGAAGATCTCATAAGTGAAATTACACGACATGAAGTTATAAAAATTTGTGACAAACTATAAGAAATACCGTGAATTGAAGCGGTATCACAAAGCTAAGGGTGTTGGTAAAAAGGCTGGCCGGAAGGAGATCTTGCGTAGGGTTATCTTTTGAATTGCTCAGCTAATGAAGCACGTCGTTGTTGCATGATACTATGAGTATCACCGATTGCAGTATCTTCATAGCCTTCTTTAATGAACTGTTGAGAAGGAGTACTAGGAACCAATCGCTTTAAACGAGGCGAATCGTAAGTGCCACTGATTGTGTAAACTGTCTTTCCAGAACCAGTGTTGATGGTGACAATCTGACCATCAAAATCAAATGCAGTACTGATGAGGCGATGGTTCATTATCACGCCCTTATCAGAAAGCGTAAGGATATCGGTATTGTAAGGTGGAGCAGCAATCTCTATCCATGTGCCATAGACATTACTTGGGCTGACAGATTGTTGGTGGGTTTGGTAAGCAAAATAACCAGCGCTGAGGGCAATCATAAAGCCAGCGAATAGGAAGCCGTAGAGTAGCAAGTTGGCAAGTAGATCTCTGTTTTTAGTCGGATTTTTTGCCATTATCTCTTCATTTTTCGACTGATATTGTTTTAGATTCTATTAACTAAAACCTTAGTTTGCAAAAATTGTTCTAAGAGTTAGAAGCAGGATCGAATGTTCCAAAAAATTTGGTTGCGTTGGCGGTTTTTAATCTTTACCTCAGCATTTATGCTACCAATAAAATCGAATTCCATAAATGACTAAGCTATGCGTATTTATTTCTTGTAGGACAGTCTCGAATTGGTTAAAACAATGATCACCTAGAGTTACGCATAGGCTTATTCGTTGAGCCCAGTAATTGCAATTTTGAGATAACAAGGAAGTACAATGATTAAAGAAAACACATACTTTGAAGGTGGCGTTAAGTCGTTAGCGTTTAACCAATCTGGTGCTGATGTGAGTGTTGGTGTGATGGCGGCTGGTGAATACACGTTTGGTACTGCGGCTCCAGAAAAAATGACCGTTGTTAAAGGTGCTTTGATTGTAAAGCGTGTTGGCGATGATGACTGGACGACATACCAATCTGGTGAGTCTTTTGACGTTGCGGGTGATTCTTCATTCGACTTACAGGTAAAAGAAGCGACAGCTTACCTGTGTGAGTATTTGTAAGATCCTTCGAGTAGTCTTTGACTAATAAGAAAAACCACGCTCCAAGAGCGTGGTTAAATAAGTGATAGTAACCGGCAGTGGATAGTGTCACTTGTTTTTACAGTCATCAAATGGATGACTAAATCGTTGTTCGTTACAAAATCTTTTCAATACTTTCGCCAAAGCTTAATGCTTAAAGCCAGAGCACTAATAAGTTTCAAATATCCCGTTGTTGTAGTCTTGAATTGTCTGTTCAATCTCTTCCATCGAGTTCATGACAAACGGACCATAGTGCACAACCGGTTCATTAATCGGTTGACCAGAAAAAATCAGCACACCTGAATCTTCTAGGCTTTCTAAAGACAACAATTCAGCTTTTGTTAACAGGGCCAGTTGACCTTGGTTGATGACTTTGTCTCCGATCTGAATCGTGCCTCGGTACACATAAGTCATGGCATTATGAGCAACTAGAGTCTCTAGCGTTACTTGTTGTCCTGAATTCGCTCGCCAATCCGCAACGCTTAATGGCACACCTGTCGTTTGCAATGGACCTTGTGCTTGCAAAGCCTCTGAATCATTTTCATTTCTGTTATGTAATTCAAATCCACCAGCGATCACTCTTAGTAAACCGCTTTGTTCATTTAGATACTCTGCAATACTTTCACTTTGAAAATCATGATATTGCGCTGGCTGCATTTTGTGTGTTGCAGGTTGGTTTATCCAAATCTGAAAACCATGCAGCGTGCCTTCTTCCATCATTGGCATTTCGCTGTGAATGACGCCACGACCTGCAGCCATCCACTGAGCGCCACCGCTGCGTAGCTCTCCAATATTCCCTATATGGTCTTTATGTTGGAAGTGACCTTGCAGCATGTAAGTGAGCGTTTCTATCCCACGGTGAGGATGTGGAGGAAAGCCGCCAACATAGTCTTTGCTTTCATCCGACTTAAGTTCATCAATCATCAAAAATGGAGAGAAGCGTGCGTTATTAAAACCAGCGAGTCGTTGGATTTTGACACCATCACCATCTGAGGTGGCATGTGCTGCAAGCACATGATCTACTGCTCTTACATTCGTCATTTTGAAACCCTCATAAACTTGAATAGCTGTAGTTTATGTAATTTGATTCAAAAAGTAGACGGCACAGCTTTGAGTGACTTATTCGAAAATATTGAACAGGTAACAATATAAAATTATGTCTATAATTGAATGTAGAGTAGACCGCCAAGGAGGCCGCTATGGCAGTACAGCAAAAACATGGCGAAAAGAATGGTCGGGTGGGCTTTGATAACGACTTTACAACGGATCAAAGTCAGCGTTTTACAGAAGTTGCGAACAGCGCGGTTAAGCGTCGCGTGAAAAAGCGTGAGATTGAAGCTCCGTTTATTCAGTCGGCTAAGCAAACTGTTCTTAAAACGGTAGTAAGACCTAAAGGCAATAACCCAAACCGAGCACGACAAGTGGTATGGATTATCATCATCGGGTTAGTCAGCCTTTGGCTGATGTATATGGCGGGCTAAAAAGGTATTTATATAGCGGCTAACTTACAGGGTTGGCTAGCGTTGGCGAGTTTTTAATTGCGTCACATTGTTCCCTTCAACCTTCGCTTCAAGACAATCTTCAAGTTCAGAGGAAACAGGTTCTGAGCTGGTTAGGTTCGTCGGTAACTCTTCTATTAAGGTCGATGTCGGGTTGTCGTGATAATAAGCGTATCGGTTTTTTCCTGAATGTTTCGCAACATACATGGCTTTATCGGCGCATCTTGTTAACTCATGTAACTCTTTAGCATCCTGCGGGTAAAGTGATACGCCAACGCTGAGTGTCAGCTCTTTGATTCTCTCGTTAGTTTGGCATCCGCTTTCGAATAATCCACAAATCCTATTTAAAATACCGTCTAAATCTTTGCGATTGGGAATATCGTAGAGCATCAGAACAAACTCGTCCCCAGCAAAGCGTGCAATTGAATAATCGTATTCATGACGTTTTCGATCTCTGGTTCGAATATTATTGCTTAAGCGATTGGCAAAATGCTGTAAGACACTGTCGCCAACATCGTGCCCATAACTATCGTTAATATTTTTAAAGTCATCAATATCTAGAAAGACCAATGCAGTAAGTGATCGCTCACTATCAACGGTCGTGAGCTTTTCAGTTGCCCATCTTTCGAAGCTCCAACGGTTCGCTAGCCCTGTGAGTTGGTCCCTGTAGGCTAAGTCTTCAATGCCTTCTTTATACAGGCGCTGAATATAACTCACGGCTTTTGTGTAGTAATAAGATGACGTATGGCATACCAAGCTCATCATCAATAAGCTGAGAATAAAGCGATGAATACTGTTAAATGGCAAAGAAAAATTGCTAGGTAGCGCCGTAATTAGAATACTGATAAAGACACAAAATGAGGTGCTGAAGATGACTCCAATTCTGAAATCATTGATGAAAATCACTGCGGCCAAAATAGGGTATAGCCAGAGTATTCGGTCTGGGATAGCGTGGCTGTGCAAGAACAGAATAATGCCTTGTACTAATAGTACACAACTTAATATTAATTCAGAATAGTGGGGGGTAATGGCTTTTCTAACATAAATTGCATTTGATATTGCGATAAAAGCAAAGCACAGTTCGAAAGTTAACAAGGTGTAATGCTGTCCTTGGAGATAAGCCCAAGTGTAAAAAATGAATAAAGCTGCGGCAATGAGTGAGAAGGCGTAGACAATTTTTTGCTTTCGAGTGGATCGTATATCCGCCATTTCTTCTATGTGTCTGCCCACTAGCCTGTTCATGTGATTTGTGCCACTAAAATTTGATAATGGCATTAATACTAGATTAAATAACAACCTACGCGGACCCTTTGTCATCTATTTAGTGTGACTACTATCAAGGTTCTATGTTAAAGGTGGCTGAGTGAGATTTATACAGTGATGTGTATCACTGAATGTGACGGGATAGTGGTAAACTTACATTGGAGCGTCTAATCATGGAATCTATTTCATCATTATGCGCTTGCTTTCTAAAGATTTACTCAACATAGTTTGTATACAATAAAACTCAAAGAGACTAATTATGTTAATTACCTTTAATTGCAAAGCTCATGCTAGCGTCACTATGTTTGGTGATGTTGCACTTCATTTTATTAAGATGCTTGGACATAGCGGAACGGTTCCTGGTGCTATTGATGCCGCAGAAGTACCTCAAGCGTTGAACAACTTACGTAGGGAGATTGAAGCTGAGCAAAACCAATCTGTAGAACAAGACAATACCGGCCTCGAGAACGAAGATAATAGTGTCGAAGTTCCTGTTAACATAAGTAGTAGAGCTTTCCCACTGATTGAACTATTAACAGCAGCAATCAAAGAAGAGTGTGAAGTGATATGGGAAGACGGTAGTGGCAAGCAACTTTAAGGTTGCTGACGTAAGTAAAGGTTCATTTATCACTCTTAAAGCTTTCACTCCGAATACATAAGTGAACGATGCACAAGTAAACGTAGTTGACTAATGAAAGTGAGCTGAAACAATAGGTTGTATTTATGAAAGTAATTTGACCTAAAGGATATTGGATGCGTTTCTATTCCCAAGCCCGTCGCTACGCCAGTTTGTTTAGTAGCCTTTCGTTGACCCTAGTGTCGGCGCCTAGTTTTGCCGATATGTCGACAACGCCTGTTATTGGTGGGGTGTTCAGTTCCAGTGATGTACTGAAGAATCAAGTGCTTTCAAGCCTAGATTACTCCGCCAAACTTACTCGCGATGCCGCACTTTTCACCATCGGCGGCGTAACATTAGATGCGTACATTCTTGCGCTGCCTTTAGATGCTAAAACGAAAGCGCGAGTGATCGCTCAGTTGTCCAACCCGACTTACTCAATTCCTTTAGGTTATTTTCTCTATAGTTACTACGACCGCTATTCCGGTTTGGGTAGTGAAGATGTATTCAAAGGGTATCTGTCGACAGTCTATGATAACGAGGCTTTAAAAGGCTTTGAACATAGCCTCTATTATGTCGGTGATGAGCCAGTCTCAGAGCATAAAGAGCCAGATACCTCGACTGAAGCAACAGGTCACCATGAAGGTATTCGTATTGATGAACAGTTCATTGCCAATATGGTTGTTATCTACGATGCGCTATTTGAGATCGGTGTTTGGCAGGATATGGACACCCTACCTGAGAGCTACACCTATTTAACGAACAGCCCTGAAGATTTGGCGATCATCGCTCAAATTCAACCGATCATCGTTGATTTGATCGGTAAAGCGGCATTGGGCATGGATGACGGTGACATGAAATCTGCAATGCTGGCAATTGCAGAAGATGGTAAACCAGAAAACGCCGATAAGCCGAATAACAAAGCACAAGCTCTGACGGTCACTCTTATTGATTTTGTGCGCTTAAACTTGCTGAAAGCCTACCGACAATTTGTGTTTAAAGAAGAACGTGCAGAAGCGCTCGATGATTGGATGCAGCAAGCATTTAGCGACCAGCCTGATGCACTCATTCAGTTCTTAGAATCCCAACAGAACAAACGCTTTGCGGTTCAAGTGACGGTCGATGGTTTACAGCAAGGGTTGATCGAAGGCTTGGTCGATGAGAATGCGCCTTTCATCTCGGTGGCGTACCAGAATCATAAAAACCGAGCGCAATACAAACCTAATCTAGAAACAGTGATCGAGCCTGAACATCAACAGCAGGTTCGGTTCATGGAGGTTCTGTCTGAACAAACCTATCGTGACCCGAATTATCTTCCGTTCTTCAAAAAACTCTATCAAGAGAATCGAAATAATATAAGCCGAGTGGGTATCTCTTCTACTCCAACAATCAGTGTACGCAACCTACCGATCATTAAAACGGGCGCAAAAGTGTCTGGTAATGGTGGTACGGGTATCCCTAATTTTCATTTTGTCGACCGAGAAATCGACCGAGCGTATTACTTCTTTGGTAATGATGCTCTGCAGTTGGATGTGTTGATGGCAAACAACAAGGTACAAACCATGTTTGATCGCCTTGATTATCTCAAAACGCTGAGCTGCAACGCACAGTACGACTGGAATGCGCACACGACTTATGATGGGTTAGTGAACTTAGGTTTAGGAGAGTCGTTACGTGATTACGGTGAGAAACGCTGCGTCAAAGAGCTTGAGGAGCGTTCTGAAGTTGAAGCCGTTCTACGAGAAAAGCGTGAAGCCTTGATTGAAGATATTGAAGCGTACCTGTCTATATCGGGCTTTGATTTTTTCACTAAGCTTTCAAAGAAGGCTCAGGTTAAACAATCGATTACTCAGTTTGCCGAGTTGGATGGAAAAGGGATGCCAGACTATACCTTGGTCTACAATCCATGGCCGGATCACTTTGCGCACTTCACGGGGCCTTTTAGTGACGAAATTTTGATGCCGACTGGAGAGCTTAACCGGTTGGACTATTGGATTCGCCAGATTGAAGCGACCTACCGCAGTGCCGGCGTTTACGATAAAACGCTATGGGGCATGGCTGGGGATCATGGTTTAACGCCAGTGTTCTACGCGCTCAACCCCGAAAAGCAGGTATTTGAAGGCTTACAAGCAGAGCTAGAGTATCCAATTGTGGTTAAGAAGATATCTTCAGACGAGGGGGAAGGGCCTAAAATCACCAATGCTCTAAGCTACCCAAGCTCGAAGGAATTGGATGTGGTGGTCGCCTCGACTGCCGGTGGTAACTTCATGATGGACTTCTTTAATTCGGCTCAAGGGTGGCAGGTTCAGCCGGTTTACCAAGAACTCACGCAGTGGTCTCCTATTGCAGCGCCAGCTGGTCAGAACATAGACATCATTAATCAGATAGCGCAACGCCTGCCTGAAAGTCTGGATTACATGGTTGTAAGAGAGAGTGCTTGTGACCAGCAAAGTTGCGCAGTTCGTGTGATTGGCAACCGTGATTTAAAACGGGTCGATGAATTGATCACTCGCGAGGGTGACAAGCTTTTCTACGAATCTTTGGATGCCAATCAATCTCCAGCTTTACTCAACACCCAAACACTCAATCCGTATCTGGCATCACCAAGCGAAGCTGATTTTGCACAGTATTCTCAATTGGTAGAAAAGTGTATTAATCGAGCGGTTAAGGCGGATGCGACAACGTGGTGCAGCAGTGCGCAATGGACAGAGTTAACTCAACTGACCCCTCGACCTGACTCTGTCAATCAACTGGCCAATATCTACCTTGAAGATAGGGCAGGCACGATTAATTTGTTCCCGAAAGCTGGAATTGGTTACAACACTAAAGTTCCGGGGCGTCATGCTGGAGAGGATTACTTAGAGAAAGATGCCTTTATAGGATTCTGGGGAGCGCCAATTGGCGATAATTCTCAGCAATTGAAAATCGAAGCTAACGGATCTTTAGCGCCAACGCTGTTTGAGTATTTGACCGGAGAACCTGTGGTCGAAGGCGAGAACGGTTGGGGTTTTCCGTCGTTGATCGATAAGTTGGATATTTCTGCAGACCGTTAGTGATTGAGCTCTCTACTTAGTCACCGTTTACTTGGTTAGCTAGGTAGAGAGCCAACCCCACAAAATTATCATCGCTATTATCGACAACTTGGCGAGTGGTTCTTCCATGTCTTAAAATAGATTAGCGGCGTATTAGGTTAAACGATTTTAAGCGCGTGATGTCGAGTAAGTTGTTTGTGTAGCGAGTCTTTCAGAGCCATGCGTTCTACTTTTAGGTTGTGCATGCTATCGTCATCAATGGGGCTGCCAGAGATTTCTAGTTGGCGAATATCGTAGTCGAGTTGGTGGTATTTCTGCATGTCTGCTTTGAATTTTTCATCGTCGTGGTTGAGCTGAACAATGTCTAATTTAAGATCTGGGAAATCTAAGATAAAGGCATGGTTTTCATTGAGCATTGGCACTTCCTCTCTTGTCTACTTAACTTCAGTATAGAGTCTATTTTTGAAGATAAATGTGTTCCTAAACACAAAGCGAGAGCAGGATCAAAAAAGGGCATTAACGTTCCATTTTGGATGCGTTACTGCCCTTTATTATTTTAGTAGTATTAAAAATTACTGAGCTTTCTTACCAGAACGTTGTTGCTCTTTGTGTGCTAGTTTTGCTTTCTTGCGTTGCTCGATAAGGTGAGCAGCTTCGCCACCGACGTGGGTTTCGCCACGAGCATTCGACAGCTGAACTTGCTTTTCACGCTCGCGGAAGCGCGCTTTCTGCTCGTCGCTGTGCTTATCAATACACTTAGGACAGCTTACGCCTTTTTCGAAGTGTTCAGACGCTTTATCTTCGTCAGTGATTGGTAGACGACAAGCGTTACACACATCGTAACCGCTCTTCTCAAGCTGATGGTTAACGGCAACACGGCCATCAAATACGTAGCAGTCGCCTTCCCACATGCTCTCTTCTTCTGGCACTTCTTCTAGGTACTTAAGAATGCCGCCTTCAAGGTGGTAAACCTCATCAAAGCCTTGCTCTTTCATGTAGGCTGTTGATTTTTCACAACGAATACCGCCTGTACAGAACATTGCAACTTTTTTGTGCTTCTTAGGGTCGAGGTTTTCTTCAACGTACTGAGGGAACTCACGGAAGGTTTCCGTGTTTGGGTTTACGGCGTTTTTGAATGTGCCGATGTCGACTTCGTAATCGTTACGAGTATCCACCAAGATCACATCTGGATCTGAGATGAGGTCGTTCCATTCGTTTGGCTTAACATAAGTGCCGACAACATGGCGAGGGTCGATGCCTTCAACGCCCATGGTTACGATTTCTTTCTTAAGTTTAACCTTGGTGCGGTTGAATGGTTGTTCTTCGTTGAACGACTCTTTGTAAACAACATCAGCCAAACGAGCATCTTGTTTGAACCATTGAAGAAGAGCGTCGATAGATTCGCGTTTACCTGCAACAGTACCGTTGATGCCTTCACTCGCAAGTAGCAAAGTACCGCGGATTTGGTTGGCTTCTAGCACTTCAGTGAGTGGCTGGCGAATTTCTTGGTAATCATCAAGTGCAACGAATTTATACAGAGCACATACAACATATTGAGACATGGTTTTTCCTTTCTGCGAGCTGGAACGTAAATCCAGAGCGGTTGCCTGTTGCGATCAAAATTGAGTATTTCAACTCGGTTCTGTCTTGTTGGCTTATTAAAAATCAGGCGCAGTATAACCAAGGCGGTACGGGACAAAAACCAACAAAACGTAGGGTTATATAACAGTACTTATAGTATGGCTATATGTGTGGTAAAAAGGCCGTTATTTGATAAGGAATGTTAGCTCAAATAAGCAGTGGTACTTTGTTGTCTATTGAATATTCGGCTAAGAACTTATGTTGTGTCTCATCTCAATCAGTTGGTGTTCTCCTACCATTTCCACTTCACGAATGAACTCAAAGCCGAATTTTTGATAGTAATCCTTTAGGTATTGATGGGCGTGGATTTCAATTACCTTGGCACCATGTTCAGAGGCGTGTTTTAGAATTGCGCTAACAATTTTAGATGCGATACCAGATCCTCGATAAGGTTGCAGAACAGCAACTCGCGCCATGGTTGAGTGTCCTGATTCATCAATGTGCAAGCGTGCCGTCGCGACTAAATTATCGTCATCGGTGATGAGTGCATGATGTGAGACAGGATCGAGCCCATCAAGATCCAACACATGGGGGATACCTTGTTCAACAACGAATACTTGATGACGAATGGCTTGTGCTTTCGTTATCAATTCTGGGTTGTTACCAATCACCAATTCCATTTCATTGCTCCATACTGTCTAACGAATTTTTTGAAAATCCTCTATTTGTGAGGGGATGACGCTTGTGATTTGCCTTTAAACTAAGGCTTTTGAATAGCTGCTTGTCTCAATATCAATGATCTCTACGGTCAGCGAAGCATTGGATAGTGTGAGAGTAAGTAATTGATCCAAAATGGACTTAGAGAGCATCGCTTTAACGCTTTCGTTACGCCCTGACAAAATGCGCACAGAGACATGCACGAAGTCTTCTTTTACTTCACCGGTTTGGTAATGCTGATAGGCAAGGCTGCGTACTTTGATGTCTTCTCCTGTTGGTGAGAACAACTGAGATTCCATTGCGCCGAAAAACACTTGTTGGTTGAGTTGCTGACCATCAATAGTGGGTGAGTGTTCGATAATACAATGCGGCAAACTGATGTCCTTTCTGTGCTTTATGGAGACCTAAAATTAAGGCCAATGTGACTCTCTTGTTGAGAATGGCATTGGCCTTTAATGCTGACGCGTGACGGTTTTCTCGGTAATAAGCCGATCAGGCAATCACCAAAGCGCTCCGTGCTGTCAGCGATTACGCTTGGTTAAGTACTTCAGCTAAGCGTTTTACCGCTTCTGTTAATTCTTCTGGGTTGGCGTTGGTGAAGTTTAAGCGCAGTGCGGCTTTCGCTTCATCGGCCTTTGGATAGAATACGGGGCTTGGTACAACCGCTACGCCATTTGATAGCAGGGTTTTAGCCAGTTCGAAGGTGTCGCACTCTGGGATTTCAACCCAAATGAACATCCCGCCATCTACGGCTTTTAGTACACAATCTGTAGGCAGTTGTTTCTCTAGATCTGAGAACAGCACTTCATAACGAGACTTGTACAGGGTGCGAATGTTTTCCATATGCACGCCAAAGTCTTCATGTTTTAGAAGACCAACAAGCAGTGCTTGCATTGGTACACTTGAGTGTAAATCCGCGCCTTGTTTCACTTTGATCAGTGGCTCAAGGTAGCTGCGTTTGCCTGTTACTGCGCCAATACGTAGACCTGGCGATGCAATCTTAGAGAATGAACGAAGAACGATAGAGTTGTCAGGGCAGAACGAAGAAACCAATGGCAGTTCAGTACCTGTGAAACGTAGCTCACGGTATGGCGCATCTTCAATGAATGCCACGTTGTATTTGATACACAGCTCAGCCACTTTTTGACGAGTTTCTGTTGCCCAGCACACACCTGTTGGGTTGTGGAAATCAGGCACGGCATAGAACATCTTCGGTGATTGCTGTGCAAAGCACGTTTCCAGTTCATCTAGATTCGGGCCACATTCTGTTTGAGACACGGTCGCAATGTTTGCTTGAACTAGGCCAAACACCTGCATCGCACCTAAGTAGCTCGGCGCTTCCATCACAACCACATCACCCGGGTCTACATACGCACGTGCAATCAAATCCAAACCTTGCTGAGAACCGGTACAGATCATTGCTGTGTGAGTTTCTGGCAATTGGTAGCTTTGCGTAAGGTGATCAAGCAACGGGCCGTAACCGGCAGTAGAACCGTATTGGAAAACTTCAGGCATGTTCGCTAGGTTTTCTAGCGTTGGCTTCATTAAATCGATAGGGAATGTCTTCTCGTCCGGTAAACCCCCGGCCAATGAGATGACATTTGGATCACTTGCGGCTGCGAGGATCTCTCGAATGTATGAAGATTGAATTTGTTGTAATGACTGTGCGATTTCCATGTGTTGTGTCTCGTCGTTTTTCGTTTTTATTCTATCGCTTGATATTACACGGCAATTGTAAAAACAAGTGTGTCCGTTTATGCTCATAAACATGTCCATTTATGCTATTTAAACGATGTCGCGACAACACATATCTAGAATCAATGATGTTCTGTTCTATATTCACCAAGACATCAGTCAGCCTTTGTCGGCCAAAGCGCTCTCTGAGATTGCCGCTTATTCAGAACAACACTTTCATCGTACCTTCAAAAGTGTGGTAGGGGAGTCGTTGCACCAATACATTCGACGCACTCGAATGGAATATGCGGCCAACCAATTGATGTTCGATACCACGTCGTCTGTGGTAGAAATTGCCAGTAAGTGTGGCTTTAGTTCGGTGTCTTCATTTAGCCGAGCATTCAAAGCGACCTTTAACATGTCACCGGGTGAGTGGCGTAAACACGACTTACAGATAGCAGAAAAACCCTATTTGAAAGATCCCGAAGTGGCAGCGGGTTATTTGAACGTGGCGCAGCGAGCGCTACCTGAACCTAAGATAGTTGAAACACCGGAGCGCATGGCGGCTTATGTTCGACATACGGGTTATAACCGCTCCATTCGCAACGCATGGTTGATATTGAAAGCGTGGGCTAGCTCTGAACAACGCGACTTTTCGAGCCAGTTTGGTTTGCATCACTCAAACCCTGCTTGGGTTGAGATGGATCAGTGTCGCTATGTGGCGTGTATCGCGATTAATGAACCGATTAAGTACCGCAGCGTGGTTAATCAGATGGTGATTCCGGGCGGTTTACATGCCGTGTTTCGACTTAATGGTCGCTATGGTGAGTTGCTACCACAGATCAGTATGGTATTAGAAAAGTGGCTACCTACGTCTGGCTTCAAGCAACGTTCTACTCCGGCTTATGTGCATTATCATCAGAATCACTTTCTTAACAGTGATGAAGTGTTTGAACTCGATTTTTACCTTCCCGTGGGTTTTTACTAACCGATTAAAAGCCACTCATTTTTCTTGTTAGCGCAAACTCAATTAATCGATGATTGTGGTGTTTTCTTGAATCAAGAGAGAAGGGCTTTGTTGATAATTTACTCCAGTAGATGATGACAACGTACGTATTAAACGATAGCATTTCGCCCTAATTGCAAATAGTTCTTAATATCACCCGCTAGAATATATGACCATTACCCACAAAGATTATCTGAAAATCGCCTCCCCTTTCATCATCTCAACGGTGACTCAGCCTCTGCTTGGCGCCGTAGATACCGCTGTGATCGGACAGCTTGGCATCGCTGAACTGATTGGTGGTGTGGCGATTGGCACCATCATCATGAACACCATGTACTGGTTGTTTGGCTTTTTCCGTGTCAGTACCACGGGGCAAAGTGCGATGGCATTGGGTAAGGGAAACCGCTCTGATTTGGCGGGCAGCTTGATGCGTCCATTTGTACTATCTGGTTTGGTGGGCTTGATCTTCATTTTGATACAACCGCTGATCTGGCAAGGTGCGATGTGGGTGATAGAACCTGAAGCGAACGTGGCTGAGCACGCGCACATTTACTTCAGTATTTTGATTTATGGCGCGCCTTTTGTGCTGCTCAACTACACCATTATTGGTTGGTTGATGGGGCAAGCGAAAGCTAAAGAAGTCTTATACACACAAGTGTTTGGTAACGTGTTGAATATTGTCTTGGATGCGGTGTTCGTACTCTATTTCGACTTGGGTGTGGCTGGTGTCGCTTACGCAAGCTTGATTGCACAAATCACTACTTTTGCGATTGGTATGACGCTAGTGATGAAGACCAGCAATATCTCGGTCTCTGAGTTCCTGCAAGGCTCGAAGATGACCAAGAAAGACCTTTCGACAATCATCTCATCAAATACTGACCTACTGTTACGCACGATTTGTATCTTAGTATTCTTTAACATGATGGCGCGCACAGGCTCAAAGCTAGGTACCGATGTTCTGGCTGCTAACGCAATCTTGATGCAAGTAACCTTTATTGTGAGTTACATGTTTGATGGTATTGCCAATGCATCGAGTGTGTTCGCGGGCAAAGCCGTAGGACAGAAGAATCCTTCAATGTTGGACTGTGTGTTAAGACTCAATTTCCAATGGACAGCCTGTTTTATTGCTGCGTTAACGTTATTGACCTTGGTATTTAAAGACAACATTGTTTTCTTGTTTACCGATATCCCGACGTTGGTCGCCTTGTATCAAGAGATGGCTTCGTGGCTGATTGTGTTCCCGCTGGTGGCTGGTTTTGGTTTAACGGTTTACGGCATCTTTACTGGAACAGGAACCACGCGTCCGGTTCGAGATTCTAGTATCGCTACTTTATTGGTGTTCTTGGCTGTTCAAGCGTTTGCGGTCGGAGCGTGGGGCAATCATGGGTTGTGGCTAGCGTTTACTCTGTTCTATCTTGGGCGTATCGCATTCCTGTATCCGTTCATCTCACAGGTTAAACAGAAGTGTTACCTAGTAGAAGATGCGTCAGCAGCGTGTCATTAATTCAGAACGACCATCGCCACTTCTAAGACTTTATGAAAGCGCTTTACTATTTATGCTCAATAAATTTAGTGAGCGCATTTTTTCTATCTAATGACTGATTAGAGCCGGTCAATAAAACAGCAAAAAATGCGATCTAGTTCAATGTTCGCTTTTCATCACCTCAGCCAAATGATAGAGTTGTTATGTTATAACATCTATTTGTGAGTATCTGCGTGAAAGCACCACTTTTGTCTGTTGACCGATTAACGATCAAAACCTCTTCGAAAACACTTTTTCAAGATATTCATTTCGATGTGTATCGAGGAGAATTGTTGGCGATCATGGGCCCTTCAGGGATTGGTAAGTCGATGCTTTCACGCGCGATCGCGGGTTTTATGCCAGAGACCGTTGAGGCTGAAGGTCATATTTCTCTATCTGGTGAAGCTGTGTGTGGTTTGCCGATGTTGCAAAGAACTGCAGCACAGCGCCCCGCAGTTATCTTTCAAGATGCGCTTCAAGCATTAAATCCTCTGGTTTCCATTGAAGGTCAACTCAGTTTGGCATTGACGGGGACGCGCACTAAGCTTAAATCACAAGACAAGATCAAACTCATTGAATTGTTAGTGCAGCTTGGATTTCCTAACCCTGAAACCATATTGCCGTTATATCCGAGCCAAATTTCGGGAGGGCAACGTCAACGGATTTGTATTGCGATTGGCTTGCTGAGTAACGCCGATATCATCATTGCAGATGAACCGACTAGCGCGTTAGATCCGGTGACAGAGCAAGAGATACTTAAGCTGATTCGAGACAATGTTAAACAGCGACAAATCGGTGGCTTGTTGATTACACATGACCTGCACAGCGCCTTAGCGTGTGACAAGTTATTGGTGATCGATGATGGCGGTGTGGTGGCTTATGGTGCACCGAAACACGCGCTTGAATCAAGCTCTCACGCTTTCTGTTGTTCATTGAGAGACTTAATCGAATGAGCTCGACCTTATCACTAAACTCAGAAGTCTCATCGTCAATGCCAGTGATTGATTCAGACACACAAACATCGACAGAGATTAAGTTCGACAATGTGAGTGTTCACTACTATTCCGTACCAAGTTGGTTGGGTGGAAAGGCGTTTAAAGCGCTACAGAACATTGACCTTAAGGTTGAAGACAAAAGCTTAGCTATTGTTGGGCGTTCTGGTGCGGGGAAATCAACGTTGATTGAACTGCTATTTGGCCTTAAATCGCCAACCGTTGGTCAAATAAACTTGTTCGGTTATTCGCTCCCAATTCGCGATAGCAAAGCGCAAGCAACGGTGTGTCGCTTGATTCAATTGGTGCCACAAGAGCCCCACACTAGCCTCAACCCTTACTATACCGTTCGACAGATCTTAGCCGAACCGCTAAGCAACTTAGATGTTTCGGGTAATCATGAAGCCATCATTGAAGAGGCGCTTTCAGACGTTGGATTGCCTGCCAGTTTGCTCTTACTGAAACCTAATCAGCTTTCTACAGGTCAAGCTCAACGTGTGGCCATTGCTCGGGCTCTTGTCGTTAGACCCGCAGTGCTGGTGGCCGATGAACCTACTGCCAGCCTTGACCCGGTGAATCGCCAAAGGTTGTTGGACTTGGTTAATTTATTGAAAAAGAAGCGTGATATGCGCCTTATTTTGGTTACGCATGATCTCGGTGCGGCAAAAGCTCTTTGTGAAGAAATACTGGTTCTCGACCATGGTGAAATGGTCGAGCACGGACCGGCCGATCAAGTGATGAGTAAACCTGCTCATCCTGCAACTCAGATGCTGATCGAGTCTCAGCCTCTTTCGAAATCTACTTGTTAACACAACCCTATTTATTAACGAAATACATCTTATTAAAAAATACAGCTACAGAGAAAATAACTATGCGTTTTAATTCAATCAAACTGGCTTGCGCGCTTGCGTTGGCTCTGCCTTTGACGGGCTGTTTTGACTCTCAACCAGAGTCGAGCGATGTGGCGGTCAAATCTGAAATTCGTGTTGCGATGATGCAACCGCCAAGAACCGGCTTATCGCCACTTTCTGATGATGCTTTTAAGCTATCTCGTTGGAGCACGGCTGAAACTCTGGTTAACCTGAGCCCAACCTCAGAAGCACAACCTATGTTGGCGACTGATTGGAAACATCTTGATCCACTGACTTGGCAGTTCACGATTCGCCAAGGTGTTAAATTCCACGATGGCTCTACATTAACGGCAGAGTCTGTTGTGAACTCTCTGCAGAAAGCGCTGGAAGCGGCACCTAAGCCACGTATCCTAGATGGTGTCGATCTCGAAGTGAAAGCGATGGACAACTACCGCGTAGAGATCAAGACCAGCTTTGATGACCCTCTTTTACCAAGCCGTTTATCAAGCCCTCAATTGGCGATCCTAGCAGCCAGTGCTTACCAAGAAGATGGCCGCGTTAGCCCAATGGGTGCAGGTACGGGCCCGTTTGAGTTGACTGAAATTAACGGTACAACCAGCTCGAAGCTAAAACGTTTCGATGGCTACTGGGGTGAAAAAGCGCAAGTTGAATCTGTGATTGCAGAATACGTTCCTAACGGTTTTGCTCGTGCTGCAGCTCTAAGAACAGGCACGGCAGACATCGTTGAAGCAGTGCCCGTTTCACAAATCGCGACCATTGATCCGAACCTACTTTATGAAGTGGCAATGCCTCGTACCAATACGCTTTACCTAAACAACAAGTCAGGCGTATTCAGCGATATTAACTTGCGTAAGGTAGCGGCTGCTGCGGTAGACCGTGAGCAAATCGTGAATACCGTTTATGAAAACCACGCGGATATCGCACAAGGTCTATTAGGTCCTGCACTTGCTTGGGCTGAACCAATTCGACCTGAAGGTCAGGCAGTCGACAAGACACTAAAAGCGAACGGAGAAAGCATTGTTATCGGTACCTTTACCGACCGTGCTGAGCTTCCAGAAGTGGCAGCGTTACTGAAACAACAACTTGAAGCGGCTGGTTTCAAGGTTGAGCTGGATATTCGTGAATATGCTCAGATTGAAAATGATGCACTGTCAGGCAAGTTTGATGCGTTCATCCTTTCTCGTGCAACGGTTCTAGATTCTGGTGACCCAGTGGCTTACATGATGAGTGACTTTGGCTGTAAGGGCTCATTCAACCTTGGTCAATTCTGTTCTCAAGAAGTCGACCAAGCACTGACTCACGCTGACTTACAACCACTAGGTGCACTGCGTCAGCAAGCGATCATCGAAGCTGAGCAAAAAATCTTGAACGACTTTGCTGCGATTCCACTGCTTCACGAACGTGTGATTCAAGGTGAAAGTGAGCGTGTAAGCAATGTCGTTCGTGACCCAAGTGAACGTCGCTTGGTTGATCAAACGACACAAGTTAACCCGGCAACACAGGCTAACTAAGCAAATGTTATCTGCTGAGACTCTGCGTCGAACTCTATTTATCTTGACGCCTTGGCTATCAAGAATCGCCTCACTGATTGTGGTGGTGATTCTTGTTGGTTTGATGCCTGACATTGCAGGCATCGACCCAAGTCAATCCATCCTTCGGGCTAGGGCGGGGCAACAACACCTGCTTACGCCTGAAGCTTTAGCGGCGGTACGTGCTGATCTTCAGCTTGACCGTTCAGCCATTGAGCGCCTAATCGACTGGGTCGGAAGTGCTTTTTCAGGTGATCTAGGTAAATCATGGATTGATGGTTCCTCAGTTGCATTAGGTATTCAAAAGACAGCGTCGACGTCTCTGTTTCTGATGTCGAGCGCACTTGTGATGACTTTCGTACTGTGTGGTGCAGGCTTACTTGCTACCTTACGCAGTTGGAAGAAGGGCAAACTGGGGCAGAGTTACAGCAGTTTAAGCACCGTATTAATATCGTTGCCAGAGTACGTGGTGGCCTCGGTATTAATACTGGTGTTCTCAATCTGGTTAGGTTGGCTGCCACCGTATGGTTGGCAAAGTTGGCAAGATATCTGGCTACCGAGCTTAGCGCTCGCACTGCCCGCTAGTGGCCTATTTAGTAGCCTACTCAGAGACAGTTTACAACGCGTTTTAAATGAACCTTGGGTGATCACTTGGCTCAGTGCCAACGTTCACTCCAACCAAATTATTCGTTTTGCGCTGAAAAGAGCGCTGAGCAGCCTGATCCCACAAATCGCGATGAACGTGATTGGTTTGACTGGTGGCGCGGTCGCGGTTGAGCTTATCTTCTCGATTCCGGGTATCGGGCGCATGATTCTAGGCGCAGCTAAGGCGCAAGACTTGCCGATGCTGCAAGGCGGCCTGCTGGTGCTGCTACTGTTTTCAATTGCTGTGAGCAGCATGAGCTTGTTTGTTCAACAGCTGATTCTGGGTCACAGTCTGAAAAGCGGTAAGCTCATTAGCAGCCACTCTTCGTTTCGTTTTACCCAGAACCGAGCTAAACGTGTCACTACTTTTACGATTTTCTCATTCCTAATTGCTATCGTAGTTTGGGCTGCATTTCGTGACCCATACACCAGTCAGTTTACTCGCTTAGCGGACCCTAGTTGGCAAGCGCCATTGGGTGCGGACGGCATTGGCCGAGATCTGTTAGCGAGAATCGGTTCAGGTATGGTCGCGACCTTCCAAGCCGGTATCGTGGCGACGTTTTTGAGTTTGGTGACGGGCATCATCATGGGTTTTAATACCCGCTTTAGCCAAGGCCTTATCGAGATCACTAAGGGCATTCCTTACATTATTGCAGGCCTGTTGGTTGCGGGCTTAACGGGGATGAATCCGAACAGTGCATTAATCGCGATTGTATTGGTATCTTGGGCGCCATTAGCGGCGCACTGCTCAAGCTTAATCGTGGAAGCAAAGGCTCAACCTTATACGCATCTCGCGCCATTGTGGGGTACCAGCAAGCTTCGAATCTTCCGTTTCTACTTGCTTCCTTATGTATTGCCACCTTTGCTGAGACACGCGATGTTGAGGCTGCCAGTAATCACATTGAGCCTGACCTCGCTAAGCTTCATCGGTTTAGGTTCGAAACCGCCTGCACCGGAATGGGGTTTGATGATTGCAGAAAACTTGCCCTACATTGAACGCGCGCCATTGGCAGTCATGGGGCCAATTGTTGGGTTGATTCTGTTAGGCGCGGCTATCAACATGATGTTTGATGATTAACGAAAAAGTGCAGGTTGCTTAAGTCCTTGATTGGGTGTTCGATAGAGTGTTCGATTTGGCATTTATGTTGTAACCTTGAGCCTGTTTTTTTAAATTGGCTTTCGGATCGGTTGTCGATCGGTTTTCAGCTTAGTTAAGTGTTCAGCGTTAAGGATTCAACATGTATCTTGTTTTGTATTGCCACAATATTGGTATGACTGACTTTTCTTTCTTTGAGACGGAAGATTTCGATAAAGAAGAGGGCTACATCGTGCGAGGTAAGTGGCCGAACGAGAAAGCGTTTCGTGATTACTTAACCAAAGAGTTTGGTGACATGAGCGAATTTCAAGTGATCGACTTAATCGCCAAAGGTGCAGAAGCAGAACACTACTCGCCAGAAGAGTTGATGCGCTTAGCTCTCTAACTGTTAGCTCAGTAGCACGTTTGAAATCGAATAAACAAATGGCAGCCTGATTGGGCTGCCATTTTTCGTTTTAAGCTAGAGCACGTCGCTCGCAGTATGAATGGGGCTATTGCGCCACTTCGTCAACCAAGTACAAGATTGATTGATACGGAATGCCACTGTGATGTGACAAACCGATCTCACAGGTTCGGCTGTTGCTGAATCCACGAGTGCAGTTGCTCGGCACTTGTTCTTTGAGTGGATGTACTGCCGCCTCATTTAGCTCTGGTGTGGTAAAGCCTTTATCACCTGCCCAACCACAGCATTGAATATGTTCAGGAACGATGACCTCTTCGGTACAGGCTTTAGCAAGGCTCAACATCGCGCCTTCCAAACCCATTCGACGAGAGCTACAAGTTACATGCAGCATCACGGTTTCTTGCAACGGCTCAAGTGTCAGGTGCTCAAGCAGGTATTGGTTCACAAACCCTGTCGGCTCTAGTACTTCTAATGGCTTGGTGAATTGCTCAATACTGCGTTTGGCGCACGGACTGGTGTCCATTAGTACTGGGTATTCACCTTGACGGCTGGCTTGCCATAGCACTTCTTCCAACTGCTGAGCCTTCGATTGAGCTAAGTCGGTCATGCCTTTGCTGTCGTAAGGCATACCACAACATTGGTCATCGAGCTTCTTCGGCAGAATAACCTCAAATCCGGCTTTGTTAAGCAAAGACATGGTCACTTCCGTTAGAGGACGTTGGTCGCCCGCATCGCTTTGTTGTCCCATGGTTCGACTCGCACACGAAGGGAGGTAAACCACCTTCTTATGATTGCTTGAGTTTTCTGCCATCACTGGTGATGAGGCTAGCGAGTGACTATTGGATTGTGGCATCTCTGGCATCCACACCGGTGTCGCACCTTTGGTGATAGAGCGCAGGCCGTTGGTTAGCTTTCCGACGGTATTTGCGCCTAATACTTTGCTCGCCACTTGGTTGGTTTTGAGGCCAGCCTTAGTCAGCTTGGTGGTGATCGAGAAGTGATCCGCTGTCCACTTAGCGATTGGCGTAAATTTCTCGTACTTGGCAATACGAAGCTTCTTAATCAAATCACCGGTGTTGATTCCGACTGGGCAACGCTCGGCACACAAGCCTGTCGCCGCGCAGGTATCAATGCCTTGGTATTCGAAGGTTTTCTCTAGCTCGCTTGCTTCTATTTCTTCACCCGCAGCTCGGCGGCGTTGCAGTTCTCGGTACAACACAATACGTTGGCGAGGTGATAGAGTCAGCGTGCGAGACGGACAAACAGGCTCACAGAAGCCACATTCGATACAGCGGTCGACAAGGTCGTCAGCAGCAGGCATTGGCTTCAAATTTGTGATGTGTGAATTCGGGTTGTCGTTGATGATAACGCCGGGGTTGAGCAGCCTTTCTGGATCGAACAGTGCTTTGATCTGTTGCATCAAGGCGTAGCCGTCTTTGCCCCATTCCAATTCAACATAAGGCGCCATGTTGCGGCCAGTGCCGTGTTCCGCTTTCAAAGAACCTTGGTATTTCACAGCGACTAGCTCGGCAACGTCATCCATGAATCCGCCGTAACGGTCGATCTCTTCTTGGCTATCAAAGCCTTGAGTAAACACAAAATGCAGGTTGCCTTCGAGTGCGTGACCAAAAATGATCGCTTCACTGTAGTCGTATTTATCGAACAACTCTTGCAGCTCTCTAATACCATTAGCAAGGTTTTCGACAGGGAAAGCCACGTCTTCAATGATAACGGTTGTGCCCACTTCACGCACGGCGCCAACCGCTGGGAACATGCCTTTACGAATGCCCCACAGAGTCGCGACTGTCTTTGGATCAGAAGTGAAAGGCACCGACTCAACAATCGTGTATTCAGTTAATGCGTCCAAAATTGATTTACATTGTAAATCTAAGTCCTGCTGGGAGCTGGCGTGTGACTCAACCAAAATAGCCGCGGCTTCTAAGTTTAGGCTCGACATAAAGGCAGGCATACCCGGCTTATCCGCGACTGAACGTAGTGCTCTGCCATCCATCAATTCCACCGCAGCAACCGGCGTTTTTGATAGTGTAGTAACGGCTTTACTTGCTTGTTCTATGTCGGCAAACACCAACAGGGCCGAAGCTTTGTTTGGGTGTTCGATAACCGTGTTGTAGGTGATCTCTGCGATGAAGCCTAGCGTGCCTTCTGAGCCAATCATCAGGTGTTTGATGATCTCAATTGGGTCGTGGTAATCGACCAATGCATTAAGCGCGTAGCCAGTGGTATTTTTGAGGCGGTACTTGTGGCGGATTCTGTCTGCCAGTTCTTGATTCGAGCTAGTCTGCCTGTGTAAATCAACAATGCCATCAAACAGCGTTTTGTGTGATTGTTTGAACGCTTCAACGCTAGCACTGTCTGCGGTATCGAGCAGAGTGCCATCGCTCAACACGACTTTCATGCTCTCGACGGTTCGATAGGAGTTTTGCGCAGTACCACAACACATGCCGCTGGCGTTGTTCGCGGCAATACCGCCGATTTTACAGGTGTTGATAGAGGCTGGATCTGGGCCGATTTTACGTTGGAAAGGGGCAAGGTATTTGTTGGCATCAGCACCAATCACACCGGGCTGAAGAATGATCTGATTGCCGTTGTCTACGATTTCGTGGCCGCGCCAGTCGTCGGTCAGTGTGATGAGTACAGAGTCTGAAACGGCTTGTCCTGAAAGACTGGTGCCTGCTGCACGGAAAGTAAAATGGGTACCGAGTTCACGACAGCTTTGAATGGTGAATATCACTTCGTCTAAGTTCTTGAGCCTTAGAACCATTTTCGGCACCAAGCGATAAAAACTCGCATCGGTGCCGTAAGCCAAGCGCTTTGCCTCTTGCGTGACAATGCGTTCTGTTTCTATTTTTTGAGCCAGTATCGCTTCAAGCTGCTGATAAGCTTGTGCGTCTACTACTTGCTCATGGGATGTGTTTGTCTCCATCTTTGCTTCCTTGTGCTTCTTATTTGGCACTGATTAGGGCGTGTTGACCTTTCGTGGTTAAATTTTGTTCGAGATAAAAGCGTTTTAAT